>NZ_JAYKGW010000234.1:0-23824 GCF_035285525.1 Okeania sp. | reverse complement strand
TCTAAAATGGTGCAATAGGTAGGGGCGGGTTTGATCGGAAATTTTCATAGATTTCTAGGATTTATATAAACCCGCCCCGGAAACGTTGGCTTATATCACTGGGGGCGGGTTTATCTAGTTGACTTGTAAAACTCGTTGTAGGGACGTATCGCTGCGCGACATGAAGCGCATTTTTGTTATGCAACGTCCCTACGGTAAAACCCGCCCCTACGGTGTCTTCCTAATGCACCATTATGAAACGGTCCAGTAGGGTATGTTAGCGCACAACGCACAACGCACCGATACACTATATATAGTACCTTTGTGTAAGTCCTGCTTTTATTAAGCGCAACTTCATGGAGAAATGGTATAAGTCAAAAAGCTGATAACTGATAACTGATAACTGATAACTGAAATTGCCATGTCTCAAACTATATTAAGACCCCAAAAAACAATTCCACCCCTGGAAAATGGAGACCGACTAACGTGCTTTGAATTTGAAGAGCGTTATGAACAAATGCCTCATGTTAAAAAAGCTGAATTAATTGAAGGAATAGTTTATATCGCATCAGCATTACGAATTAGACAACATGGTAATCCTCATGCTCTTATTATGGCTTGTTTAGGCACATACTGGCTAGCCACATCAGGAATTGAAGTAGGAGATAATTGTACAGTACGTCTTGATGCTGATAATGAATTTCAACCTGATGCTTTACTCAGAGTTTTGGAAAATGGACAATCTACAATTAGCAAAGATGGCTATGTAGAAGGTGCGCCAGAATTAATTGTAGAAATATCAGCTAGTACCACTTCTATTGACCTACATGACAAATTAAAAGTTTACCGACGTAATCAAGTTCAAGAATATTTAGTTTGACGAGTTTATGATGGAGAATTTGATTGGTTTCGGTTAAAAAAAGGCAAATATATTTCAATTAAACCCAATGAAAAAGGTATTATTTGTAGTGAATCTTTTCCTGGATTCTGGTTAAATATAACAGCTTTAATTACAGGAGATTTAGCTCAAATATTAGCAACTTTACAGGAGGGATTAAAATCTTTAGAATATCAAAATTTTGTCAATAAATTAACGGCAAAATCTAATTCATAATTAGAATTTTTGTAAGCATTCAGCCGTCAAACATCAACTATTAACTATTGCTTTTACTGAGTGATAAAAGCTTTATTAATTTAGAAAAATTTGACTATAAAAGTCAGCTCTAAATTCTATATTCACTTAAAAGCTATCTTTCAAACATAGGATTTTATTGCTGAATTACGCAGTTCCGACCCAGGATGCTAGCTAAAAGCTTACGAATTTTTTTCAATTTAAACTGATAATTAATAAGTAAAATGACAAATTCCAATTCCAAACCTAACGAAAAAACTACTCCTAAAGTCAACCCTTTACAATGTTTAGCCAGTGCGACAATTTCTGGTGGATTAGCAATACTGATATATTTATTAATGCAATCTATTGCTGATAAGTTTGCTAGTAAACCTATTATTTCTGATAATTTTTTGGTGGTGAATATTTCTGTTGCTGTTCGTACTTTAGTAGTAGCATTTATTGCTTTTGTTGCCTGTGTCTGTGCAATGGTTACTCTAGGTTTAATTTCTTTAGCTATACAAACAATAATTCAGGGATTTAATAACAAAGATATGCCTCCAAATGAAAGTTGAATTTGACTGCCAAAAATCCTAATTAGCTTTCCAAAATTTCCACAAGGCTCCCCAAGGATTTAAATCCTTGGCTAAAAGCTTAAGTCATCTAAAGACCGCTAAATTTATTAACCATTAATTGATAACTAATAACTTAAATTACCAATATTTTGAGAGCTGCTAAAACTTGCTCTAATTCATTTTCTCTATCAATAGAAAAAGGATAAGAACGACTATATATATATAGGAACATTTGCTTTTTGAGGTTTAACAAAAACAAAGTTTTCACCATTAAGCAAAAAACCAAACTTTGGGCAATATTATTGGCAGTTTTTCAACATATAAACTAGAACTTGAGGTAGACCTGCCGTAACATTAAATTTCGTCTTTTTAGATTCAATTACTAATATCCACAATTTCTCTTGTAGAACTAAAAGATCTATTCTACCTCTAACAATTACATCATGATCTTTATCAGAAGTTTCAGTTGTTATGGAAAAGGGAAGTTGAAAAAATCCAGCTAAATCTAGTAAAGGCACTAAAATAACCAATTTGACTCCCTCTTCCAATAAAGGGCGACGATTAACTAAGTTAAAATAGTTACTTCTAACTCTTTCTCAACTGCGTTTTTCTTCATCAGTTAAAGAAGGTAAATTATTTTGCCATTCCCCAAAAAATTGACTATTAGTTGTTAGTTGAAGTCAGAATTTTTCTGGCAATTATTCTAAAGTAATATCCTGGTCTTGAATAATTTTAACCATAATATAGCAATCCTAAATAGGTTTTAATATTTTATTCTAGGAGCTTGGTTTTCAAAACATAGCAAAAATGGAATTTGGAAACCAAACCCCTACGGTCTTTTTTCACAAATTATTGATGTAAGCATTAAGCTATTAGCTTTTAGTTATCAGCAACAACACTCTACTTTTGTAGTAATATTTAAGTTGGGCTTCTATAAGAGGCTACCTAATTGAAAATAGTTTAAATAAAGTTTTTATAGCGCAACTAAAAACAATCGCTAATAGCTGTTAGCGTTTGCAAAGCATTCCGTAGGAAAGTTCGTGTGGATGTATCTCACCAAACTGGAGTCCACTGTAATATAAAATCCGGTTGAATACTCTTTATATAGTTGTGGGAGATGGGGAGATTGAAGTGTAGATAAAATTATGAACATACACACTTGTAACCGGATTCTATATAACTGATAACTGAAATAACCCACCAAATAATATTACCGGGAAAAATTACCTGATTTTCAGCTATTAATGTACATTTCCTGAAAAATCAAAAATTTACCATCAGGACTTACGCAGCGACCCTAGATATACTTCTTAAAACTAGGTTACAATAGTTTTTTAACTCTGTATACAGTACCTTTGCGTAAGTCCTGAGCATTTTCGACAAAAGTTGAGCAAAAAAATACCGAAGAATTAATAATTAAACAATTAAATAATTCGTGCCTTGAACCCTCCCCTTTAAAGGAGAAAAAAATAAATTTTTTCCTTTTATTCAATCCTCTTCCTAATTATCCATTATTAAATCCCCCACTTCTCCGCTCCTTAAAAAAGACTGAAGAGACACAAACCCTACTTAACCCAAGGTTGCTCCCAAGACTCTCCACCTACTTCTACACCACATAAATCACTACGGGCTTCCAAAATTAACTTTGAATAACCATCCCTAAGCTCTCTTAACTTCAAAGTTAAATTACCCCGCATAGTATCTCGACACAAAAATATTAACCCCTGTTCTGAAGGTGCCCGTAGAGGTGTACCAGAACAATTTGTAGTTGCAGTCAACTCTACCTCAAATAAATCATTTTTGGCCTGTATTTGCCATTCTCCCCAAGGTTGAATTTGCCAATGTACCTCAGAGTTCCACGGTACAAACTCATAAAATTTCCCTTGGTAATGAACACCCACCATTGCTACCTCTTCCATCCACCACAATACTCCTCGCTTACCACCCCCAGCAGTTAAAGCTAAATCTGATTCGTAATAGAAACTGTTGCAGTTTATCCAAAACCACTTTTTCGGAAAAGCACCACCCCAATTTTTTTCACTATACGCTGGTGCATTAGTAAACTTGTAGATATGCTCATTCCATTCTATCCAACCAGTAGCCAAACCATGAGCCATCAATATTTGCCATCCAGGCTCAAAAATTGGTAAAAATGATACCCAACCTGCCGTTGATTGTTGTATGGTATCAGGATTTCCCCAACCATATATAGATTGTATTTCATATTGCCAACGACAATAATTATTCGTTCCTGGATCGAAAAGAACTCCTTGATTCCAAGTAGCAGTAGCTTGATATCCTTGTTTTATTTGCTCCTCAAATACTTTTGGCTCTAAATAACCAACTGAACCTGTTAAATTTGTTTCTCCCCAATGACCTAATTCCAGAACCTCTGGAGTTGCCCAAAATTTTTTCACATCTGGGAAAGTACGACAGAGATATTCATCATTTGGACCGAGAATTTGAGCGCCACCACCACTATAAGGTTTACCACCAGTCGGGTCTTCGATAGAATACATGAAAGCGAAAGTTTGTTTTTCTTCTGGCAAGGTAACTCGGTAATACCAACCTTCAAAAAAACGGCGATCGCTACCATCCCAGTGATAGCCACTATGGGGTGTTTGTAGGGAATATTTTTTCACAACTTGTTCTTTGATATTAAGACTATAAAAAAATTAACATCTACAGGACTTACCCATGCCCAACGCAATTTTGTCATTGCGTTTTCGGCGCTTGAGCCGACATAAAACGCTACGCGACATGAAAAGCGCAGCGCCAGCGCAGCGCAAACGACAGAGTTTCGCTCCGCGACATGAATGGATAGCATTCCGGAACGGAAAGCAATCTCAAATTCCTAAAGCTCGTTAATCATGCCTAAGTCCCCATCTACAGGACTTACGCCAAGGTAGTATATATAGAGTTAAAAAACTATGGCGCTAGAGTTTTAAGCACCATATCTAGGGTCGCTGCGTAAGTACCCATTTACTGAAAACATCCTGGAGTCATTTCAGTATTTGTTATGGCAGTTGTATTTTATTCTTATCAAAGGGGAGACATTGAAACTTTAATATTCTAGTCAAAAATATTTTATTATGCAGAAACCCAATAGAGACTTTTTATGAGAAGTCCCTACAACAATTATTTACCAGTGATATTAAACTAAATAAACTTCTTGGTGAGTCTTAATCACACAATCAGATTTTGGCTTTGCTACACACAATAATACCCACCCCTTTTCTACCTACTGGTAGTCTAAGAAGTTTTGGTCTTCTTGATCGACTTTTCCTGACGTTATTCTTGCAGCACAGCTAGAACAAGAACCTGCACGACAAGAAGAAGGAAATTCTAGGTCTGGATGAGCGTCTTCTACTGCATCAAGTATGTATGTATCCTCATCAACTTCGATGGTAACATGAATTTCTGGGGGTTGCTTTTTCTTGCCTTTGATTAGTTGTACTTTATAAGTAATAAGTAGCCATTGGTTACTAACTTCTCCTTTTTATCAAGTTGTTATTTAGTCTAATCTAGAAAACTGCAGTTATATCAAATTCGCTTTCTTTGGAGAATTAAGGTTCTACCATTAGAAAAGAGCAAAAATTTCTAGTTTCTAGAGGGTTGGGAGACCAAATCCCTACGGTCTTTAATTCTACCAATACTAGCGGATTTAATAATAACAAACTATCAACTATTTAGCTATAGTTTCTAAAGTTTCTAGAATATTAGATTATATAATCATATTCACAAGATTTATGCAAATGAAGTATCTATTTGTAAACGCCATGTACAGACAAAATGGATCAACCAAAAAAAATCAAGGGAAAATTCTTCCCTCTTCCCTCTTCCCTCTTCCTTCTTCCTTCTTCCTTCTTCCTTCATTAAGGAATAATTTCTGTCACTACATTACTATTACCACCTTGAATAATAATTGTCTCATTTTTTAGTTGCCCTACTGCTTTTGGACCTCTAACATTAAATGGTGGATCGACTTGACGATAAAAGACATTACCTTCCGCTTCAAAAGTTTGATTATTAACATACCAAGTTAGGCGATCACTATTAAATTGAGATTGATTTTTTTGCCCAACACCAATCACATCTCCTGATAAAATAAAAGTATTTTTTTGAAAGTTTCCTATACCTTTATTTCCTTGTAAAACGACTTTTTCTTCTTGTTCTAATACTGTGATAGCTCCTGGTGAATCAACCAAATTTTCGGGAATATTCCAAGTAATTAAATCGCTACTTATTTGTAATTTTGGATTCGTTCGGAGCAACTGTATATTTTTCTTGAGAGTAACTATTTGACTTTTTAAATTCAATTCTGATTCATCACTATAAGCAGTGCCAACCACTTCTTTATCTTTCAATTCTTCTATTTTTACTGGTTGATTAGCAATCAATTTTTTCGGTTCTATATGCCAAAATAATTCGTCTGTTTTGATTTTAATTACAGGTTCTTTAAACATAGCTGCTACTTGACCATAAAACTCTATTCTTTTTTCTAGAGTAATAATTTTTGCCATTTTAGCTGATGCTTGTATCTGTTCATTACTACCTGTTATATTGTTACGAACAATAATAATTCCTGATTTAGTTAACCATTCTAATTGTTGTCCTTTAATAACTATTTTATTTTGAATATCATCGACTTGTATTTCGTCTATAAGTAGAATTTTATTTGCATCTTGATATACTTCTCCTTGCAATGCGGTAATTTTATAAGCTAATTTTCCATCTCGAAATAATTCACCTTCAGGTTTAGCTACTCTCACTAATTCTTTATCTTGTAGATATGAAGCTTGTTTAGATTTTACCCTCCATAACATTTGACCTGTTTCAGATGCTTCCTCAAGAGTAACGTCATTTAAGATTAAATCACTTTCTGTTGTTTCACTAGAAACAGCTTGTTCAGAAATGTTTTCTTGACTTTGATTATTTTGATTACAAGCAGTTCCTCCTAAAAGCAAAATTACTAAAATTAATAAAAGAATTGATAATTTTTTTGAATGAAAAAAATAATTATTTTGTGGTGTCATAAAAAGTATATTAGTAAGCATTCAGCTATTAGCTACCTCAGCTATCAGCAATAGGATTATTTTTCATACCTTACATCAGTGGATGACAAACCTCACCAAACTTGCCAAGGATTAAAATCTTTGGCTAATAATTTAAGTCATCTAAATATTAATAAATTACAGCAGATTCCCATCATAAGAAGTACATATTTAATAATTAAATTTTATCAGTGTGAGCCGGAAAGCTCCCGTGGGTCTTTTTTTGTAGTTAGAGTTTCCTGAAAAAGTCTTTTTGCAGTTGGTAGGAAGTCGTACGGACGTTCCATGCAACGTCCGTACAGAAGAATTTTCTTTTAATCTTTCTGTTAAGCGTGAGCCTTCTTATGCTAACTTTTTGATTTACCTTTGTGACCTAAAAACTGATACTTTTTCCCTACCTAAAAATCCTTTCAGATTTCCATAGGCAAACCCTAGTTAATTAATACAACCTGATCTAAGGAAAGTTTTTGCTCGTCAGCATAAATTTTTCTAGTTTTCACTTGAATAATGCTCACTTTTTCCAACTTTCCTTATAGTTAACTAATATTTAATTTTTCTGCAATTTCCTTTTAACTAAATGGTTATCAAACTTAGGCAAAATACTTCAGGTATTAATCTATTAAACCAAACAAAATTTAAACCAATTTGAAATTAATTATTGTTCTAAAAATTGATAAAGTTGCTAAATTAATTAGACCAAAATATTACCAAAAAATTAGGTATAAAGCCTCCCCTTGGATAGGGGATCAAAAAACACTTAACTCAGTATTTCAAGCCTCCGACTAAAGCCGGAGGTTCACTCTCTACTCTCAACTGATAACTGTTAGCGCAGCTCCGACCCAGGAGGCTAACTGATAACTCAAATGACCCTTAATCATGTTCATCCATTAAGCCGATAGCTGATAGAGGACGATAAGTATAACAAGGAGATTTAGAAGTTTTTTGAATATCTTCCTTAATTTGTTCCAAGTCTATATAACGGTCAGAAACATTAATCAAACTATCGCTAGTCATAGCCCTCAAACTAACAACTTCAACCCTAACACCTCGATAACTAACAGCATCTACAGCATAAGCTAAATCTCCATCTCCACTAACTAATATAGCAGTATCATAAGAGCCAACTAAAGCCATCATATCAACAGCAATTTCTACATCTAGATTAGCTTTTTTAGAACCATCTGGTAATTGTACTAAATCTTTAGAAATGACTCGATAACCATTACGACGCATCCATAATAAAAAACCTTGTTGTTTTTCATTAGTACGATCTACTCCAGTGTAGAAAAAAGAACGTAGGAGACGAGAACCTCCTGTAAGACGGGAAAGAAGTTTTGTATAATCTATCTCTATTCCTAACTGCAAAGCAGCATAAAATAAATTCGAGCCATCAATAAAAATAGCTACTTTTCCACGATTTTCTAGAACTTGTTCTGGTGTAAATATTTCATGACACTCTATTTGTATTTGTTGATGATTCAACATGGTTTTTAACCTCAGTTTTTTATTAAATAAAGAAATTTAATTCAAAATAGTTTTTCAGAAAAAAAAGAAAGTATTTAATTTGAAAAAAATAGTAGTTCTATGCTTTTTAAGTAACAGTTTCTATCATTAATAGATCATTACCTCTGGTTGAAAGCAAGATAGTTGAACCCAGGCCGAAATCTGATTTCTTTTTCTCCTTAAAAGGAAAGACTTTAATCTTTTGGGAATTAATTATTAATTGTTAATTATCCATTATCCATTGGTCATTTCTAGTCTTTGAAAAACAGGTTCAGGTTTTCCGAATATTTGATTTTCTGGTAGAACGCCCCAACTTATTTGAGCAACAAAATTTTCTGAACTATTAATTGCTGATTTATCATTAAAATCATTGGAAAAACCTAATTGCCGATAGATAGCATTGCTGATATTAGGAACAATTGGAGATAAAAGATAAGCTGCTAATCTTACCGACTCCAACACAGAATATAAAACCTCTGCTAGAGTCTCTAATTTACCCTGTTTATATAAACTCCACGGAGCCGTTTCATCTACATATTTATTGCAGCTTCTAACTAAAACCAATATAGCTTCACAAACTTCACTAAAAGCTAAATAAGCATAAGCTTGAGTAACTTCTTCCCCCAAACTAATACCTATTCTTTTAAGTGGATGAGAAACCTCTATTTTCTCACCATTAATATTAGGAATTTGACCATTAAAGTATTTATGAGCCATTTTTAGGGTACGATTTAGTAAATTCCCTAAGTCATTTGCTAAATCAGCATTTAACACATTAATAAATCGGGTTTCACTAAAATCACCATCAACTCCAAATTCGATTTCTTTGAGAAAATAGTAACGAACCGCATCAGACCCGTACTTTTCTATTAACTCAACAGGATCTAAAGTATTACCTAATGATTTACCCATCTTCTTACCGTCTTTGGTCAAAAACCCATGTCCAAATACCCGGTCAGGCAGAGGTAAATCTGCTGACATTAGCATTGCTGGCCAATAAACCGCATGGAAACGTAATATGTCTTTTCCTATTAAGTGCAGATTAATCGGCCACCATTTTGATAAAGCATTCTCAAGGGTAGGTTCATCATCAGAATCTAAAAGAGCTGTAATATAACCCAAGAGAGCATCAAACCAAACATATATGGTATGATTGGCGTCTATAGGTAATTGAAAACCCCAATCCACATTAACTCTGGAGATGGAAAAATCTTGTAATCCTTGATTCACAAAACTTAAGACTTCATTCCGACGGCTTTCGGGTAGAATAAACTCTGGCTTTTCTTTATAAAAAGCTTGTAGTTGCTCCTGATACTTGGAGAGACGAAAGAAGTAGTTTTGCTCATCGCGCCATTCTACTTTCTGGTTCGTGTGAATAGGACAACGTTTATCCTTTAGAAGTTCGCGCTCTTCTTTAAATTCTTCACAGGATACGCAATACCATCCTTGTTGCTGACTCAAGTAGATGTCACCTTTAGCGTAAACTCTTTGGAAAAATTCTTTGACAATTTGTTCATGGTTAGATGCAGTAGTACGACTAAAACGGTCATACTTTATATTTAATAATTCCCAAAGAGACTCAAATCCTTTAACTACTAAGTCACAGTGTTCTTTCGGAGTTCTTCCTTTCTTTTGAGCAGTTCTTTGAATTTTCTGGCCATGCTCATCTGTACCAGTAATCATTAGCACTGATTTACCCTGTAGTCTTTGAAAACGAGATATCGTATCAGCAGCAATAGTGGTATAAGCACTACCTATATGTGGTAAATCGTTGACGTAGTAAAGAGGAGTTGTAATAGCAAAGGTATTTTTAGTTATATATATTTCGTTGTTTTTCATGGAAAATTGGAATTAAATTTTTTGGTTGGAAATGGTAATGGTGATTATGACGGGAAAGGCTAGTAGTATCGACCTATTTTATTTACTACTTGACTTGACTAATTTTGTTTATTGATCTAAATTAATTTGATTATGATTAACTCTTGAGATAAAAATAGCCCCTACTGTAACATTAATACTGTTATATTGTTCTTCTATAATTTCTCAAAGAAATTTTAACTATTGGTATTTTAATGTTCTGATTATTACAGAATATCTATTTATTTAAAGTATACAATTTAAACCTTAATTATAGAAAAAATAGTCAGCATTTTCTCCGGAATGCGCTCGCATTCAGCAGTCAGCTATAAGCCATCAAAAGAGTGCTTTTAGTTTTTGATAAAAGCTTTATGATACAGTTCCCGATCAATCAGAAATTTTATCTGAACTACAAAATTAAGTTTCTAAGTATATATTCGTTTAAATCTCCTCTTTAAGGTTGACATCTTATTGCTGAAAGCTGACAGCTAATAGCTGAATGCTTACGAAAAATATACATATCTCCAATCATAAAAAATAAAGTTAATTACAACATTTTTCAATGTTATGAAGTATACATTGAGCAGGGAAGATGCAAATTTTACAATACTTTCACTTTTCAAATTTGTACATCATTATGTATAAAATATGCTGCATTTAACAGAAATTATCAATTACTTCTCCCTATTACTTCTGACTTCTGATTTCCTAAAACCCATTGAAAATACGTCTTAGCCTATATCAACTATTAGGTATTAATTTATCAATCATTATTAATTTTTATTAGGGCTTGCTGATTAATCAGCAAAGCATTAACATATTAAAGATTTTAGTATTTTTAGGGTCTCATTTAAGTTATCGGTTATATCAAATCCCGTAGTTTTGGTATAATTATTGCTTCCGTATGGAAATCTAAAAGTATTGAAACAGTAATATTTTTACCCTTTTTCGGTACTAAAAGTACCAGATTTTAGGTGGTAATGGTACGGTTCCCGAAAAATCATGCACTCTCAGATTTTGAGCAAGAAAAGATTAGAAAATAAAAGGAAGATTATTCTGACTACTTCTTCTATCATTCCACTGAATTGCAGGATTGCTCGATTCTGGCTCCTCCCCTCGAATAAAAGACTTTTGAGCGCCAACCCTAATTACCGCTCCGTAGGGTTTTGGTCTCCAAACTCTCTACAAACTAGGGTTTTTCCCCTCTTTTCTGATGGTAAAGCCTTATTCTCTAAAGCCAAAGGATTTGATATTATTAGTTAAGGAGGGCTTTAGACTTTTGCGGTACAAAAATGTGCTTGTTTGAGCTACTCATGCACGGTTCCCGAAAAATCAAAAAGTTAGCATTTTGGGCAAGAGGCAAGAATTAGAAAAAAACACTCCTCATCATCCCATTTCCTTAAACAGACTTTTGAGCGCCAACCCTAACTATTGCCCCCATACCCATTAGAAATCTCCAATAATAAAAATTAAAATTAATTATCGTGCAGAAGTTATCAATTATTTTTCCCTGCTCCCTGCTCCCTACTCCCTACTTCGTCTTTTCTGGAGAGGTCTATTGCCCATTCCCTACCTTCACCAACAGACTTTTTCAACAAATCCTATTTATTTTCAATTATGGAAGTGGCAAGTGGTAAGATTAACTTTCTAAGGCCAATACCCTCTCAACCAGAATTACCTCTATTTATTTTCCTGCCTGGCATGGACGGTACAGGTAAATTGTTGCGATCGCAGACTTCTAAATTATCAACTACTTTTGATATTCGGTGTCTCAGTATTCCAGAAAATGATTTATCGACCTGGGATCGTTTGTCAGAGAGAACAATAAACTTAATTAAAATTGAACAGGAAGCAAAACCCAAAAGACCTATCTATTTATGTGGCGAATCTTTTGGAGGATGTTTAGCACTAAAAATTGCCTTGAATTTTCCTAAATTATTGGACAAACTAATTTTAGTTAATCCAGCTACTTCATTTACTCAAGAACCTTTAGTCAAATATGGTTCATATTTGACTCAATACCTACCAACCTTTTTATATCAATTATCCGTAACGGGAACTTTACCTTTTTTAGGAGCCTTGGGTCGGATGAAAAAAGAGGAACGTCTGGCTTTATTAGAAGCTATGGAGTCAGTTTCTCAAAAGACTGCTATCTGGAGATTTGAGTTAATGCGCTCATTCCAACTAAACGAAGATCAACTGAAAGGTTTGAAACAACCTGTATTAGTTATTGCTAGTGCAGCAGATAGACTTTTACCTTCCTTATCACACGCTAAGCTTTTAGTCAAGTATCTGCCTAAAGTTGAAATGATTATTCTTCCCCATAGTGGCCATGCCTGCCTGTTAGAAACAGACGTAGACCTTTTTGAAATTATTCACCAATGGGAGTCATTAATGGATAATGGATAATTAGGGCTTATATCATGTTCGGTTGAATAATTAGACTTTGGTGGAAGGAAGGCAGAAGCTTTTATGCCATTTCCACCTTGATTTTATACACGCACGGTGTCCGAAAAATCCGATGCTACCGGACATGATATTAATCAACAAAGATGAAAGTATTGACATATAAGAGTTTTAGCCTTTTTAGGCCGGGAAAAAGTACCTGGTTTTCAGCTTGTAATGCATGGTACGGTTCCCGATAAATCCCTGAAAAATCAAAAATTTACCATCTTCGGCTCATCGTTGGGCAAAAAAAATTACTTTTCTACTCCCCTACTCCCCTACTCCCCTACTCCCCTACTCCCCTACTCCCCTACTCCCCTACTCCTTCAAAAAGACTGAAGAAGCGCAAACCCTAACTAGGATTTGCTAAAAAAGCAGAGTGTGGTTCCTGTGGTTCTTGTCGGGAGGGTAGATAGACAGAGAAAGTAAGAGGAATAATTGTTCCTTGATTTTTCTACATTTGGTCTCCCTACAATCCTAATTTAAGGGGTGAAAAAAGTACCAGATTTTCCCCTCAGAAGGGACGGTTCCCGAAAAATCAAAAATTTAGTATCTGGGTAAGAGTTGGGCAGAGTTGGGCAAGGGATAATTTTTCCTAGTATCTCTTCTATAACTCTCTCCCACTCTTAATTCTTAACTACTCTCTACTCCCTACTCCCTACTCCCTGCCAGGCACAAAAAGACTTTTTCAACAAACCCTAATTGTAACACAGATTGATCATGAACTTAAGAGCAGGAAGTTTTTTCCTCACTGTTCCCTGTTCTCTCTTCCCTATTCCCTGCTATAAATATCTAATTTAAACTAAGCCACTTTTGAGCATTCAGACGTTGAATCACGCCAAACACCAATAAATTTAGAGTAATCTTGCGCTCATCAATTAGAAAAGGTTCCAAGGTAGCAGGTTGAGAGCCATTATCTGCACAAGAAAAAGCTCTTGGGCCTTTAATATCCTTTTTGGGAAAATAGACATTAAACTGACGCTGACCTTTTTTAAACTTACCCACGACTTGCCAACATTCTTCAGAGGAACCAAAGCCAATCATAGGTAGTTTTTGCTTGACTAAGTTTAGCTCAAGGTCATCAACACCTTGCTCATTGAGAGCTTTTTGTAAAGTGGGCAAATAATCTTGCTGCATAAAGTCAGCAAAAGATTTATCTTCAACTGCGGGGGGCTTTTCTTTTTTGACCTTGCCTCCAGCAGGTTTATTTTCAGTTTTTTTAGATTCTTGTTCTTCTGCCATAAATTTTTCCTTACTTAACTAGCTAGGGTTTGCACTTCTTTAGTCTTTTAGTAGCGGGAAGGAGCCAGAATCCAGCAATCCAGCAACCCGTATGAGAATCAGAATCACACAATAGCTAGCTAGAACAATATTCCCTTGATTTTCTCCCATATCTTGCCCAAAATCCTAGAATGCATGATTTTTTGGGAACCGTACCGGAATTACCTAAAAGCTAGTACCTTATTAGTACCTGCAAAGGCTGAAACTAATGCCCGTAAACATTTTGATATTTAATCAGCAAGTCCTAGGGCGTGTCATCAATTAAAGAGGTTGACAAAAAGGCTATTCTCTGTAAAGTAAAAATGGCGATCGCCCTAGAGAGTAGGTTCAGATACAGGGTAGCACACTAGAAATTCTCCGGTTAGTAGGGGCGGGTTTCTTCGTAGGGACGTTGCATAGTCCGTACAAGGATTTTTCAAGCATTCAGTTAGCTAAACCCGCCCCCCAATCGTGTAATGTACAGTTTGAGCTTTGTCAGTCCACTACTTTTTTCGATCAAGATTCTAACGTCTAATTGATGACACATCCTAGCTATCAGCTATCAGCTTAAAAATTTGTGCATAGATAATAGTATCTTTTTGCAGACCATTCCGGAGCGGAAAACCTTCGGTTTAGTTTAAATCACCTTTACGCAAAGCTGACCGCTGGTGGCTGAAGTGCTGAAAACTTTTTAAATTTCTGCATAAGCCCGTTCTACTAAACGACGAGCCAGAGTTTGAATCCCTGTATGTTCATAATAATTAGTACTTACATCTAGAAATGCACCCAAATAGTCTAATTTCTCATCACTAAATTCTACGAAACTTTGCAAGCTATTGGCCACATTTTCTGGTGTAATACCTCGATCACTGACAAAATTTCCCATCCAACCAGAAACAGAACCGAAAGCTTCCCCAATAAAGCCCAACTTACTATCTTTATCATCTCCTGGAATAGCATCTTCCATTTCCCGGAAGCCTTGATTTTGTTCTAAGTCTGAGGGAGAAAGTCTTTCTATCCAGTCAGCAGCCGCACCTAAAAAGTCTGGTCCTAAAGGAATTAAACCATCAAAACAAACTAAGGCTGCTAACCGCATCAAAGATTCTCCACTATAATCTCCTAAAGCACCAACAAAATCACCAATACTATCTCCTGGAATACCATTAATAGAACAGAAACCCAATAATTCTGCTACTACTTTTAGAGATAGATCGATAGTTTGGGCTTTTCCTGGTTTAGGAGTAAGGCTAGTTAACAAACCTCCAAATAGAGGTACTTTATTTCCCACCATATTAGCTAGGGAAGCTGCACCTAAAGCACGCCCAGCTCCACTGACAGTTTGATAGAGCCACAGAGCCCGTTGATATCCTTGAGCTTTATCATTGAAAAGAATTACAGCTCGATCGCCTATTTGCTGAATTAGATCTTCGTCGTCTTCTCCTGTTACGGTACGGATGGTATTTTCAAAGCCTACCAAATTATCCCATTCTCCAGGAACAACAAAGTCTAGGGCGCGTAAAGATCTTATTGTAATATTGTCAGAGGGTAGTTCATCTACTAATTCAAAAATTGGTTTACTCATTTGAGACTCCTTAATTTCAGTTATCAATTAGGTAAGAATTTAGCAGTCAACAGTCAGCTTTATTAACTTTAAAAGAGGAAAAAGCAATAAGCTAAATTCCCAAGAATTATAAAGTATGATTCATTAATGGATAATGGATTACGTCATTTGTTAAAAAGCTGAATGAGAGCGCATTTCCTCAGAATATCTGTTGGTGCAGCATTCCGAAAGGGAAAAATCAAGGGACTATTTATTATTCCTACTTTCTCTCTCTTACCACATGAACCACACTATGATTTTTTCATAAACCCTCATTATTTAAAATTAGCTAGGCCACTTAGATTAAATTTTTGTAGCCATACTTCGCGATCGCTGGCTGTAAATGAAGGATCTTTTGATTGGGCTTTTACTTGAAAACGATCTACTAATACAGCAGTAGTAGTTTTTCCTTGTTCAACTGCTGGATATCCTCCAATTTTTTTGTTACTGTCTTTGAATTTTTCGGCTGCAGTGGAGGAAGCTGAAATGTCGTTGATAGACATGACTGCTACTTGTTTACCATCTTTTTTCAGACTTGCTTGAGCAAAGCCTTTTTTCTCTTGAGCATAGTTAAGTTGATAGTTGTCACTGGCAGATGGAAAGTATTTATTGAGACTGCCACCTGATACTTGTTTGGCTTCGGAGGGACGTTCTGTTTTGCTTTGCTGTTGAGCTTGGTCAAAACGACTGGGTTGTTTAGCTGCACTACAAGCAGATGTCAGTAGTAATAGGCTGATTAATATTATTGGGGCTAATATTTTGCCTAATCGACGACTAATTTTCATTTTTATCTCTCCTTATAGATTTGAGATTTCTCTGACAATTTTCTCTTAAAATTGCACAATTCTTGTGTTTACTTAACTTTTTTTTGATGGTTTAGAGAACTATAAGCAGTCCTAATAATTGGTTTTGACATCCTCCTGGCCGTAAACGGATGGGGATTCCTACCTAGCCGTAGCTCCTCGGCGGGTTGACGTCTCATTGGCTGCTGCTCCCAGATGCGGTAGTCTTAGGCTTGCCTCCACGTCCCTTTAATGTCTCGGGCTGCCCGCTCGCCACTAATATGTTTATTGCTGCATTTTCCAGAGTGATCGTGCTTGGCACCAAAGTTGAAATATTCCTACTCTCTTACTGAAAGGTCTAACTTTCCACCTTGAAATCCACAACATGAACAATGCATATGATATTGGTTCCCACCTGCTTATTACTATAAAATCACGACCGTATTTTTCAGCTTTTCCCTCTAAAAATGTTCTGAATTTTCTCCAACTTAAATCAGATATGGCTCTGGATAATTTACGGTTTTTCACCATTCCTGAAACATTCAAGTCCTCTAAAACAATTGTTTGGTTTCCACTAATTATTTCAGTAGACAATTTATAATGAAATATTTTTGTACCTCGGAGTTAACAGTTTTTTTTCTCTCCTAACTTGTACTTCTCCTGACAGCAAGCTAGACTATCATTCCAGACAACACGGACACAGCCAAATAACTTGGCTAATCGGTATTTTGATCCCGATGTTGGATATACACGGTACTTAAATCTCCCTTTTATAAAATGACTTTTAAACTAACAATACAATAACATAAATCTTGGGAAAACAATCAACTAAAAAGTCGCCCTTCTAGGGCGAGGCTTTAAACCCAATTTTTCGGTAAAATTTGTTTTTCTAAATCTCATTTATGTGCTTGGCTTGGAGACCAAATCTCTAGACTTTTCTGTCACAAATCATTTACCCAGGACTTACGCAGAAACCATGTTTCTTTAAGGAAATTGCCTGATTTTAACATATCACAGCAATCAACCCGGTTTCTTGGTCACTTTGTCAGGACTTACGCACCAACCCTAGATATAGTGCTTAAAACCCCATGCGCAATAGTTTTTTGAATCTATATATATTATCTTGGCGTAAGTCCTGTTTGTCTAAGTTCTGTTAGGATTACTATATATCTATTGACCTATACTCTTTAGTCAGTAGTCATTCAAAACTTTTCGTTATAAATAAGCGTTAGAATTAAAAATATTCTTTATTTTTTATCATTTTTTTATACTAAACACTAATAAAAATAATTATATAATTTGTAAGTATTCAGCTATTATAGCAATCCTAAGTAGGTTCAGGACTTAAGTAAAGGTACTATATATAGATTTTAAAACTATAGCGGTCTAGTTTTGAGCGCTATATCTAGAGTTGGTGCTTCAACCCTATAGTTTGTAAGATTCTATAGTAGTGGTTTAGTTTTCTAACCCAAACAGAAAGGGGGTTTTGTCTCCAAATCCCCTAGACTTTTTTCTTACGAATTATTTAGGATTACTATAGTTATTAACTATCAGCAATTAAGCCCCGCTTTTATAGTAAGATTTAACCCCAGATCAATAAAACTTTTACCGAAAAATTAGATTATGTACCTCCCTTTTTAAAGGGATGAAAAAAAATTTAATTCATTATCTCAAGTCTCTGACGACAACTACAAGGTACTAATAACTGATAACTGAAATGACTCATACTTTTAATTTTGTGAAATCTTTAAAAACCCTAATTAAACTGATAGCTATTATTTTTGCTGTCGGATAAAAGCTTTATTTAAAATTTTTCCTTAAGGAATATTATTAAGACAGAATAAACCTTACTAAATAAAATCAAAAAGTTGGTTCTATATTCAGTTTTATTGCTGTTTGCACAGCATTCCGCAAGAAATGCTTACCTTTTTGGAAATTACTATATCAAAACTCAGTAATAGATTCAATCAATAAATTATGCTAAATAAAATATCTCAAGCTGATAAAAGAAAAGAAGTTATTATAACTCTAGAATCTGCTTATCCAATATCAACTAAAAAAGCAAATTTAGCAATTTTAGGTGCAGGTGCATGGGGTTCAGCTTTAGCAAAATTAGCAAGTCATAATCAACATCAAATAAATTTATGGTCTCGCAGCTTAAATATTAGTTTAGAAGAGACATTAAAGGATGCTGAAATTATGGTTTCGGCAATTTCCATGAAAGGAGTTAAAGAAACTGCTGAAAAAATTAAAAACATTGGTTTACCAAAAAAAGTAATTATTATTACTGCTACAAAAGGATTAGATACAGAAACAACCCTTACTCCTTCTCAAATTTGGGAAGCTAATTTTCCTAATAATTCTATAGTAGTTTTATCAGGTCCTAATTTATCAAAAGAAATTGATGATAAATTACCAGGAGCAACGGTAGTTGCTAGTAAAAATAAGACAGCAGCAACAACTGTACAAAATATTTTTGCTTCTGGTTTATTTAGGGTTTATAGTAGTTCCGATCCGATAGGTACTGAGTTAGGTGGAACATTAAAAAATGTCATTGCTATTGCTAGTGGAGTTTGTGATGGTTTAGAACTTGGTACTAATGCTAAATCAGCTTTATTAACTCGTGCTTTGACAGAAATTATTCGTATTGGTACTCATTTAGGAGGAAAAACTGAAACTTTTTTTGGGTTATCTGGTTTAGGAGATATGTTGGCAACTTGTAGCAGTTCTTTGAGTAGAAATTATCGGGTTGGTTATGGTTTAGCACAGGGAAAAAGTTTGGCAGAAATTTTAGAGGAATTACCTGGTACTGCTGAAGGTGTTAATACTACGAATGTTTTGATTAATATTGCTAATCGAGAGAAAATTGCTGTGCCTATTTCTACTCAAGTTTTTTTATTATTGAATGGTAAAATTACTCCGGAAGAAGCTGTGGCAGCTTTAATGGGAAGAGATTTAAAAGCGGAGTTTTAATATCTAGCAATCTTCAATAAGTTGTAACAATTCAAAAACTTGAACTAAATCCCAAAACTATTGTCAATTTATTATTTCCGAAAAACGGAAAGATTTTTATACATCAATAAAATAGGATTGGTATAGCATTTATTAAGTTAGTTAAGTAGAGTTTTTTTATTATTTTTTATTACCTAATTCCTAAAAAAAACAAAATATTAGTCTATAGTGTGAAAAATAGGAACTTTTGTGTATAATTAATCTATAAATTAGAAACAAGTATAACCAAAAAATAAACTTCAGTTATTATAACCTGTGGCTTTAGTCAGAGAATATAATAACTGATAACTGATAACTGATAACTGATAACTGAAATGACACCTCCAGAAATTAATAATTCTCCAGAAAATTCAAATAATAATAATTTAACACCTATAAGTTTAAAAGAGCCAGAGATTAACTCCGATCGAATAGGCGATATTGCTGCCCAACAGTTTGGCGATCGCCAAGATTCAGAAAATGAAGATTATTTAAACCAAGTTCCTGATGAAGTTGAGATGTCTCTTTTCGATCATCTCGAAGAGTTACGAATGCGGATATTTTATTCTTTAATAGCAGCAGTAGTAGGTATTATAGGTTGCTTTATTGTTGTTAAACCTATTGTTAAATTCTTAGAAATTCCTGCTCAGGGAG
Organism: Okeania sp.; assembly: GCF_035285525.1. Lineage (GTDB taxonomy): Bacteria > Cyanobacteriota > Cyanobacteriia > Cyanobacteriales > Microcoleaceae > Trichodesmium. The sequence continues at coordinate 4,013 of NZ_JAYKGW010000234.1, read as the reverse complement.
TAAAGTTTCTACAACTTGCTCCAGGAGAATACTTTTTTGTTACTATTAAAGTAGCTGCATATAGTGGTATTCTGATAGTAAGTCCGTTTATTCTTTATCAAATAGTTAAGTTTGTTTTGCCTGGTTTAACTGTTAGGGAAAGAAGATTTCTCGGACCAATTTTCTTGGGTTCTACAGTCTTATTTGGATTAGGATTAGTATTTGCTTATTTTGCAATTGTACCAGCAGCTTTGACATTTTTTATTGGTTATGGTTCGGAAGTAGTAGACCAAGCTTGGTCAATTGAAAAATACTTTGAATTTGTATTATTATTAATGTTTAGTACGGCATTAGCATTTCAAATTCCGATTCTACAATTGTTGTTAGGTATTGTGGGAATAGTTAGTTCTGAAAAAATGCTTTCTAGTTGGAAATATGTATTGTTAGGTGCTGCGGTTTTAGGTGCTGTTTTAACTCCTTCAACTGACCCTTTGACTCAAAGTTTATTAGGTGGAGCAGTTGTTGCTCTTTATCTCGGAGGTAGTTTGGTTGTTAAGTTAATTGGGAAATAAAAATATTGTTCTTACTGTAAGACTTCAGCTACTCCCTTCCTGCCGCAAAATTACTTATCAATAGATTATTGCAGCATATAGTTTATACTCAAATTTTGCTAGGTATTCTTCTAGCGGGAAGGAAGTATTGGCTGTCAGCTCTCAGCAATAAAAACCTCTAGCTTAAGGAGGAGATTCCCAGGAATATAGGCTGGAAAATTGACTTTTGTAATTTTGTAAAATAAAATTTCTGAATAATAAACTGGAGATTACAAAGTTCTCCTAAAAAATTATTGGCTTTAAAGGCTGAAAATATTACTGATAAAAGTTGACAGCACTTAGAGTTATCAATAGAAAGTTTATAACTTTTAGATAGCTGAAAACCTTAACTAGCAATAGTTATTCCTAGAACTTTGCACTTTCGAGTAAACAAGGCTTGCTGATTAAATCTAAAAGTATTTATAGCAGGGAACAGGGAACAGGTGGAAAAGTCTTTCCGTGGTCTTTGATTCATTATCAGTCCATGTCCTAATCGCCTTGTCCGTTGCTATCAAATATAAAGGTTATAGCTTTTTTTGAGTATCAAAAAGTGTGAGCTTTTAGGTGGTGAGGGTACGGTTCCCGAAAAATCAAAAACTTCGTATTTTAGGGTGACATTAGGCATAGAAATCAAGGAACAATTATTCTTCTCATTGTTCTCTATAATGTTTACTTTTTCGGTAGCTATAGTTCGTTCAAAAAGAAGCGTATTTTGGGGAAGAGTTGAGCAACAAAATTACTCCCCATCACCCCATCACCCCATTTTCCTATTTCCCTATTTCCTTAAAAAATACTTTTACGGTTCCCGATAAATCAGCAAACCCTAATTTATTCAATATTACTCAGGTCAAATTAAAAGATGAATCAAATCACTTATGATGATTTTCAAGATGTAGAAATAAGAGTAGGAAAAATTATCACTGTAGAAGAATTTCCTGAAGCTAAAAAACCAGCTTATAAAATTTGGATAGATTTTGGTGAGTTAGGAATAAAAAAATCAAGCGCTGGATTAACAAAGCTCTACCTTCCTCAAGATTTAGTAGGTAAACAAATTTTAGCAGTTACAAATCTCCCTCCACGTCAAGTAGCTAATTTTATGTCTGAAGTTTTGCTTCTAGGTATAGTGATGGAACATGGAGAAGTTGCTTTAGTACAACCAGATAGAAATGTACCGATAGGCTTAAGAATTTTGTAATGCTTTGATTTTTCTGACAAATCAAAGTTATTCTACCATCCATTCTGATGCTCTCTCTCCTAAATCTAAGGGAATACTAACTGCTTTGCCTAATCGTGGTCTTTCTTTTGTATTCTCAATATAATTCTTGACAACTTCTACACCACCAAAACCATTGATGTAGGTAGCTATAGCCTCTAAGTGTGATGAATATTCTGCTTCTGTCATGGGAAAAGATGCTTGTTCCAAATACTTCCACATTACCTGCACCAAGATTTTACCTTTTGTCCGTCGCAGTTGAATATCATAAGACTTACCCCACTTTGCCAATAATAATTGGTGTAATTCTTTGCCAGTCATTTCAGTTATAAGTTATCAATTACCAGTTAAACTCCTAATTTGATTAGGAGACTAAAAAATTATCAATTTATTTTCAATGGATATGCCAAGGTTTCCCACTCTGGCAAAGTCGCTCCGAAGTTTGCCCCACTTTAGGGGAAACGCAGTATTTTGTAGGAAAGCCTTGGGGAGTGCAAAACGACCAATTTTTTCCTTTTCAAAGGTGAAGCTTATTAGATTACTTCTTCCTCATACCCATACACTTAAGATTTTATATTGATTTTAGTTTACATTACAACTTTATTGTGAGATAATATAGATTTTTAACTAAAAAACAATAATTTATTGTGACTTGCCTGTGAAATATTTACATTTCTTAATAATAACAGTAGAAGTTAAAATAATGTAATAATAATCAGGAAACGGCCTCAAGACACAATTCTTCTATTATATCCAATAGAAAATTGTTAACTTGCCCGTAGTCGCAGGCTAACAGCAATTATATTTTTGTCTGCACATAATTCACTCAATAGAAACGTAAATTAACAAAAAATACCAAACCTAATTTATGGCTCAAGCAGAAGGAACACCAGATGTACCCGATATGGGGCGTCGCCAATTTATGAATCTTCTCACCTTTGGGACTGTAACCGGGGTAGCTCTCGGAGCGCTTTACCCAGTTGTTAACTATTTTATTCCTCCATCTAGCGGTGGAACAGGTGGTGGAGTAACAGCTAAAGATGCCCTTGGTAACGATATTATAGTCAGTGACTTTGTGGCCAGTCACAACCCTGGTGAACGAACTTTAGCTCAAGGATTGAAAGGAGACCCCACTTATGTAGTAATCCAAGAAGATCAAACCTTAGCTAACTATGGATTAAATGCGGTCTGTACTCACTTAGGCTGTGTTGTACCTTGGAATGGTAGTGAGAATAAATTTATTTGTCCCTGCCATGGTTCTCAGTATGACAATACAGGAAAAGTAGTGAGAGGACCAGCACCTTTGTCTCTAGCATTAGTCCACGCTAATGTTAGTAATGATAAATTGGTCTTCACTCAATGGGAAGAAACAGATTTCCGTACCGGGGAAGAGCCTTGGTGGGTTTAAGAAATTTTTGATTGATCAATCATTCAGTCATTGCAGCAGTTTTCTGCTATCCGTTATACCCATGCTAGTTAATGGTAGTATAACTTTAGATTTGTAAAAGTTTTGGATTTTTGAGAGAAGACTTAATAAGTAATGTCAAAAATAAATTTATCAGCCGTATGGAGTAGTTTTGTGAAGCAGATCGCCAAGACTATTTTAGTAGCGATCGCCTCCATATCACTATTTCTTACGAGTTCCCCGGCAGCAAATGCCTACCCATTTTGGGCACAAGAAACTGCTCCAGCGACTCCTAGAGAAGCTACAGGTAGACTTGTTTGTGCTAACTGTCACCTTGGCGCTAAACCTACAGAAGTAGAAGTACCTCAGTCTGTATTACCAGATACAGTATTTAAAGCCATTGTCAAAATTCCTTACGACACAAGTGTAGAGCAAGTATTGGGAGATGGCAGCAAAGGTGGCTTAAATGTAGGTGCAGTATTGATGTTACCTGAAGGTTTCAAGATTGCACCAGAAGATAGAATACCTGAAGAGTGGGCAGAGGAAGTAGCTGACCTTTACTTCATGCCTTATTCTGATGATCAAGAAAATGTTCTTCTATTCGGACCAATGCCAGGGGATGAATACCAAGAGGTTGTATTCCCTATATTATCCCCAAACCCAGCAACAGATAAATCTATCAATTTTGGTAAATATGCTGTTCATGCTGGAGGCAACCGAGGTCGTGGTCAGGTTTATCCTGGTGGTGCGAAGAGCAATAATACTGTTTACAATGCTTCTGCTAGTGGTAAGATTACTGACATTACTTTTGAAGAGTATGAAGGTA
>NZ_JAYKGW010000233.1:0-19774 GCF_035285525.1 Okeania sp. | reverse complement strand
TTATTATTAGTGAACCCAGAAACCCGGTTTCTTTGGGGAAATCCTAGATAAACCCGCCCCCCACAATATGTAAACCCGCCAATACCAGATTTTGATGTTGTAGAAAAAAGGGCGGGTTTAGGTAAATCTGGGTTTAACTAGGAAAATCTGTGATTAAACCCGCCCCCATAATATGTAAACCTGCCAATACCATATTTTGATGTTGTAGAAAAAAGGGCGGGTTTAGGTAAATATGGGATGAACTAGGAAAATCTGTGATTAAACCCGCCCCCACAATTAAAAAATGTATTATTAGTGAACCCAGAAACCCGGTTTCTTTGCGAAAATCCTGAAAAATGTATTATAATTTCTGTCTATTAACAACTAACCTAAATATTATGCTAAAAAAAAACAACCAATAATTAGTCTCATCCTCAGCATATTCTCCCTAACTCCAACTATCGCCCCCACCTTAGCAGCACCACCTCGTACCCCAGACCAAGAAGAAACCTGCGAAATCTTAATCATCGGTGGTGGGTTAGCAGGAGCAGCAACCGCTTACGAATCACTATTAGCAGGTCGTACCGTTTGTATGACCGAAATTACCGACTGGGTAGGCGGTCAAATTTCCTCCCAAGGAACTTCTGCTCTCGACGAACGTCCAACTCAACGCAGTCTCCTATTTTATCCCCGTGGTTATCTAGAGTTACGGGAACGCATTGAGAAAAAGTATGGTAGACAAAATCCTGGCAACTGTTGGGTCAGTGTCTCCTGTTTTATGCCTTATGATGGTCATGGTATTCTATTTCAGATGTTACAGGATGCTGCCAAAAAAGGTAAAGGCGAATTAAAATGGTTCCCTAATACGGTTGTCAAAGAATTAGACATTTCTAATAATCAGATCAACAGAGCGATCGCTATCCAACATCAACCAGCACCAAACACTCCACCCATAAACACGGAACCCCTATCTCAAACTATTGAAGATGCTTACCGTTACGAAAACTCATCCAGATTTAATAAAACCATAATTCAGTTTGTACCCAAACCATCTCCAGAAAAAAGAGGTGGTGCAGACTGGTACGTTGTGGAAGCAACCGAAACCGGAGAAATTATTGCTCTAGCAGATGTTCCTTATCGTCTCGGTATCGATCCCCAAAGTCACCTCAACCCTTCATCGCCCGTTGACAGTACAGACTCATACTGTACTCAAGGTTTTACTTACACCTTCGCGATGGAGGCAACCGAAAAACCCCAAACCCATATTAAACCACCATTTTACGATATATACGCTCCCTACTATAGTTATGAGTTATCCAGATTAGCTAGTTTCAACTTAGTTTTCACATATCGGCAAATCTGGGCAGTCGAACCAGATGCACCCCAACCCCCTAGTGCCAAAGAACGCACTATTTTTCCTGGGGATATTTCCATGCAAAATTGGACTTGGGGAAATGACTACCGCCCTGGAAACCCAGACGATAACTTGATTTATAGTCGAAAGCAACTGGAAGCTACAGGGCAACTGCAACCAGGTGGTTGGATGGGAGGTTTGCGCACCGAAACCCTCCGTCGAGGTGAAGAAAATGCTCTCGGTTATTTTTATTGGTTGGTTGAGGGAACTACCGACTCCCAGTTAGGGGAAGGGGTGAAGAAAAAATATCCCAACCATCGTTTTTTAACTGGGTTTGATGCACCCATGGGAACAGCTCATGGGTTATCGAAATATCCTTATATGCGGGAAGGGCGACGTATTATTGGTCGTGTGGGGAAAACTCGCCCCAATGGTTTTATGGTAAATGAGGTTGATATTGCCAAAAAGAATTTTCGGGATGATTTTTATCGGCAAAATTTATCACCTGAGCGTTTTGAGTCTTTGCAAAAAGTAGTTGGTAATTTGATAGCGGAAAATGTAGACACTAAGTCACCAGAAGATATTCCTCAAAGAGTCAGAGCAACTGTGTTTCCTGATAGCGTAGGAATAGGTCATTATGCGATAGATTTTCATCCTTGCATGACCAAAAATCCAGCAGAAGCACCAGGTAATAGGGAACGAGAAGGTATTAGGAGAGGTCAAGGTTCTGCTTATCCTTTTCAAATTCCTTTACGAGCAATGATTCCTCAAAAAATTGATAATTTGTTGGTAGCTGGAAAGACTATTGCCACGAGTTATATTGCTGCTGCTGCTTATCGGGTTCATTCTTTTGAATGGTCTGCTGGTGCTGCTGCTGGTACAACAATTGATTTTGTTTTAGATAAGGGTATTTTTCCTTATGAATTAGTTGATGAAATTCCTTTGGTAGAGAAGGAATTAGAGGAATTACAAGGCTTTTTGCAGGAAAATGGGAATCCAACTGCTTTTCCTGGAACTTCTATTTTTAATAATTCTTGGGATGAATGGAAATAGAAACTAATAATTAATAATTATTTGTAACAGAGCCTTCGTTTACTGTAACAACCACCGAAGGTTGTGTTACTAATTATGACTAACAACCTTTTGGATAATTAATAATTAATAGTTATTTGTAACAGAGCCTTCGTTTGCTGTAACAACCACCGAAGGTTGTGTTACTAATATTGATAATTAATAATGAAAAATATAGCAATTCTCGCTTATTTTTAGCAAAAATAAAACTAGGATTGTTATCTGTCTAATTATCCATTATCCCTGTTTAGTAGCTGATAATCTTGTGAACACAAGCGATCGCTACTTTATTCATCAACCTCAAATAAAGACCAAGGTAAAGAGGAGAAAAGATTTTTGCCCTTGTTTCGTACCTCAACCCAACCTAAATCTACGGTGTAAGAACCACCGAAGTTTGTGCCACAGGTAACACAGCCTTCGTTTGCTGTAACAAAGCTGTAAGAACCACCGAAGTTTGTACCACAGGTAACACAGCCTTCGTTTGCTGTAACAAAGCTGTAAGAACCACCGAAGTTTGTACCACAGGTAACACAGCCTTCGTTTGCTGTAAGAACCACCGAAAGTTGTGCTACAGGTAACACAGCCTTCGTTTGCTGTAAGAACCACCGAAAGTTGTGCTACAGGTAACACAGCCTTCGTTTGCTGTAAGAACCACCGAAAGTTGTGCTACCAAATGAAACTTATCTAATTATTAATTATTCTACTGCTGCTTCCTCCTTACTTGTCACTTCCGAACCAGTTAAGTCACCATAATAAGCATTAGTCAACAACTGCTTAATATCACTAATCAAAGGATAACGAGGATTGGAACCCGTACATTGATCATCAAAAGCTTGATCTGCTAAATCTTCCAACTTGGCAAAAAATTCGGCCTCACTGACTGACACCACATCCTTGATTCCCTTGGGAATACCTACTTGACTCTTCAAGTCTTCAATAGCAGCAATCAATAAATCTACCTTTTCATCCTCAGTTTCTCCACCCAATGATAAATAATCAGCAATTTGAGAATAACGCCATTTAGCATTAGGATATTTATACTGAGAAAAAGTAGCTTGTTTGAATGGTGCATCGGTAGCATTGTAACGAATAATATGAGAAATCATCAACGCATTTGCCAAACCGTGGGGAACATGAAAAATAGCTCCTAACTGGTGCGCAATAGAATGACAAATTCCCAAAAAGCTGTTAGCAAAAGCCATCCCGGCAATAGTGGCAGCATAGTGCATTTTTTCTCGTGCTTTAGGATCATTAGCACCATTGTTATAAGCAGAAGGCAGATATTTAAAAATTAATCCAATAGCTTTCAACGCCAAACCGTTCGTATATTCAGAAGCTAAGACCGAAACATAAGCTTCCACCGCATGAGTCAAAGCATCTATACCACCAAAAGCAGTCAAACCTTTCGGCATATTTAACACCAACTCTGGATCTACGATTGCCATACTAGGAGTCAAAGCATAATCTGCCAAAGGATACTTAATATCATTTTGGCGGTCTGTAACCACCGCAAAAGGCGTAACTTCTGAACCTGTACCCGAAGTCGTAGGTATTGCTACCAAAATAGCTTTCTCACCCAAAGCTGGTAACTCATAAACCCGTTTGCGGATATCCATAAACCGCATTGCCAAACCTTCAAACTCAATTTCTGGATGTTCGTACATTAACCACATAATTTTAGCAGCATCCATCGGCGAACCTCCACCGATAGCAATAATCACATCAGGATTAAACTTGCGCATCAAATCCAAACCCCGGTTCACAGTATCCAAAGAAGGATCGGGTTCCACATCATAAAAGATGTCATATTTAATTTCAAGTTCATCCAAGACATTTTCTAAACCACGAGTCATCCCCAGTTCATAGATAGGTTTGTCAGTGACAACGAACGCCCGTTTTTTACCTGCCAACTCTCGCATCGCCACAGGTAACGCTCCATATTTAAAGTAAATTTTGGGGGGAACGCGGAACCATAACATATTTTCCCGACGTTCTGCTACTGTTTTAATATTCAAAAGATGGTGAGGTTCAACGTTTTCGCTGACAGAGTTACCACCCCAAGTTCCACAACCAAGAGTTAGGGAAGGATCGAGACGGAAATTATAGATATCGCCGATCGCTCCTTGGGAAGAAGGAGTATTAATCAAAACCCTTGCTGTTTCCACCGTATCTTCAAATCGTTTAATATGCTCTGTATTAGCAGGGGAAGTATATAGAGCTGCGGTATGTCCGCGTCCACCAAATTCTACTAAACTTTCGGATTTGTCTACAGCTTCCTCAAAGGTACTTGCATGATACATTGCTAAAATGGGAGAGAGTTTTTCGTAAGCAAAAGGTTCTTCTTTATTGATATCTTCCACTTCACCAATAATTACCCTAGTTGTTTCTGGGATAGAGAAACCAGCCATTTCCGCAATTTTTTGTACTGTTTGCCCAACTACTTCTGCATTCAATCGTCCGTTGACAATAATTTTGCTCCGCAGTTTATCTTTTTCTTCTGGTGTTAAAAAATGAGCGCCACGATCAATAAATTCTTGTTTGACTGTATCATAAACACTATCAACTACAACGACTGATTGTTCGCTAGCACAAATCATCCCATTGTCAAAGGTTTTGCTGAGAATAATTGAAGAAACTGCCATTTTGATATCAGCGGTTTCGTCAATCAAAGCCGGAGTATTACCAGCACCAACTCCCAGGGATGGATGACCAGAAGAATAGGCAGCTTTAACCATTCCCGGTCCACCGGTAGCCAGAATTAATTTAATTTCTGAGTGTTGCATCAGTTGTTGAGATAGAGGTAATGTTGGTTCATCTATCCAACCAATAATGTCTTCTGGCGCTCCTGCTGCAACTGCTGCTTCCAGAACTACTTTAGCTGCTGCGGTAGTACATTTTTTAGCTCTGGGGTGAGGAGAAAATATGATAGCGTTACGAGTTTTGAGAGTAATTAATGATTTAAAAATTGCTGTGGAGGTGGGATTAGTTGTGGGAACTATTCCAGCCAAAATTCCTACAGGTTCAGCAATTTTTTGAAAGCCAAAAGATTTGTCTTCTTCGATAATTCCACAGGTTTTTTCGTTTTTGTATTTGTTATAAATAATTTCTGAAGCAAAGTGATTTTTAATTACTTTGTCTTCTATTAATCCCATACCTGTTTCTGTGGCTGCCATTTTAGCTAGAGGAATCCTAGCTGCATTAGCTGCTAAGGCCGCTTTTTTGAAGATATAGTCTACTTGTTCTTGAGTATAAGTAGCGTATTTTTGTTGTGCTATTTTTACTCTTTGTATTAGTTCTTCGAGTTGTTGTTCGTTATTTACTAACATATTTTTTCCTGATCCTAATTTGGGCTTTTTTTGGGTCTAAGATTTAGATCTATTTATATTATAATTCGATTCTTTTGTTATGGGGTGAATTTTATTTAATTTTCTCAATTTTTTTAGTTAATAAATATTTATTAAGTTGAATTTTATTAACTTGAAGTTAGTATAAAATGTAGAGGGTTTTCATTGGTGAAAATTATTACTTTTTATGATCTTTCTGCAAATCTTTATGGAAGATAGTCTATAATATTAAATTATCTATAGTATTCATTATAGATAGAATCGGGTTAAATACTTATTGTATCAGAAGATATCCCCCCAACCCCTTGTCATTCATAAACCAAATCCGGTTGTCTCCAGTTTTTTCATTACGCCAGAGAATGTCTGCTACTCCATCACTATTAAAATCAAAACGAGCAGGTTCAAACTCACGAGTAATTCTGCTACCAAACAAGTCATCGTTATCGCGATCATCCCCTGATACGATGCTGTCTGGAGCAGGATTATCTGTGTTAGTATCAGTAGCATTGTTAGAGGAAAATGTAGTGACGCCATCAAAGGTAACAGTAGGGAGAGAAGTGGGCATCCCCTGGTCGCTACCATCCGGGTTTTCATCGGTGAGTTTCGTAAGTACTTACAAATAGGTTATTTTTTCTCAACTGTTAAGTATCCTATAAAAATTTACATAAATTTAGAAATTGTGCATAGTTTTATCTTTTGCATAATTCCCGATCGCTTAGTAGGGGCAAACGGCAGTTTGCCCCTACTAGATTGGGAGGATAGCTTTTGTAGGATGCGTTACATTTCATTAACACACCCTACTAGACTGACTAATTTGTTGACGTTGAAAGTAAGGTCTCTAGGGGGTTTGGAGACCAAACCCCTACGTTCTGAAATTTTACTTATGCTAGGGAAGACCTCTCCCCGTAACTCCCCCCTTTCAAAGCTATCCCTTACCCATAACTCCTGAAACCCTTGTGGGAGGGTGGGGAGGATGGGGAAGAGGGGGAGGATGGGGAGGAAGAATCTTGCCTACAGCTCTCAAAAAAATGTATTTTTCAATCAGTTTTCTCCCAAAAAAGCCTTTAAGAGACTTACCCATAACTCGTCTTTTTTGTCAAGTTTTATGTTAAGAAAGATGTTTATAAAGCATAGCTTTCAAAGGGGGGTTGGGGGGGATAGAAAAGGGGTTGGGAGGATGGCTATTTTGTATGGTGCGTTACGCTACGCTAACACACCCTACTGGGTTGTTTCACCTTAAATGGTGCATTAGGGAGTAGGGGAGTAGGGGAGTGGGGGAAAAAGATTATTGTTGGGTTTCGTCCCTCAACCCAACCTACATCTATTGAACTAGGGGGTTTGGAAACCAAACCCCTACGTTCTGAAATTTTACTTATTCTAGATGAATTCTAACTTTTGAATTTTGAATTTTGAATTCACCTAATAAGGCCATTTCCAACTATCGATATCAGGTCGGTCAACACCATATTCATAAGCATAATTTTGACAATCTATTTGCTCATTCCGGAAATGTTCTTTCGCGTGAGCGCCTGCAACTTTTAACTTATCAACTCGTTCGATCACATCCATCGCAATACTAAAGCGGTCAATATTGTTCCGAATCGCTAATTCCAAAGGTGTATTAATATTACCCTTTTCCTTATAACCCCGGACATGGAGATTATCGTGATTCGTGCGACGGTAAGTATAGCGGTGAATCAACCAAGGATAACCGTGGAAGTTAAAGATAATTGGTTTATCCAGAGTAAACAAACTATCAAACTCGCGATCGCTCAATCCATGAGGATGTTCTGTATCCGGTTGTAACTTAAATAAATCAACCACATTAATAAAGCGAATCTTCAAGTCAGGGAAAGCTTCCCGTAACATCACATTAGCAGCTAAAGCTTCCTTAGTCGGAATATCCCCAGCAGTTGCCAATACCACATCAGGTTCTACTCCATCATCATTACTTGCCCAATCCCAAATACCAAGACCTTTAGTACAATGCTTAACCGCAGCATCCATATCCATGTACTGCAAATGCTGCTGTTTGTCAGAAACAATCACATTAACATAATTCTTACTCCGCAAACAGTGGTCAGCAACCGATAACAAACAGTTCACATCAGGCGGTAAATAAATCCGAGTTACCGCCGGAGTCTTATTAGAAATCACATCTAAGAAACCAGGGTCTTGGTGAGTAAACCCATTATGGTCTTGTCGCCAAACAGTAGAAGTAATCAATAAATTCAAAGAAGGAACCTTTTGACGCCAACTTAACTCATTGCACTTCTCAATCCACTTCGCGTGTTGACCTACCATGGAGTCAATTACATGAACAAACGCCTCATAAGTCGCAAAAAAGACGTGCCTTCCAGTCAACACATATCCTTCCATCCAACCTTCCAGAGTGTGTTCGCTCAACATTTCCATCACGCGACCATCTCGTGCCAGTTCTCCACCATCCAAATCTTCTGGTAAAAACTCTGCCATCCAAGTCTTCTTACTGACTTCATAAATAGCATCCAGTTTATTAGAAGTATTTTCATCAGGTCCGAATACCCGGAAATTGTTGATATTATTGCGCATAACATCCCGGAGAAACACACCCAACGGACGAGTATTTTCTGCCTCTGTAGTTCCAGGTTTATCTACATCTGCACCATATTCCCGGAAATTAGGCAGATTCAAATCCTTGCAGAGGATACCACCATTAGCATGAGGATTCGCACTCATCCGACGCGCACCATAAGGAGCTATTTCTCTTAATTCTGGTTTAAATTTACCATTTTCATCAAATAGTTCCTCTGGTTTGTAGCTACGCATCCACTCTTCCAACATTTTGAGATGTTCTGGATTTTTTGCCACATCCTTCATCGGTACTTGGTGCGCTCGCCAAAAACCTTCGATTTTGTGTCCATCAATTTCTCCAGGACATGACCATCCTTTAGGAGTCCGGAACACAATCATCGGCCATCGTGGCAAATCTGCGTTACCAGAATTTCGTGCTTGCTCTTGAATACCTTTGATTTCTTGAACGCAGTGATCCAAGGTGGCAGCCATTGCTTGGTGCATACTGTCTGGGTCAGACCCTTCCACAAAATATGGCTGATAACCATAACCCAAAAATAGATTTTTTAAATCTTCATGGTTAATTCTAGATAAAATTGTTGGGTTGTTAATTTTATACCCATTCAAATGGAGGATTGGTAGCATTGCACCATCTGTAATGGGATTGATAAATTTATTGGAATGCCAAGACGTTGCCAGAGGCCCGGTTTCTGCTTCCCCATCTCCCACAACTGGCACAGAAATTAAATCTGGATTATCTAAAATTGTACCAGTAGCATGAGAAAGTACATAACCAAGTTCACCCCCCTCATGGATGGAACCTGGAGTTTCTGGGGTACAGTGACTACCAATACCACCAGGGAAAGAGAACTGTTTAAAGAATTTTTCTAGACCTTCTACATCTTGACTCTTGTCAGGATAGACCTCGGAATAAGTGTCCTCCAAATAAGTTGGAGCTAACACCCCTGGTGCGCCATGTCCAGGACCAGAGAGATATATCATATTGAGGTCAAACTTTTTAATAATTCGGTTGAGATGTATCCAGATGAAAGCTTGACCAGAACTTGAACCCCAATGTCCGAGAATTCGACTCTTAATATGTTCTGGTTGCAGAGGTTCCCGCAGCAGGGGATTCTTTTTTAGGTAAATCATCCCTACCATCAAATAGCAAGAAGCTCGCCAAAAAGCCTGCATTTTGTAGAGTTCATCAGGACTCAGAGGTGTGCCTTCAATGGTTGAACGCGCTGGACCAAAGGCACTTATTGAAGCAGTTCTGTCTGGAGTTGAGACCATTGTTTTCAGATTCCTTATAGAAAATTCTACTTTTTCAATCTAGGAAGCATAATAAATACGATTACTAGAATTGAAGACAGTAATCTTAGTCAAGTGACTATACTTTATTTGTACTATAAAACTGCTATAAAAGATGGTTAAATTTTGCTTAAATTTTGGCTCTACATATTATTATTTTTTTATCAAAATAAATTATTTCAGGACTTACGCAGGTTTACCTAGAAACCAGGTTTCTATGAGAAACGGGGTTTCTTTGCGTAAGTCCTGTTATGTTGAAATTTTGATAATTTTTTATTATAACAATTTTCTCAAAGAATGGTGCAAAAATGAAATTTTTATGAGAAAAAAAATAAGAAAAATTAAGGTTAATGGATAATGGATAATTGATAATAGATAATAGATAATAGATAATTAGAGATATAACAATTCTATTTTGTTCCTCTCAAAAATCTTAGTGCTATACTATTTAGAAATAGGTATTGATAATGAATAATTCATAAAAGGTACTGATAACTGATAAATTTACTTTTTAATTTATCAACCAAAATTTATTGGTAGATTATTATATATCAGGATTAAATGTATCTAAGAAAAAAAATGCAGTAATGGCAATATAAATGAACAGTAGTTGCTAAAAATAAAAGAATATTGCTACTATTGGGAAATAGGCATTAATAACTGATAATTAGATATATGGCAGTCCTATTTTATTCATGTCATATTTCTGGCAATCTAACCTATTTAAGAATTGTTATATTTTTCATTATTGACGTTGATAAATAAAGCTATGATTCTAAATTTGTACTATAAGAAACCTGGTTGATTCGAGAAAGATTTCAATAAGGCATCAGCATCTAATACAAACCCAGTTTTTATAACTGAAAAAGCTCATAACTAAAATGAAAACAAATGTAGTAATAGCAATACTCCTTCTTTACCCATTCTGACTTCTGTCTCCTGACTCCTTCTTACTCATTTAGAAATTTTTAAGTTCAAATTATTTCTTTTTCTTGACTATTTATTCCTCATTCTGACTCCTGACTCCTGTCTCCTGACTCCTTCTTTAACTGATAACTGAAATGACAATATCTCTCTATATCGCTACCCTTGAAGCATACAGTGGTAAAGCTTTACTATCATTAGGAATTATAGAACAAGCTTTACTAAAAACAACTAAAGTCGGTTTTTTTCGACCTTTGATTAGAGATACATTAACAGGTAATAAAGACAAAGACATTGACCTAATTATTACTCAATTTAATTTGCAACAAAACTCTGAGGACTCTTATGGTTTATCAGAAAGCGAAGCAATTAAACTTATTAATCAGCATCAACATGAGCAAATTTTAGAGAAAATTATTACTAAATACAAAGCATTAGAAGCAAATTGTGATTTTATTCTCTGCGAATGTTCTGATTATTTAGGTCGAAGTTTAGCTTGGGAATTAGATATTAATCGGGAAATTGTCAAAAATTTAGGTTGTCCGATTATTCTCTTGACTAATGGTTATCAAAAAAGCATCGAAGAAATAACCAGTACCATTAAAATTACCCTAGATGCTTATCAAGAGAAAAATTTTCCAATAATGGGAATTGTTGTTAATAAAGTTGTCTCAGAACAAGTTAATGAACTTAAAGAAATATTAATATCTAAATATCAAAAACTCAACTATTTAGTGTCTGTAATTCCTTATACTTCCAAACTTAACAATCCACGAGTTAGGGAAATAGCAACCCAACTTAAAGCATCCTTAATAAATGGAAAAGAGAAATTAGATAATCTTGTGTCTGACTATTTAGTAACAGCAATGGAAGTTTCTAATGCCTTAAATTGGTTGCAAGAAGATCAATTAATCATTACTTCTGGCGATCGCGGCGACATAATATTAGCAATGTTACAAGCAGAGCGTTCGAAAAACTATCCCTCTCTAGCAGGAATTTTGCTATCGGGAGGTATTTCTCCTGCGCCATCAATTCTGAAATTAATTGATGGTTTACCTCATTCTCTACCCATTCTCTCAGTAGAAACCGATACTTACACTACTGCTACTCAAGCAAAAGAAGTAATAGGTTCCATTGTTGGCGGGGATATGGAAAAAATTAGTTTGAGTCTAGAATTATTTAGCAAGTATGTTGATGGCACCAAATTAGAAAACAGGTTGCGTGAAATTAAATATCATGGTATGACTCCCAAAATGTTTATTTACAATTTGCATCAACAAGCAAAAATTATCAAAAAGCACATTGTCTTACCAGAAGGAGAAGAGCCTCGTATTCTGCAAGCAGCGTCCTTTCTTCTCAGTCAAGAAATGGTTAATTTAACACTCTTAGGTAATCCCAAAAACATTGAAAGTTCTATCATAAAAAATGGCATTAACTTAGATGCTAACACTCTCAAAATCATTGAACCGAACCAACATCCGAAATTCCAGGAATATGCCGAAACTTTCTATGAACTCAGAAAACATAAAGGCATAACCCTGGATGCAGCTAAAGATTACATGAGAGATGTATCTTACTTTGGTACAATGATGGTTCAATGTGGAGATGCTGACGGTATGGTTTCCGGTGCAGTGCATACAACTCAACATACTATCAGACCAGCACTCCAAATTATTAAAACTAAACCAGGTTTTTCTCTAGTTTCCTCCGTCTTTTTTATGTGTTTGCCAAATCACGTTTTAGTCTATGGAGACTGTGCAGTTAATCCTCATCCCAACCCCGAAGAATTAGCAGAAATAGCTTTAGCTTCCGCAGAAACTGCCTCTATGTTTGGCATTGAACCCAAAGTTGCTCTGTTATCCTATTCTTCAGGTGCTTCCGGAAAAGGAGAAGAAGTCGAAAAAGTCCGTCAAGCAACAGCGATCGCCAAACAACGGCAACCAGACTTACTATTAGAAGGTCCGATCCAATATGATGCAGCAGTAGATGCTTCTGTAGCAGCTCAGAAAATGCCTGATTCTCAAGTTGCTGGACAAGCAACAGTATTTGTTTTTCCCGATTTGAATACAGGAAATAATACTTACAAGGCAGTGCAAAGAGAGACAGGAGCGATCGCTATCGGACCCATATTGCAAGGTTTGAAGAAACCAGTCAACGATCTGAGTCGCGGTTGTAAAGTTGAGGATATTATTAATACTGTAGCAATTACAGCTATTCAAGGACTTTGTTGCCCAAAATCAGAAAAAACTAGGAAGACACGGTAGGGGCGGGTTTTTGAGGAGATTTTTATACTACTCTAAGATTTACATAAACCCACCCCTACCAATCCTGATTCCCTAAAGCAGCATTTAAGATGAAACAGTCCAGTAGGGACGGGTTAAGGTTCCCGAAAAATCACCAGTGAGTTAAGGATTCTTATCTAGAAATTAGACAAACCGGCCCCCGGGGAGGTTTGTCTAAACCTTAGAGTAGTATAAAAATCGACCCATAAACCCGCCCCTACCCCATGCACCATTTTCGATGAAATAGTCCAGTAGGGTGCTTTTTCCGCGCTTGAGCGGACATGGAAAGCGTAGCAGTCCCTATACGATAACGCTGCGCGACATGAAAAGCGCACTTCGTAAGGCACCAATACACCTTATGTAGTGCCTTTGCGTAAGTGCTGTAATTATTAATAACAGAAATTTTGAGGATGGTAAAGTACAGTCATCTGTAACACAGCCTTCGTTTACTGTAAAGTCATCTGTAACACAGCCTTGGTTTACTGTAACAACCTGGAAGGTTGTGTTACCAATATTACTAAATAAAATTTTGCACCTCACGCGTCTCCGAAATTTCTGTAATTATTAATTCCTTAACCCTAATGGTATTGAGGAAGATTTTGGTGCAGGAGACTTGATTTTTGCAGCACCAGAAAGAGGAGGTATATTTGCTGTCTTACAGAATACTCCAAATTTAGATGTCAATGATTTTGTGGTTACAGAGACAGATTTTGCTTTTCCCGGTCTAATGCCGCTTCCGCTACTAGATGGTGTCGTTGCCGAACCAGCTATTGCTGAATCTACTCCATCTCCTGTAGTCGTAGAAACAGTTCCTGAAGTAATAGCAGATGTTGCTGCCTCTATGTTGAATGGTTCTGGTATAGTTTAATGAGTGAAACTTTAAAGAATGGAAAGGGAAAATCAAATTCATTAAAACCCCTTTGAAAAAAAGAAAAGAAGGTGTTTGTCAAGAACGGGTATAATTTTCCAACAAAGTAGGGACGTTCCATGGAAGGTCCCTACAGGGTTATTATTTTTTTAACGTGGTTCATTATATTTGATTAATTCTGCTAAAAAAGATTGACCAGCTTTTTCCAGATCGGAGTCGAGAGCAAATGTCAAACTACGCAATCTGACTTGACTTTCACCAACTAATTGATTGATATGATTAGTTAATTTATGAGGATAAATCAAAATAGCTTGGTGACATTTTTTATAAGTTGCATAAGCGACTACTTGATGAATATCATCTGTGGATGGTCTGCTATTTAACTTATATTTAGTATCAAGAATATAAACAACTTTATGAGTTTTTACTTCATAAATAACTAGATCGATTTGACAATAAATTTTATCGTCAATAATATCTACTCTTTCTTGATATTGAAGTCTTAAATTTGAGGGTAGATGAATTTTTAACCATTCAGCTACAAATTTTTCATAGAGTTTAGCCATGTCTATTAAAAAAGGTAACATTGAATAATTACCCTGTTGATGACTAGCTCCAATATTATCTAAAAAAAATCGACATAAAGCGTGTAAAGTTTGATAGTCTTGATTCAAACGATGATATTTTCTATTTACACAATCCCTAGATTTAAAAGGTTGTAAATTTACTAAACCTTGCAATAGATGAAAAGCTTTTGCCACTATTGGGGCGACTTTTTCAGAACAGAAACCACTACGACCAATAATAAATAAAGTCCAAGCCAAAATTTGATTGTCAGAAATATTAGCAGTATGTTCTTGATAATCGCATTTCAACTTAACATCCCAGGGTTTTTGCATAACTTGCTGCATATTTAATCGCCCCCGAATATAAGTTAAATTTTCTGTTTTTGGCAGATAAGCGCGATAAAAACCTTTGCGACCTCGGTCTAATATTTTTTGAGCTAGAATATTAACTAAATAGTTATAAAATTCCTGTAGAGAATCGCAGTTAACTAAACCATCTAGGAAACAAAAACTTTTGATATTGTAGGCATATTCCAACATTCCAAATAGGTTATGAAGCGGTACTTTTGGTTTAAGAATGATATGAAATTCTGAAGTTATGGGAATATAACCCACATACCCTAGAGAAGTAAATTGCCATTTGTTTTTAGTTTTGGGAGTGGGAAATTCAACTTTAATTTTTTTGTCTTTTTCGTCGTATTCTTGCCATAATTTAGTGCCAATATCATAGTTTATTTTATCTGCTGGAAACTGGCGAAGTTTATATTCAGTAAGTTCGATTATTTGGGGATATTTCATATTAGAAAAAGGCAGCTATAACAGAGATTTTTTACAGTAGGGGATGTTTGGATAAGTGTGTATATAGTTTAGGAATTACGCAAAGAAACAGGTTTTTTAGGATAACCTTTGTTTTTAACAATAAACATTGGCGAAAAACCCGGTTTATGAGGTTTTATGCGTAAGTCCTGTAATTTTTTTATTATGACATTAAATATTTAGTTTTATCCCACCGAAACTTATCTACTTTTTCTGCTTGAGCAAAGAAATATTCCTCTAAATATGGTTCAATTTCCATTTGCCAAATATCTTGTATTTCCTCTTCAATATTTCTTCGGAGAAAGAAAGAAACATCAACTTGATAGTGAGGATCGTTTATTTATCAGTTGACTTATTCTCAAATTTTAATTAATTCTTCCATTGGAAAATATTCTTCTATTTCTTCATTGTATTCATAAAGAGATGTTTTGATAACTGTCTATCTAATTTTTTCATTCTAACATTAAATATTTAATTTTATCCCACCGAAACTCATCGACTTTTTCTGGTTGAGCAAAAAAATACTCCTCTAAATATGGTTCAATTTCCATTTGCCAAATATCTTGTATTTCCTCTTCAATATTTCTTCGGAGAAAGAAGGAAACACCGACTTGATAGTGAGGGTCGTTTATTTCTCGGTTGACTGCTTCTAAAATTTCAACTAATTGTTCTATTGGAAAATATTCTTCTATTTCTTCGTGATATTGGCGCAATATTTCGTAGTTAGGAAAAAGAGTGATAAAAGCAAACCGACGACGAAGTGCATGATCTACTAAAGCGATAGAGCGATCGGCAGTATTCATCGTGCCAATAATGCGAACATTTTCCGGAATACTGAATAATTCTTCACTACCGGCAAGGAAAATTTCTGCATCGCGGTATTCCAGGAGATACATAAGTTCGCCGAAAACTTGGGAAAGGTTAGCGCGGTTAATTTCATCTATAATGAGTACACAAGTATTTTGACAAAGTGCTGCTTTTTGACAAAATTTCAGAAAGCGACCTGGAACAACAGGATAGATGAGTTTACCATCTTCGCTCTGTGGTCGAATACCTTGAATAAAGTCTTCATAGGTGTACGCAGGATGAAATTGAATGATTTCCCAGAAACCGTCACCTTCACTGGTTAAATATTGAGCAAGTTTTTGAGCGAGGAAAGTTTTGCCTGTACCCGGTGAACCTTGAAAAATCGCTTGTTTTTTGCGGTCGATACCGCGTATCCATTGAGCGAGTTTTGTTTCTGGAAAACAGGTTTCTTGGGAACATTTAGTTAGAGTATATTCTGGTTGTAAATGAGTTACAGTTCGATTGATTTTTTCATCCTGATTAGTTTCATAAATATTGTCTGTATTGTTAATATTTTCACTAGGAAAATTATATTTTTTCACATCTACCAACCAATAACAAAACATATCAAACAAATCATCATCTCGCATAGCAGGTATATTTTGTTTCTGCATTTCTTTAGCTAATTCTAAAATTAGATTATGACCAGTGAGATTAATGTATGGGTATTCAGTTAAATCTTGAGTATATTTTGTGTTACTTAAATAATTAATTACTTTCGTTGATTTTTGATTAATTAAAAGAAAATTATCTGGTTTTAGTGCATTCAGAATAGGTGTCATTTTTCCTACTTTAAATCCTCCAGTATTTGGTAACTTAGAAAAATTTTTACAAGCTACTAAAAACTTCCGATCGTCTGTAATGCATAAAGTTACAAAAATATAAATTTCTCTAGCAATAACAGACCAATATTCTTGCTTTTCCCAAGGTTTATTTGTAGACCATTGAAACCATTCAGTTAAATCAATATTGTTTGATTCCGTCCTATGAATCCATGCACCCCTTTGTCGATTTTTAGGAGTATCAGTATGAGGCAAAAGTTTGAATCTAACCAACTCAGTTATGTCTTCCCCTTCCTTAAGAGCAGTAGTTATTTCTGCAAAATTCCGACGACCTTGTTGACGTTGTTTTTCATAAGAGGCTCTATGATTTAATCCTTCTGAACTATAGGGATATGAATCAGCAAATTCCTGGAAAAGTTGTATAAATAAAGTTAGTTGTTTAATTGCCATAGAGAGTTATTTTTATTTTTGAACTATTCAAAATCATAATCTACTAATCTCTTAATAATTTCCCATTCATCGGGTTTTAAATAACGGTAACTTTGAGGTGGTCTAAAATTTTTCAATTCTTGTCTTAGTTTTTCTAATTCGACTGGTTTTTTAAAGGTCTTGCTTTTTTTGAAAAATATTCCTATGCCAAACTTTACTCCTGAATAATAATCGTAAAATTCTTGAGAAGTAATTCCGGCTTTGTCCTCTACTTCATCCCAAAGATAAGAAACTTCTTTTTTAATAATGTTTTTGATTTTAAAGTAACCAACAACAGCTTTTTTAGGAGATGAAACATAAACTATTACTAAATCATCTTTATCTAGATCGGGAAAAACACGACGTAATTCAACTTTTTTTGTTCTCTCTTTGAAAATTTTATCAGCATATTTTGGCTTTATAGATAAAAGAACTGTATTTGGCATGATTGAAGTATCCCGATCAATTTTTGTTTGCTTTATCATATATTTTAGCAAATTGTTCTGGTGTTATTTTAAAAATTCCTTGAACAGTTATCTGTTTTTTTAGTATATCTTGAAGTTCTTTTAAAGTTATATAATTAGTGAATATTTGAGTATCACTAAATCGAATAGCCATTATATCTTCATTAGATTTATTCTTGGTTATTTTTATTAAATCTTCTAACTTATATACACCTAAATTACGAAATTGTCTATATAATTTTTCGGGTTTATCTACTATAACTTCATCTAATCGAGAACAAGCTTTAATTACTTTTGTTGTCCCGGATGGAAATTTTTCATCATTGCTGACATACCATATAATTCTACCAATTATACCAGGTTTTAAACCTCCTTTAGAACGATAAAATACAAGTTCACGTTTAAGTGCTAACTCAGTTTTAGAGCAAAATAAGTAATTATTAGCTAACTCTTCATCAAATAAATCTTTTGCCCAAAATGGTTTAATAGGAATAATCCATGTAGGCAGATTAGCATCAATTATTTTTGCCGGCCATAAGTATTTCTCTAAATTAAAATATAATTCTTTTTGCTGATTTTCATTTTCTAGCTTTTTCTGAAGAAGTTGAGATATTTTACGAAAAAAATCATATTCTTTTCCGAGACTAACAGCTAATTTTTCTAAATCTTCTGATAGTTGATTTGCTGTTTTAGCTATAGCCATATTAGCTCTTAAGTAAGTATGGTTAAATTCTACAAAAGTTCCATCTTGATGAATATTTCTAATAACTGTTTCTGGCAAGAATAGATCTGTTATCTTAGTAAAATTTCTTTTTTCTTTGGCAGAAATTGATATAGATTCAAAAACTAAATGATTAGCTATAGTGGCAGTTATAGAAGTATCTACAACTCTCATTAATGGAATTTCTAACTCATATTTTTTACGTCTATCATAAACAACTAAGGCTAAAGGTTGTTTTTCTCCTTCAAAAACTAAAAAACAATCAAATTTATCCGTCTCTGTAATAAAGCGAAGCATTTTTTGTTGAAACTCAGCCTTCTTTTCACCCAATTTATCAGCTCTAAAATATTCATTTAAAAACTTTTCTTGCCCTAAAGTAACACGGGCTTTTTGTAGTAAAGTACCTGCTAAACGAACAGGCTGATATTCTGTTTGCCTCCATATTTCATCCACTTGAAAAATCAAATCTCTAGGATGAATAATAGAAACATTAAATTGTTCATAAAATTCATCTGCTATGTCTAAGAGACTGTTATTACCAGTAACAAAAATGTAAACATCTGATGTAATAGCTTTATCTATATAACGAATATCAGACTCACTAATATTAATGTTTTTTTGATTAAAGAAATTTTTCAGAGACTGATATTGTGAGGAATCTATTTTATTGGTTGATAAAATAGTAAAGAGCTTTTTCGCTAGGTTAGTAAAATGCTTTCTCTCATCTTGATTGTCAAAAAATACATTTATTTTGTTAAATATTTCATCGGTCAAACATAACTGTAAGTCAGGAGATAACCAATCAGAAAGTAAAGATTCAGCGTCTTTATCATAGCGATCGCTATGATAGAAATCAAAGAAAATTTGTGAGTCTATCGCAACATATAATTTGTATTCACGTTGATGAGTAGTAGCATTAGAAAACAAATTTGAATGATGATGATCGAACCACCAATAAGCATTCGTTTTTCCAGGAGTTTTTGCTGGTTTATCATACTGAAAAACAAAACCTAGCTTAGACCAGAAATTACTTAAATTAAAATCACGACGACAAGTTAAACCAATACCACTATATTTTTCTTTAGTAATCTCAACTAGATAATCAAATAACTTTTTAGCTAATCCTTTACCTTGATAAGAATCAGCAATACATAAATGAATAATACCAACTCGATTATATGAAGTTGCTATTCTATATAATAAATATCCAACACAACTTTTTTTAGACTCAATAGCTACAATTATTTGCCCTTTTTCTGCGTGTTCTTTAAAAGCTTGCCTAGGGAAAAAACCTAGAGTTTTTCTATTAGCATCACCAAACTCAATAACAGTTGGCAAATAGGGAGATTTTTCGTCAATTTCTATAATTTTTATTTTTTCTGTCATTTTTTATCCTTTTTTAAATCACTTAAATCAATCTAATTA
>NZ_JAYKGW010000232.1:0-12341 GCF_035285525.1 Okeania sp. | reverse complement strand
AAACCCGCCCCCAATGATATAAACCACCGTCTCAGGGGCGGGTTTAACAAGTGAGTTAACGACTCTCATCTAGAAATTACACAAACCCGCCCCCAATGATATAAACCACCGTCTCAGGGGCGGGTTTGTATAAATCCTAGAGTAGTATAAAAATTTCTGCATAAACCCGCCCCTACCCTACGCTTCTGCCTTCCTGATAAACTTAAAAACGCTCGCTATTTAACTTTACCCGCTCACCATAATTTAACAACATTTCCAAAGAACTTAAACGATTTTGCCAAGTCTGAACTTGATAAGGATTTCCTCTAGCATGAACTGTCATTAAATTTCTAAACTTTAACTGAAATTTCCTTAAATTACTTTTGGCTTTATTCAAATTATTACTATTAGGATTATCTGCCAATTTTTCTAAAGCTAATGCCAAATCTTCAGCCTCCTCACGCCAACTTTTAATGTCAGATTCTGCCAAAGAAATTTGCTGATTTCCTAATAAAAAACTCCATTCTTTTTTCAAAGCTTGAAAACGATCTGCTGCTGCGGCAAAAGGTTGACGATAAGGAATTAAACCCTCCACAACATAAGCAGGTTTAACAAAAGCATTTAATGACGCTCTGTTACCATTACCTGTTTCTGACGCACCTTGAGTGCGAGTCAAAAATCCATGCAAACCACCAGTAATTCTTTCGGCAGCAAAAATAATATAACCTCCTGTTGGCAAATCCCGTGCTGCTTGAATTTGGTCTACTGCCACTATCTCCGGAATATTCAACAGTTTAACTGCTGGGGTTATTAATGTACTACCTAATACTCCCGTGTTTGCCAGCGGTTGTGTAATTTGCTGAAAACGATTCGTATCCAAAGCATAAGTCATGGGAGTCAGTAAATCAATCTCCCCATTACTAACCCAAGTTTCCCAGTCTTGCTGAATTTTGTAAAAGCGTTCATTTCGAGGAAAAGGGAAAACTGCCGCCGAAAGAATCAAATTTGGATATTTCTGTTTGAGAAACTGAGAAGTATTGGCAACAAAACTATTAACTTGATTAACTTTAAACTGATTCCATTTCGACAAATTCTGGCGATCGCGCCAGGAAATTCTCATCGGGTCTATCCCATGTAACTGCCGAAATTGATTTCTGGCGGTCGTACTATAACCATAAGAAAAATTCCGACTATAGTCTTGAAACGGGTAACGAATATAGTCAAGCTGAATCCCATCAACGTCATAGCGACTAGCAATTTCATCTATGAGCTTGAGTAGATATTGACGCACATAAGGATTAGCTGGATCCATATAAACCTTTGTGTCATTAGGATGTCTTTGGCGACCTCTATTATCCGTCATCACCCAACTAGGATGTGCCGTAATCACTGGACCCAAATAACTATCTGGTTGACCAACAGCACGGTTGTGCGCTCTATTTCCTACTGCAAACGTCCACATCCAAGCATGGATTTCCATATTTCTTTCATGGGCTAACTTTACCGCTGCTGCCAAAGGATCCCAAGAAGTTGTCAAAGGATTCTGTTTGGGAGCAATATTACTGGGGTAAATCGTATAACCAGCATTAATAGTTTCAAAGAAAACAGTATTAATACCAGCAGCAGCGAGTCGGTCAAATACTGATGCCAAACCTCGTTCTGACCTTGCTCTGACAATGGTTCCCCGGTCTAACCAAACAGCTCGAATCTCAGCTCCTGCTCTTTCGCCGTCAGTGGGGTAGTTATTCCACAACATTTGCCTAGTGTTGAGCCATTGATCTCTAGCGGTAGCATATTGTCTAGCTGTTACCAGTTGGGGAAATTGTTGAATTACCTGTCGTGCTGTACTTGCTACTTGTTGAGCATTTTCAATTTTTTGATTTCTCTGAGCCATAAATGTGGTTTGGTCATTATTAGCAGCTACCATGGTCACGTCATCTGCTGCCAAATTTACTTCTACATTTGCTGACTGAGCTGCTACCAAAGCACTTTCAAATCTACCCAGGAGGTTATTTAACTCCTGTATCATGGCATAACTTTGAGACCTACTAATGGGATAGTTTCCTCGTCTGATTTGTAAACCAGGAGGTGCTGAACTTGATGAAGGATCTTTTTCAAAATCGGGTATTTGTACTGCTGGCGCTGGTAGAGGTCTAAGTAAGGCTGTTGTAGAGTTACCGCTTGATGATGGATTTGTTCTGCGTTCTCGAAATCTTTCCCAAAAATCTCTGACTTTATCGGTAAGTTCTGAAGTATCGCTGTTAGCAGAATTAACAGGAACATCGTTGTTACTGACTGTTTCCGTTTTTGGATTTTCTTCCTGTCTCTGTTGCGGGATTCTGTTATTGGTAGTTTTTCGAGTATTGCTGTCGGAAGTATTTTCTCTGCTAACAGTTTCAGATGTCTGATTTTTCTGGTCTCTCTGTTGTGAAAATATGGGCAAAGTATTATTAATTTGGGGAGGGGTCGTTGTCTCCGGAACTGAATTATTATTGCTACTTAAGTTGGTTTCTTGAGGTTGAATGTTTGTGGTTTGTTGCTGACTTCTAAGCTGAATATTATTCCCATCTGGAATCGGATTTTGAGGGTTAGTTCCAGGTTGATTGTTATTGAAATCTCCAGGAGAATTTACAACTGTAGTTCTCGGTTGAACCCTAATCATATTCACATTTTCATTATTCGGTGTTGGGGAAGGAGAAGTGCGGGGTTTAATCTTAACAGGATTGGAGTTATTTGTAGTAGCTAAAGAATTACTAAATTGTGGCTGGTTTTGATAACGATTTAAAATAGCTTGAAACCAAATACTATCTACGGTAGCAGAACCATTATTTCCCCAGTTCCAACCTAAATAAGTAGCTTGAGGACTAACGACAACTGCCGCTGAACCAGAACTTCCTTGCCAAGTAGCAGCAGTTCTGCTGTTTAAACCTGCTGGAATTAATACTCCACCTGTTACTTTATCTTGGTTGTTAGTTTGTGGTGCCCAACCTGTAGATTCTTGGCAAGCAATATCTAAACAACGATATTTCGGCTCTGGGGTAGTAGGTTGACTTAAAGGAAAAGCCCAATATGAACCCAGAAGCGATCGCAATTTTTGCCTGACTCCTGCCTGAGATTTTCTTCCTATTTGCCCACTTGCTATTAATTTTCCTCCCTGTTTTACCCATTCTTCTAAAGTTTCTACTTGAATTTTAGTTAAAGTTTGAATATTAGGTAAAAAGATAACTTTAATTCCAGATAAATCTGCTAATGTATTTATTTGTTGTAAATCAATTGGTTGATAACTAATACCTAAATTGTCTATTCGAGTAATAATTTGATTCCATTCATTAGTATTTTCTGAGTCTCGAATTATCCCTAATAAAACATTAGCTCTAACAGGGGTTGGTAGCAGTACCATTAAACTTAGTAATGTACCTGTTAATTTTGGGAAAATCTGTGTATATAAATACCTTTTTTTACTCATTATGACTATATTTGTTTATTATTAATTTATGGCAGTTATTTATCTTAACTTAACTTTAGAGATTTTCCAAATAGACCTCTTCAGAAAAGAGGGAGTAGGGAGTAGGGAAAAAAAATTGATGATATCTGTTCTTTCTTCCTATTTCCTCTATAGCTCTTTTCTGGAGAAGTTTACTAGCAGACTTTTTTAGCCAACCCTAATTATCATTATCTTTAATAGTTCCGAAACCTAAACGGTTATCTTGGTCTATGGTTGCATTTTGAGAATTACTTAATCGTACCCAAAAATATTCATCTATTTCTTTTATTTGGTCACCAATAATAGGTACTTGAATTATCTTCTTTGTCTGACCAGGTTTAAATGTTAGCGTACCTGTTTTGGAACGATAATCTGACCCCTCAATAGCTGTACTATCCTCAGTTCTATAATCTACTGTTATTGTCCTCGGACTTTCTTGGTCAAGAGTTACTGCAAACCTAGCTTTCTTATTACCAATATTACCTTCGGTGATGGTAGCAGGACTAATAGAAATACTTGTCAAATCATCATTTTTAATAGTTGCCACACCTTTATTATCTGCAATAGTAGCATTTCGGGGTTTGCTAAGTTTGACAAAGAACTCTTCATCGAACTCATCAGCAGTATCTCCTAAAACTGGTACAGTAATTTGTTTTGTAGTTTGACCTGGTTTGAAAGTAACAGTTCCTTTACGACGTCGATAGTCTGAACCTACTTCTGCTGTATCGTTTGCGGTGACAAAATTAACTTTTACTGTCTTGTCACTAGGTTCGCTGAGATTAATTGTAAATTTTGCTTTCTCTGTTCCACTATCACCCTCACTTACAGTAATATCATTGATAGTAATCTCCGGTTTAGTTGGTTGCTCATACAAAATTTTCATCCGCTTTGCTGCTTTAACTCCATAATAATTAGCAATAGTAATTGAACCATTTTCTTCACCTAAATCGAGGATTAAATCTTTCTTCTTTCGACTTTTTTTAACTTCAGAGCGACTATATTCTGATAAGTCTAAAATATCCTTTTGATTTGTCTTAAAAATCTGATCATTTCCTGTATTTTCTCCTGGTGCATAACCGCTAAATTTATTAGCAGCATTATTAGCATAAATTACATCATCTCCACCAGAATTAATTAGATTTTCAATAACTGTATCATAAGCGATCGCCGTACCAGAAGTAGTGGTTTTATATTTCGTACCACTGGTGTCTTGAAATGCAATATATTCATGATTATTATAAGCATCAGCAGTAGTCATTAATCCACCTTCTCTTAAATCTATACGATAATCATAACTAAAATCTTTTAATTCTAAACTGGGAAGTTTTGACAGGTCGATAGTATCAAAACCACCCCCATCCCAAAGCGTTACTTTTGTTCCTTTGTCAGCACTACCTAAATATTGATTACCATCATCAAATCCATAAATACTATCAAATGAATAAGTTGTATTTTGGGAATTAAAGTTGTTATTTCTACCATATAAATATTGTAAACTTTGAATATCATAAGGCATTGGTGTTGTGGAATATTGATTAAAACCACCCAAACCAACGTAAGTCATCATAGTATTAGTATTGTTATCTTGAGCATAAGATAAGAAAGGAGACGGTTCTCCAGAACTATAATTACCAGGATGTTTTAAACCTAAAGCATGACCTATTTCATGGGCAATAGTTATATAACCATAACTTCCCGGAACATCCTCATATTCGTGTTGATAAACAGATGATAAATGTATATCTCCATCAATAGGACTTTCTGTTGTATCTGGTGGTTGATATGTGTAACCACGGGATTCACCTGCTAATGGTCCATTGGATAACATGATGCGTATTTGACCGTAGTTATCTACTGTATCTGCTACTTCTTTAAATGTGACATCTAGATATTGTTCAAAGCGATCGAAAATCTCTTTGACATTTCTTTTAACAGGGTCAGTTGGTGATAATGGATTTTCTCTTCCATAATATGAACTAACTGCTTGATTTGATAAAAAGCTATAAGTAATTACATTGTCTTCTCCTGTATCCCAAAAAGTTTTAGTTAATAAACTATCGACTTTTTGATTATTAGATAATGGTGATATTTTTCGACGGACAATTGAATTAAAAACACTATCAAAACTGCCACTTCCCAGACTATCTTCTAGATTTGATTCCTGATCTTGATGATTAGGTGTTTCATGGTTACCTCCACAAAAATAACATTGAGAAAAGGAGGAAGTTTCTAGTTGATTTACTACAAATTTACCTTTGTCTGTTGAACGAATTTCATAAAATTCATTTGCTTTTTCTGGCTCTGAATAATCTAGTCTAATTTCTCCTAAAATGTTATTTTCATCTTTACTACTAATCAAAATCACTTGACTATTTTCGACTCCTATTACTTTACCAGTTCGTACCCAGTCTTGTTTATTTGGTGAACTTTTCACTTGATCAAGTTCGACATCTAGGGTGACATCTGAAAATAAGTTTAATCTGATAATTTTGTCTGATTTATCTGTGTTATCTAGAAGGTTAAAGTCTAATTTAATTTGTCGCTGACGAATTATCGGTGAATTTTCAAAGTTTCTTTTTACTCCTCCTTTTTCAGGAACTTCATCAAATAATAAAGCTGGTTCTTCAACAGTAGATATTTCTATCAATTCTTCTTCATCTTCTAATCCTGTTAGAGGATCTTTTGTGGTTTGACTAGCAGACCTCAAAACCATAGGATTTTGTGTTGGTTCCACAGTAAAAATTTCTGATTCTGTAAATAAAAATTCATCTGATTCTGTTTCATATTTATGGGTAGGAAAGGCAGTTTCTAAATCTAATCCATAATCATCAAAATTGGTAGTTCTTTCGCCAGTTGTTAAGATAATTTCTGCTTCCTGAATCAGAGAAAATTGAGAATTTTCTGTCTTGGATAAACTACTAGGTATTAGGGAGCGATCGCTACTATCCGTGAAAAGTGATTCTGACATTATTTGTTTGCACCTTTAAAAAATATACTTCTTTATTTATACACTTAATTTTTAGTCTTGTCTTCCGTATTATCAGAGATAAATCAAATTTATCTATCACAAATTAACAAGATATTAAATTATACACCAACAGTAGCTCTGTGTAAGTCATATTTATAAAAATTTATGATTTTGAGAAGTCTTAAATTTGAAATGTTAACAATAGACATCTTGAAAAAATAAGGAGGTAGGGACGTTAGCATTTTTGTTATGCAACATCCCTACAGAGCAGGAATTAGGAGGAAAGAATTGATGATTTACCTGCTATAATTAATTTTATTTTTTATTATTGGAGATATACAATAGACAATGAAAATATTGATCTATTGACAATCAATCTACAATGGCTATAAAATATAAGAAATATTAGGTTTAATTTCTGAGTAATAATTATCAAAGTTATAATTTCCAAGAAGTAATAGAAATAGTAGAAAAATTTTCTTTGGAAGAGGAATAAATTCTGCTTTATATTGTGAAAAAGCGTTTGCATTAAGAGCGAATAAAAAAATTAGGAGAAGAAAAGTTTGAAGTTAGAAAGGATTATCAGAAAGGAAAAGTTCAGTTTTGAAAAGTAGATGATTTTTTAGCAGCTTTGGATAAAGATTATTTGGAATACTAATTTCTCATATAGGAACAGGAGCAAAGCTAAAAAAGTAGGAAACAAAAGACTAAAAATCAAAAATAATGCCAACAAAAGATAGATATCACGATAAT
Source organism: Okeania sp. (assembly GCF_035285525.1). Classification (GTDB taxonomy): domain Bacteria; phylum Cyanobacteriota; class Cyanobacteriia; order Cyanobacteriales; family Microcoleaceae; genus Trichodesmium. Next base: position 5,157 of record NZ_JAYKGW010000232.1, on the reverse strand, counting down.
TGTAAAAATGCCTTGATAAAAGATGGTTGGACAATAACTCACAATCCTCTTCGGCTAAAGTGGGGAACCAAAGATATGTATGTAGATTTAGGAGCAGAGAAATTATTAATAGCACAAAAAAATCAACACAAAATAGCTATAGAAATTAAAACTTTTGCTTCTATATCCGAAGTCAGTGCTTTAGAAAACGCATTAGGACAATATTTGTTATATCGTTCTGTTATCCGAAGAACAGAACCAGATAGAAAGCTCTATTTAGCAATCCCTAATTTTATTTATACCGATATTTTTGAAGAATCTTTAGGTAAAATAATTATAGAAGATTATCAATTATTGTTATTAATTTTTGATATTAATTTAGAGGAAATTATTGAATGGATACCATAAATGAATACAGCAATCTTATCCAAAAAGTTATTCTATCTTATACAGAAATTCCTTATGCCGATGAAAATATTAAATTTGAAACAGTTTTTGATACTAAACAGAATCGTTATTTATTAATGATTGTGGGTAGAGAAAAAATAAACTCTCAATATTCAGGAACAAAAAGAGTTCATGGTTGTTTAATTCATGTAGATATTTTAGATGATAAAATTTGGATTCAACGAGATGGAACAGAAGAAGGTATTGCCAGAGATTTCTTAGATGCTGGTATTACTAAAGATAAAATTGTTTTAGCATTTTACGATCCTCAAATTCGAGAAGAAACAGGTTTTGCTGTTAGTTAAAATTATTAGGTTAATTTACTGGAATTAAACATCAAAAAAATTCTATAAGTCACTAGGTTAGAGATAAGTTGTGCCAATCTTATTTCTTGTTAGTAAAAGCCACTAATTATCTCTTGTGGCGTAACAATTTTTACCTCTGAAATAGTCACAAAATCTTCTGGGTTAAAAGTCAGTAAATACTCTATTCCAGCATCTTTCATTACTGCTAATAATCTGATATCGTGGGTTCGTTTTCCTTTGATATTGTGAGTAGTTACTAAATCTAACCAATAGGTAAAAATTCCTGGACTATCTGATAATAAAACAAATTGAGAAGTTAATATATTGATTTCTTGTCTGGTTTTTTCAGGAGTCCAGCCTAAACCATTGACTTCTAAAGGACGAGTAGCTACTACCCAAAGTTCTATCAGAACTTGGGGAGTTAAGAAGCATTCATGGTTTTTATTGAGTAATAAAAATACAGAATCAACAACTAATTGATAATTGGAAGAAGCTGGATCGCTCGCCCTGAGAATAACATTAGCATCTAATAAATAGCTGGTTATTATTAATAAATTGTTTCTCTTCTTAAGGCATGATTTGACAATCCAGGACTATTTTTGGGGTGATTTTCTGCCCAATTTTTCCAAGCCTCTGCTCGTTGTTTTGGCATTCTTAGTTCAGGTTTGACTAGATTTTTTTGTTTAATAAATTCACTAAAATCTAGGATTTGTTGTTGTTTTTCGGGTGGTAGTTCTCTGAGATTTTTGAGTAAAGCTTGTTCTATATTCATTGCATTGAGAGTTAAATTTAATGATAAAAATGTATTATTATTGATTTAAGCTGAAATTTTACCCCTTAAATTATATCATACTAATGAATTTATCCTACATAAATGTAAAAAAAACATTTTTATATTTAATTTAATTTTACTACTAATTTGGTTCATAATCGCCCTAACTTTAAGACTAACAAATTTAACTGCTAAACCAATTTGGAGTGATGAATTTTCGACCCTAGTTTTTAGCTTAGGAAAAAGTTTTCAAACCATTCCTCTAGACAAACTAATATCCTTAGACATCTTACTTTCTCCCCTACAAATAGACTCAAAATTACGAATAACATCAGTTGCTCATAACCTACTCAATGAAAGCAATCATCCCCCAGTCTATTTTATGCTAACTAATCTGTGGGTAAAAATGTTTAGCAGTCATGGTGACTTAGTATCTTTATGGGGAGCGCGATCGCTAAGTGCTATATTTGGAGCATTTTCAGTTCCGGCAATATTTCTCCTCAGTTTACTAACATTTCGTTCTCCTTTAGTAGGGCAAATTTCCGCAGTATTAATGGCAGTTTCTCCTTTTGGTGTTTATCTTGCTCAAGAAGCACGACATTACACTTTAGCTATTCTTTTAATTATTGCTTCTTTAGGTTTTTTTATGGTAGCGATCGCCAAAGTTAAACAAAAAATTCTCCTTCCTTTTTGGATGCTATTTAGTTGGGTTATTATTAATAGTCTAGGAATAGCAGTTCATTTTTTCTCGGCTTTAACTTTATGTGCTGAAGCATTAGTTATTTTCTGGTTTTGGATACAAGACTGGAAACAAAACTATCCTAAATTACCATCATTAAAAATTTGGAAAAATATCTATTTAGTAGCTTTAGGAACAGCAATAAACGGAATTATTTGGATACCAATATTTATTGGTGCTGTTAACTCAAATAGTGGTTTAGTTGACTGGACTTCTCATGGAAATCCAATTGAACAATTTATTGAACCTATTGCTCGGATGATTGTTTGGTGGATAGCAATGATAGTAATGTTACCAGTAGAAAACCAACCTTTATTCATCATTATTATTTCAGTTTTAATAATGTTGTTCATAACTGGTTTAACAGTCTGGTTACTGATTAAAAATTATCGTTATTTTCCCAAACAATGGAAATTATCATGGCAAATATTAACAGGATTAGTTATTAGTACAAGCGGAATTATTTTATTGATTACTTATGTTTTTAGTATAGACTTAACCCTGGTTGCTCGTTATCAATTTATTCATTTTCCAGCCATAATTATTTAACTTCTGTTCCTTTTGCCGGAGCTTGGCAAAACCGAAATAATTGGCAAAAACCAGCAGTTATTTTTATTCTAATTTTCGGATTAATTAGTAGTTTTATAGTTGTGAATAATCTAGCATATCAAACACCAGACCGTTCCGATTTAGTCGCTTCTACAATTGCCAAAACTTTAACATCAGAAATACCAACATTAATAGCAACAGTCGAAAAAACTCACGAACAAACTGGAGAAATGATGAGTATTGCTTGGGAATTAAAAAAATTAATTCCTATTGAAAATTATCCAATGTTTTTACTAGCTAATAAATCAGGAGATGGAAATATTCCAGTTAATACACTCAGTCAAACATTAGCTCAATTACCCAAACCATTAAATTTATGGCTAGTCAATTTTGCAGCACCATTTCAACCAGAAACTCAAAATTGTATATTTAATCCTGAATCTAAATCAAAAAGTTTCCGGTTATTATTTCCGAATGTATAAATGCGAGTAAATAATTAATAATTAATAATTAATAATTAATAATTAGGGTTTGCTGAATTTCATCACCAAACCCTAATTATTAAAATGGCAGTATTTCTATATATAGCAGTCGAAGCAAAGGTTAAGAAATAGCAGAATATAAATTATCTCAATATTCTATTTTATCATTAACTGGTTCCCATATAATATTATGTCCGGATAATTAGTGATAAAAAAACTTTCTCCTTTTCTTACTTCTTACTTCTTACTTATCACTGATTACTTCTTACTTATTACTTCTTACTTATTACTTCTTACTTATTACTTATCACTTATTACTTCTTACTTATCACTTCTTACTTATTACTTATTCTCTCCTGACTCCTGTAGGGACGTTGCATGCAACGTCCCTACAACTGTTATTCAACCAGACATAATATAAGCCCTGTAGGAACATTGCACCGACAAAAATGCGTTTCATGTTGCACAGGAAAACGTCCCTATAGCTCCCTATCTTCATCAGAATAGGATATTTTGTTACTTGGAAGTCCCTTAAGACATTTCTAAATTATGAAACCCTTTGATAATCTCCTTTTTTTCTATTCCCTAAAAATCTCCCAACTATCTAAAAGTTGCTGTAATTTTTCATCAGTAAAATCATTAATAACAATACTCGCTCCTAACTTTAATAAAGATTCAGGTTCATGGGTAGAAGTAACTCCTACTGTATAAATACCAGCTCCTACTGCCGACTTAATCCCTGAAGGAGAATCTTCAAAAACAATTGCTTCTTCTGGGGAAATTTCTAACTTTTCTAAACATAATTTATAAGGTGCAGGGTCTGGTTTTCCCACAAGCATTTCACTACCTAATATTACCAATGGAAAAGTATCTTTTAACTGCAAAACTCTTAACATAAACTCAGCATTTTCTGGAGGCGCATTAGTAACAACTGCTTTCTGGAGTTTTTGGTTTTCAATCCATTCAATAAAATCTAATAATCCTGCTAATGGTTCTATATTTGTAGCAATTTCTCGAAATTTAGCTTCCTTAGAATCCGCTAACTCTTCCACTTCTGTATTTGATAGATGTGGTAGTAATTTTTTGATAATTATCGGATTAGTTCCACCACTAATTTTTTCTTTATAAGACTTCTCATTAATTTCTATTCCGTAATTACTTAAAATTTCTTTCCATATCCGGTAATGGAAAGGGTCTGTATTTACAATAGTGCCATCGAGGTCAAACAAAATTGCTTTAAGCATCTTATTTCTTTCGGTAGATAATGTTTACTTTTGTGGTCTAAAATTAAAAGATAATTTTTGAAAGAACCCATAACAGTTTGAGCCTCTATTGCCTATAGCGCAATAGGAATTTTTGCTTAGTAATTTCTAGATGTCAGGGAATTTTTGAGAAGGCGAGAATATTGGTTGGAGAAGTAATATCAAATTTCTATTTCTGATTTGTATCTATTGGTCTGTAGACAATACGAATTTTTGATAATAATTCGATATATTTTACTCTTGTAGGTTGGGTTGAGGTACGAAACCCAACAAAAATAATTTATTCCAAAACCTTTTCTCTAAATCTATTGTGACGAGATTATTGTCACAAAAAGCAGTCATTTACTTAATTTTCTTTCCGATGTAATTATTAATAGTATTTGTAGGTTGGGTTGAGGTAACGAAACCCAACACAAGTAATTTTTGCTAAAACTATGTCTCTAAATCTATTTTTATTTATTGGCTATAAGTGCTATGATTAAACCATAATTTACGGTATATTTAAAAAGTTAATTTAGTGATTATTTTAAATTTTATATGTTAAAAAAATAAGGATTTAGCCATTAGTTGATTACAGTAAAAACAGGTAATAAATGGTGAAAACAGACAGTATTTTCTACGA
>NZ_JAYKGW010000231.1:0-16453 GCF_035285525.1 Okeania sp. | reverse complement strand
TATTAGAAACAATCTGAAAATAATTATCCTGAAGTAATTATTCTATTCAACCTTTTGCTTTTGCCGTTACCTTCTGAATATATTGGATAATTAGTTCAAAATTACTTCTAATTTCTCCTACTTGTTTTATCCAATTATTAGAAGTAGCGATCGCCTCCTCTTCCTGTTTTCGTGCTTCAGCAATTTGCCTTTCAATCTCTGTATAAACCTGAGTTTCAAATTCAGATAATTGTAGATTTATTTGTGCCTCTAAATCTTTAGCTATTGTCTGAAATTGACTATAAATTTCTCTTCTTAAATCAGACATTTCTGTTTCTCGTTGACTTTCATTGCGCATTTCCGAAACATCCATTTCCACAGAAACTAATGCCACAGCAGGGCCTAAAAATTTAGCATCATTACCAAGATTTTGAGCAATACTAACTGCTTCCCAATATTTATACTTAAAACCTATAAATTTTCCCACCCCTAAACTACTTTCTGTTGTTGTCAAGAAACTTTTAGTTTCTGAATTTTCTATTTTTACACCTGCAACTTCAGCAATATTCTTTATCCAGTAAACTTGAGATTTAAGCCTTGGAAAATTTCTTCCATTATCAATATTAGAAGCCGAAATATTTTGCTCCTTATCTAAACAACAAATAAAAGCTTCAACCAAGTCACTATCTAATATTTCTGCAACTGCTTCCCGAATATCTGATACTGCTGTTTCGCAAACTTCTTGTAACTTACTTTCTGCTTCTTCATAGAAATTACGAACATTTAATTCTGCCGTTTTATTCAGTTTGACAAAATCTGCATCAGTTCCCACCGCCATTGCTAATTTATTTCCTTCTTTGATAATAGCTGAAGACATATCTAAAGAAATGCCTTTAACTTTTGTGCGGAGTCTATCTCGTTCCTTTCGGATAGTTCTAGATAGACGGTTAGCTACTTCAAAAAATGTCGTATTTTCAACAAAGTTGCTCATCAAAATCAACTGAGTATCTTCGACAAATTTTAATACTATTCTAACAGGAGTATCGAATTTTGCCAAACTACTTCGACGTTCAACAAAAGTATTTAAAGCAGCAATAAAAGTTTCAAACCGACTCATCTCCAGCAAAAAATTATCATTCTCATCAATACCCTCACAATAATCTTTAGCATCAATAAAACAAACCGGAAATTCATCAAAATTAAAAGGTTTAAGAGCTTCTGTTAAACTGTACCGATAGTTAGTAATTTTTTCCTCATCTTCTCCAGCTTCATCAGACATTTTATTAACAACTAACATCATTTTCCAACGATAACCTTTATCATAAGCTAACTTTTTGAAATTCTCAATTGTCACAGAATCAAATAACATATAAGTCAAACAAAAAACTAATAAATCAGCTTGATTAATTGCCTCATAAGTAATCTCATCATGTTCTTGACGTTCTGTAAAAAGTCCGGGAGTATCTATTATTTTAATACTATTCCAATCATAAGTTATAGTTTTTTCAGTACCAATATCAGTATCTATTTTAATATTTCTGATTCCTGTTAAAGCAGAAATAATTGTAGATTTACCAGCGCTATATTGTCCGATAAAGGCAACTTTAATTGTGCCTTGCTCCCGATATTCTTTTAATTCTTTCCGAATTTTTTTGCGGATATTAGTGAATTGTTTTTTATTTATATCAGCTAGTAGTTTGTCAAACTTGCTTAGCGCTTTTTTAAAGATATAACCAACTTTAGCAGCTTGGAATTGTTGATTATTGTTAGTCATTGTTTTTTGCCACCAATTTTATAAAGTTTATAATTTTTTTTACTGATTAATATATGTTATTTCGTAGGTTTTTGGTCTCCAAAACAGGGTGTATCTAAATTTTTAAGCCAGAAAAAATACTTTCCAAAAGCAAAAGCAAAAGTAGAAATATTGAGAAAATATTTGCCAAAGTTAACCTTTCCAACCTCTACTTTCATTCCTCAAAAAATCCTTTCTCAGAAAGATTTACTTTCCAAAAGTCAAAGTACAAATATTGAGAGAATATTTGGCAAAGCTAACATTTCCAACCTCCTTTAGTCAAAAAATCCTTTCCCAGAAAAAATACTTTCCAAAAGCAAAAGTCAAAGTAGAAATATTGAGAGAATATTTGCCAAAGTTAACCTTTCCAACCTCTACTTTCATTCCTCAAAAAATCCTTTCTCAGAAAGATTTACTTTCCAAAAGTCAAAGTAGAAATATTGAGAGAATATTTGGCAAAGCTAACATTTCCAACCTCCTTTAGTCAAAAAATCCTTTCTCAGAAATATTTACTTTCCAAAAGTCAAAGTAGAAATATTGAGAGAATATTTGCCAAAACTAACATTTCCAACCTCTACTTTCATTCCTCAAAAAATCCTTTCTCAGAAATATTTACTTTCCAAAAGTCAAAGTAGGAATAGTTAGAAAGTATTTGCCAAAATTAACATTTCCAACCTCTACTTTCATTCCTCAAAAAATCCTTTCTCAGACAGACAATATTTCCGATAAAGATTTATTTTTCTTCCTATTTTATATATTTAATAGTCACATCCTCCTGAATAACAAGATTAATTTCTTCAGATGTTTTACTGATTGGTACTTGAGTCTTTGTAGAAATAATTATCTTTTTCCCAAATTCCCGTCTAACCTTACCAATTATTTCATTAATTCTTACCTCAGCTAGAGGTTCATAATTTTCTGTAAGCAAATCAATAATACGTTTTGCATAAGCACGATTTAGATAATTAACACCTGATTCAAGTTTCCTTTTAGTTAATTCTGACTCTTCAGATATTTTCTCTAACTCCCGACTTAAATTATCAAAATAATCATCAATATTTTCAGACACTAACTGACAAGACTTAGAAAACTCACTCTCAAATTTTTTCACAGTAGTTTCCCTTTGAAAAATAACTTGATTACTTAACGACTCAAATATTTTCTGAAAAGCTTCAGTTCTTCTTTGATCTATAGACTTAAACAATCCATTAATCGTAGTCAAAACTGTACCAAAAATTCCCAAAGTTAAACCTGCAAAAATACCTACCGGAGTCAAAAAAGTAAATATAGTTCCAGCTATCAACACAAAACTACTAGCTATTCTGACAAAACTATTGTCAAGAAAACTTGCATCTTGTTCACTCAAATCAAAAGCTTCTGACTGAGCAATTAATTGTAATTCACTACCTACCTCCTCAACCACTTCAGTTACTTCCCTATTAAACTTTTCACTAGCCAACTTATAACAACTTTCTAGTCTTTTTTCTAAATCTATTTCCTTAATTTTTGTCTGCCACCCCTCTTTCAACTCCCTATCATTTTTATCCCAATAATCCTCAGCAAAAGAAGGAATAATATTCAAAGCATCCTCAAAAACAATTTTAATTTCTTGCACCAAAAAAAGCAAACAATTCTGACGAGATCTATAAATTTTTTTCTCAATTTCTTCACGCTTATTTTTCAGAACTTGCGCTAAATTAGCATAAACTTCAGACAATAATCTTAACCACTTCAAAGGATCCTCAATAGCACCCACAGTCGAACCCAATAAAGTTTGAGATCTCCTAATTTTTCCATCCTTCATTAAAGACTCTCTCAACGAATCTAAAAAATCCTGTATTCGACTAGCCTGAAACAACTCATTTTTTCGTCTTTTATCCTCAGTTTCAACAGAAATTTGTGCTGCCAATAACATAACAGGTACTATCGAAAAATAATCATTACCATAATATTTTTGAGCATAACTACGAATCCGATTAATATGTCCGCCAATACCACTTTTTCCCTTCATTTCAAACAACTTATTAGGATTATTTAAAAAATACTCCAACCTCCGATTATCTCTCAAATTATATTTAACATTCAACAAAATAATTAAAGGTTTAGCCTTCTGCTTCAGCAAACCTAAAAAACTAAACTCACTCTCCTGAATACTATCATTAGTCACCACATAACAAATTACATCCGACTCATCAATAATACTCTTAGCAATTTCCTCATCACTTTTACCTCCAGGTGCACCAATACCAGGAGTATCAATTACCCGAATATTCTTCCATTCATAAACTCGATTAAAACGAGTAGTCCTTTGTTTTCCCACACCAATAGCATCCCATCCATTATTAGTAATAATTGCATGAAGGGTACTTTTTCCAACCTTAGTTTTCCCCATAAAAGCAATACTAAAATGATTTAAAGCTCGTTCTTTAGAACACAAAGATTCTCTAACCCCATCAATTTTTTTAATAATTTTAGCAGTAAGTTCCTTGCAAATTCCCTCTAATTGATTTGCCACTTCTTCAGCAGGACTATTTGCACCTTTTTCACTACTTTTATCCTTTATTTCTGCAATAGCTTTTTGCAGACTTATTCCTAAATTTTGCAAAGCTTTATCTGTATATTTCAATGCTCTTTCGCCAAATAAATAATCTTCCTCCGCAATAACTGCACACTGATGTATTACCTCATCATATTCAAGTCCAGACAACAAAATTTCCCGCCTTAGTTGTTCAACCTTTTGCTGCTTCCTACTAAAAGTTGCCAACTTATCTACCAAAGCTTTTGACAAAAGAGAATCAGCATTTTTCAACATCCGCGCTCCCAAAGATACCTCCTCCTTATTCCCACCCACAATAAATCTAGTATCAGCAAAAGCACCAGTTTCCTCTATCTGTCTTTCTAACTCACCATCAGACCAACCCCAAATTTGGGCTACTTGTTGCGCCATTTGTCGTTCCAATGTCGAGCAAAAACCATCCACATAAGCGATGCTTAACATTTGCCACATCGTCTCGTTTCTTTGTTTGGGTGCTACTCGCAATGCAATTTCTGCCACAGATAACTGTTGTTCATCCTGAGCCAGAATTTTTTCCATCTCTGCAAGAGTCCTGGTTCCGACTTGGCTTTGTTTTGCCAACTCATCCAAAGCTTTTGACTCCTCACTGTGAATTTGTTGGTCAGCACAAACTATATGAGTTACTAATAGAAATGGGTAATCTAGGTCTTGATTTTCTGACTGTTTCATAATTTAATAATGTCCTCTAAATAATTGGTAGTGGTATACAAGTAGTGGACTGTTTCATCTTAGATACTGTAATAAATGTAGGTTTGGTTGTTCCGGTTAGGGTTGCGTTAGTAAAACAAAGCATGGAACGTAGCTTGTTTATCCCCAAGAGTAACCCAACAAAGTAAGGCGCGTGTTGGGTTTCACTATCGTTTCAGCCCACCTACATTTTTAGGCGTGTTAGTTTACTACAAATTTGCTTTCTAACACATATTCTACTTCCCACACCTCCCACACTTCCCACACTGTCCACACCTCCCACACTCCTCATCCTGAAAAGCTCCCAAATTTTTCGCAGAAGGGGTTGCCTTCAGGCAAAAACTCTGATATTATTAAAGTAAGAAATGTTATTGAGGGTTATTTGCCCATACACATGATTTTTTATTCAACTATTGATTCCTTTTTGTTAAAGGTTGCTTAACTCGACAGTGCAAAGTTCTAAGAATAACTATTGCTAGCTAAAGCTTTCAGCTATTTTAAAGTTAGGGTGTGTCATCAATTACACCTGAGAGGGTTGATCAACAAAAGTAGTGGCCTGTATCTGAACCTACTCAATCGCGATCGCCATTTTTACATAACAGAGAGTAGCCTTTTTGTCAACTTATTTAATTGATGACACGGCCTAGAAACTTTCTATTTAGAATTTAGGTAATGTAAGTCTTTTCCAGTAATACTTTCAGCCTTAAAAGTAAATCCTTTTTTAGGAGAATTTTGTACTCTCCAATTCTAAATTCTAAGTTCTTTCACTCCCCTCTTCTCATCCTGAAAAGCTCCCAGATTTTTCGCAGAAAGGTTGCCTTCAGCCAAAAACTCTGATATTATTAAAGTAAGAAATGTTATTGATGCTTATTCGCCCATACACATGATTTTTTGTTCAACTATTGATACCTTTAATATTTTTAGCCTTAAAAGTATAGCGCTGCTTTTAGGGAACAGGCAACAGGGAACAGGTATGGAGGCAGAAAGAATAGCCTATAATATAAGGTTTTTAGCTATTGGACACCTCCTGAAATTTGTAAATATTAAGTGCGCAAATTGCTATAAATCATTTTTGAGGAGAACTTTGTCGTCTCCAGTTCTTCCCTATTACTTCTTCCCTCTTCCTTCTTCCTTAAACTAATGAACCATACCCAAATCACCATCACCCTCAAACTATTCGCAGCATACCAAGAAGCCTACAAAGTTCCCGAACTCCAACTAACCCTCTGCGAAGGAACAAAAGTATCCCAACTCCTAGAAACAATCATTAGCCAGCACCCCGAATTAGAAAAGTGGCGAAATGTTACCAAATTTGGCATCAACCTCAACTTTGTCCCACCAGAAACCATCCTCAAGGACCGTGATGAAGTAGTCCTTATTCCTCCAGTCAGTGGTGGCCTCAACAAATTTAGAATTTAGATATTTTTTTTAGAAAATAGAATTTATTGCCTATCTAGCAATAAGAAGTAAGTATAAAAGTAAAATTTCAAAATCAAATGCTACACTTACAAATCAAAATCAAATAATACCAAAAAGAAGAAGGAAGAGGAAAGAAGGAATAAACCTTTAACAAAAAGGAATGAACAATAGAGCTAACTATCTAAAATTAATTGTGGCTTTCTGATTAAATCTCAAACCATTTACAGATAAAGATAAGCGTATTTTTATGTAGAAAAAAGTTCCTGGTTTTAAAGTGTTGTAGTCTCAAAATGGTCATTTCAGTTATCATTTATCAGTACCTCTAGCTGTTTGCCCAGCATAACCTAGGAAATCAAAAGGCTTGAAATATGGAATTTTCTTTTTTTTTTATCCTTTTCAAACACGAGGCTTTAGACCCAAATTTTTTTGGTAAAGTCTTGACCCTGACAATGCTGAAAAGTTCCCCGTAGCAGATAGTCTAAACTATTCCCTCCATACCTAAAAATATAAATTAGCAGATAGTCTAAACTATTCCCTCCATACCTATTCCCTATTCCCTCCATACCTGTTCCCTCCATACCTGTTCCCTAAAAATAGAAATTATCTGTAGCATTTAATATAGAAAAATATATGTAAAAATCAATCCCGACTTTATTTGTCGGGTATAGTTGACGAGCATTTTTACCCATGCTAATATCCAAAAACAATTAAAGAGATATGAAAAATAAAACTAAGAAAAAAAATTATGACCCAGACTACAACAACTCACAACCAAACCCAAACAACAAACACAGTTATAGAAAAACTCAAATGTAAAGAATGTGGAGAAGAGTACGGATTAGAAGCAAAACATATATGTGAAGACGTATGCTTTGGTCCCCTAGAAGTAAAATATGACTATGAAAAGCTCAGTCAAATAGTTAGTCGAGCAACAATAGAAGCAGGTCCAAAATCTATCTGGCGTTATCGTCACTTTTTACCAGTAACAACAGACAACGTTATAGACGTAGGCACAGGAATGACCCCCCTATTAAAATCAGAACGTTTAGCTCGTCGCTTGGGCCTAAAAAATCTCTACATTAAAAATGATGCCGTAAATATGCCGACCCTCAGTTTCAAAGATAGGGTAGTATCAGTTGCCCTCAGTCGCGCTAGAGAACTAGGTTTCTCCACAGTATCCTGTGCAAGTACAGGCAACCTAGCTAACTCCACCGCAGCGATCGCTGCCAAAGCAGGATTAGATTGTTGTGTATTTATTCCTGCTGACTTAGAAGCAGGTAAAGTTTTGGGTACTCTAATTTACAACCCTACAGTTATGGCAGTAAAAGGAAACTACGACCAAGTAAACCGCCTCTGTTGCGAAGTAGCAAATACTTACGGTTGGGGTTTTGTAAATATTAACCTTCGTCCTTACTATTCTGAAGGTTCCAAAACTCTCGGTTTTGAAGTCGCCGAACAACTAGGATGGAAACTACCAGATCATGTAGTTGCTCCTATTGCTTCTGGTTCCCTCTACACCAAAATTTATAAAGGTTTCCAAGAGTTCATCAAAGTAGGTTTAGTAGAAGATAAAGCAGTTCGTTTCAGTGGAGCGCAAGCTGAAGGTTGTTCTCCAGTAGCTCAAGCATTTAAAGAAGGTCGTGATTTTATTACTCCAGTTAAGCCTAATACTATTGCTAAGTCAATCGCTATAGGCAACCCTGCTGATGGTATTTACGCATTAGACTTAGCTCGTAAAACAAATGGTAATATTGAGTCTGTGACTGATGCTGAAATTATTGCAGGTATTAAGTTATTGGCAGAAACAGAAGGTATCTTTACTGAAACAGCAGGTGGTACAACTATTGCTGTATTGAAAAAATTAGTAGAGGCTGGTAAGATTGACCCTGAAGAAACTACTGTTGCTTATATTACAGGTAATGGTTTGAAGACTCAAGAAGCAGTACAAGGTGAAATTGGCGAACCTCTAACTATAGATGCCAAGTTGGATAGTTTTGAAAGAGCATGGGAACGCGCTCAAACATTAGAGCGTCTTGACTGGCAACAAGTTTTGGTTTAATTTTTATCGCTGTAGGGGTTTGGTCTCCAAACCCCCAAAAAAACCTTCAAATTTTCTATGTAGGGGTTTGGTCTCCAAACCCCCAAAAAACCTTCAAATTCTCAACTAGTTACAAAAATCAATTACTAAGTTATGGCAGTTACAGTTTTAATTCCTACACCACTACAAAAATTCACTAAAGAGCAAGCAAAAATTGAATGTGGCGGTGGTAATATTTCAGAATTAATAGAGTCTCTAGAAACAAATTATCCAGGGATTAAAAAAAGTCTCTGTGATGACCAAGGAGAACCCAGGAGATTTTTAAATTTCTATGTGAATAATGAAGATATCCGGTTTTTAGAAGGAACAAAGACATCTTTGAAAGATGGGGATGAAGTTAGTATTGTTCCTGCTGTTGCTGGTGGTTAGATAGGTTTGGAAAAAAGGGTATTTCATGGGTTGAGTTTTTTAAAATTTCCCATCAGTTTCTAAAAATCACTTTATAACCAAAACCTTGTAGGGACGTTGGATGCAACGTCCCTAATTTAATAATGAATATATCAGGACTTACGCACCGACCGTAGATATAATACCTTTGCGTAAGTCCTGTATATTTTATGTAACTCTGACTATAGTATGTTCTGATGTCAAAGGTCTACAACACTACTGAATTAATTAATATATTAGCAAAAGAACGCCAAGCTTGTATAGGAGGCCAACGCCTTAATTTGGCTGCAACTCCTCATACTGGCAACCCAGTGGTTGACAAATTTATCAAACCAGAGGGGTTCCAAAAATTTGCTGCCTATCAAGATTTTCAAGCTACTATTCATCGCTATCAAAGAGAATATTTGGTTTCTGGTATTGTGTGGCGACAAGTGACAGTAAATGAGCAAAAAATTAGTTTTCCTGTGGTGCATGAACAATTAATTGCTTTGTCTAATGATTTAGAAATTTTGCAGGCAGCTAAAGCTTCTGTGTTAAATTTCTGGTATCAAGTAACTATAGGTATGGATTTATATTTAAGTGTAAATCATGGTCGAGAATTTTGCCCTATAGAAATACCAGAGATAGAAGCGATCGCTCAACGCACAGAATGGGCAAATATGTTGAAGTGGGAAAAATCAGATTTTCTAGAGATGCTGCTACAGTTAGGATGGGGAAAACCAGAATCTGCAAAATATCGTAGAGATTTTCCTAATTCTGGTAGTGAGTATATTCATGCTGTCAAATCAGGAAAAAAACCTATTTGTTAAAATAGGGAATAGGGAACAGGTATGGAGGGAACAGGAAATAGAGAGGATTAATTTCAAGACTTACGCAAAGCCACCAAAAAACCTAGTTTATTGCTGTGATATTGTTGTTCAAACCAAGAAATTTCCAGACAAGTGCGATTTTTCCCATCGGTGGCCTCATCGAGGAAACTGCTAGCTGTGTCCTAATCCCTGTTCCTTGAGAGAAACCGGGTTTCTGAGTATACCCCCTACTCCCTACTCCCTATTAAAGGATTTTATCTAATGTCTCAATCTAGAATTTTCAGATGGCGATCGCTTTTAACTATAGGCATCGTTTTTTTGTTAGTTTTAATACTAACAATTTTTACAACATTATCTTTTATTCGCCCTCCTAGAACTAACAAAAATTTATTACTATTTCCTGGAGTTTTATATGAACGAATACCTTTTTATCAACCTCGTTCGATAATGATTCATGTTGTTACTATTTACTTAAATACATCAGGTATGAAAGTATTAGTAACCCCCAGAATTTCCACTTCTCCAGATATGAAAATTACTGCCCGCACCACTTCTGAATTTGTCAATGAATTTGACTTACAATTAGGAATAAATGCTAACTTTTTCTATCCTTTTTATGAGAATACACCTTGGGATTTTTATCCAAGAAGTGGGGATTTAGTCAACGTAGTCGGACGAGCAATATCTCATGGTAATGACTATTCTGTAGGAGATGTAATGGATAGAAACTGGCCGACTTTATGTTTTAATGTCAATAATTATGCTGAAATATCAGATAGTTCTATTTGTCCGACTTCAACTACTCAAGCTATTTCTGGTAATTTAATTTTAGTTGCTAATGGTCAACCAGTAAAGTTACCAAGAAATTCTTATATTGATATAAAACCTTATCCACGAACCGCAGTAGGAATTAATCAAAAAGGTGATAAATTATGGTTGGTTTTAGTTGATGGTAAACAACCTTTTTATAGTGATGGTATGACTGTAGCAGAATTACAGGAATTTATGATTAATTTGGGTGTAGATAAAGCATTAAATTTAGATGGTGGAGGTTCCACAACTTTAGTAGTGAGACCTGATTCTAAAGGGAGATTATTAAATTCACCAGTTCATACTTGGATACCTATGCGTGAACGTTCAATTGCTAATCATTTAGGATTTTCTATAGTTAATAATTAATAACTAGATAAGAGATCTCCAGAAATAAAAAATAGAATCAATTCTTATTTATAAATCATCAATTACTTCCTCCTATTCCCAGTTAAGTATTCCCTTTTCCCTCTTTTCCGGAGATGTCTACAGTACAAAGTTATAAGAATAATTATTACTAGATAAGGCTTTCAGCTATCTAAAGGTGAGAAACTTTATATTCGGAACTTTAAGTGCTGTAAGTCTTTTTCCATAATGTTTTCAGTATACTCTCCAATTCTAAATTTTAAATTCTTAATTCTAAATTTTATACCTTTATTTTTCGGTAAATACTTGTGAAAAATACTAAATTATATCACTAAAATGGAATTATGAGAGGTTAATTTTATGGTAGTTTCATTATCTAATACCCCATCTTTTGTAAAACTTATCGAATACTGAAATTGTGACAATCTCGATACTGCTCGCTTATTAATTTCTACTCATATAAGCTGGAATATTTATGAAAATTTATTGAATTATTTAGGAAATTCACCTGATTTTAAAGTTATTTATAATCAAAGAATTTTAAAAATATTATATCTCCTAGTAGTCGCCATGAAATTCACAAAAAAATGTTGGGGATGTTGGTCGAAAATTATTGTTTGGAAACTGGGATTTATTTTTATCCTTTTGGTTCTACAACTCTGAAATCTCAAGATAAATTAAAAGGTATTAAGCCAGACCAACGTTATTGCATTGGTAGTAAAAAAAAAGGTTCCAGATCTAGCAATTGAAGTTGTAATTACTAGCGGAGGAATTAAAACTTTAGGAATTTATCAAAGTTTAGGTGTTTCTGAAGTTTGTTTTTGGCAAAATGAATAGTTACAGGTTTTTTGCCTAGAAAATGGTGAATATTTAGACAAAAAAAATATTCAGTTATTGCCAAATATTGATTTAGAATTATTAGTTAGTTATCTAGATTGGGATGAGTCTTTTGATGCTATTTCGGATTTTAAAGCCAAAAAAAATTAGAAGCAAGGAACAAGAAACAAATATTAAATAAATTAGGGATATCATCTAATACCATTTCTCAAAAAAATGCTATGTCTGATTGGACGGGGAAGTGTGGGAAGTGTGGGTAGAGGAAAAGCAGGAAAAATAATTACTAATCGACTAAATAATTATCAAAAACAGACTTTTAATCTTGGTAACTATGCACTGTTGAACTATGGCACTTAGTATAGCATTAATGCATGGTAATTGGTATAATATAAATTAAGCAGCAGAAAATATCTCCCCCTTTCAAAGCGGGAGAATTTCCTCTATTTTCCTGCCTCGAAAGTGATAAGTATTCAACCGGACATCAAAGGTTTGCGTCAACAAAACCCACCGTAATAGACTGTAAATATTTACACCAATTAACAGCTAAACTAATATCTGTAAAAGGAATTTGGATACTTTTGGAATCAGAAAAAACAAACTCCAAAACTACCTTACCATTATTAGGCGGATTTTCTACCTCCACTACCTCATTATCAACCAATAATTCTAGCGATCGCACATTCGACAAAGAAAAAGTCTCCAAATTAATAGGTCCTTTGCGCGTCGGTTTCCCCCAAGTTATCTGATCGCCATTCTGACCCAATACCGCATAAATATCATATTTAGCTTTCTCAAAAGATTCTGCCCAAACACGATAAGCTTCCACCTTTTGATACTCATTCCAACCAGCCCAAGCTAACCAGATAAATACACCCAATAAAGGCAACCATAACAAACCTCTTTCCATTTTTAACATCCAATACTAAAGTCTGTAAGCTATCGTATAAAAAAAGCGGTCAACATTCAGCAAAACTGTTTTTTTTAGTTCAGAAAGGGTTTTAACCCTGACTCAACCATCCTGCTTATAGAAGCACGGAAACTAAAAAAGCTGTTAAAGCATTTCCTTTGCTGGAGACTAGCTCAATGCTCAAAGCTGATAGCTAGTTAAAAAAGTCCCCCATATTGAATATCTCAGACAATGAAAAAATTTCTGTTTGCCTGCTTATTCTTAATTGGACTTGGTTGGGCCTTATCCAATTTCTCTGGTTTGGCCAATAAAGGAATCTATGACTCAATCGTTTTAGACTTCCGTGAAGATATCGGAGTTACTAAAATTGTCGATGAAATTAGGACAATCTCCGACAAATACCAAGTCACACCTACTCTAAATAGTGAATTTTCTTTATCAGATAATGTGTATATTGTCAAGGGCGATCGCCAACTTCTCAAAAAGTTAAAAAGTTCTCTGGGCAAATATACCGAATACATTGAACCCAACTATGTTTATAGCGCTAATGCCATCATATTTGACAGTGGTGACGGTCCTAACGACCCCATGTACGGGAAACAATGGAACCTGCGGAGCATCAATGTCGAATCTGCCTGGAATCAAACCAAAGGCGACGGCATAACTGTAGCAGTTATTGATACAGGAGTTACGAGAGTTCCTGACCTGCAAAAAACCAAATTCGTTGATGGCTACGACTTTGTGAATGATAACACATCAGCTACTGATGACAACGGTCATGGTACTCATGTTGCAGGTACTATTGCTCAAACTACCAACAACAACTATGGTGTAGCAGGTATTGCTTACGAAGCTAGTATCATGCCTCTAAAAGTATTATCTGCTCAAGGTGGCGGCACAGTTTCCGATATTGCCGAGTCCATAAAATTTGCTGCCGATAACGGTGCAGACATTATTAATATGAGTCTTGGTGGTGGTGGTGAAAGCCAAATAATGCAAGAAGCAATTAATTATGCTCACAATAAAGGTGTAGTTATTATTGCTGCTGCGGGCAACGCCAACCAAAGTTCAGCAAGTTACCCTGCTCGTTATCCCCATGTTATTGGAGTATCCGCTACCGACGCCACTGGAGACAAAGCTCCATACTCTAACTTTGGTGCCGGAGTTGATATTTCTGCTCCTGGTGGTTCCACTAAAGATAAAAATGAAGGTGGCGGTATTCTCCAAGAAACCATCAATCCAGAAAATGGCAGCACTATATTTGCTTCCTTCCAAGGAACAAGCATGGCATCTCCCCACGTTGCCGGGGTAGCAGCATTAATTAAAGCGAGTGGTATTGAAGACCCAGAGGAAATCACCAATATTCTCAAAAAATCTGCTAGAGCAGTTGAAGAAGATCCATTAAATCATTTTGGTGCAGGCCAGTTGGATGCAGCCGCCGCCGTTAATTTAGCAATCAAAGGTCAAATTACCTTCCGGGATTTCTTCCGGTGGTTGCATGACAACGGTTATCTAAATCCTGGTTTTTGGCTGGATGGTGGTGCGGTAGCATTGTTGCCGAAGTTAGCAATGGTGTTAGGTTCTTATTTGTTAGCTTGGTTACTAAGAAATTATTTCCCTTTTGCTTGGAGTTTCCCTCTACATACCGGATTAATTTTTGGTAGCAGTGGGTTATTTTTCTTGCGTAGTTTCTATGTTTTTGATTTACCCCAATGGCCGATGCGGGTCATGGGTAGTTCTTTACCGGAACTGGGTGGAGCTATTCAAGGTAGTGGTATTTTGAATCCCATTTTTGCCAGTATATTGATTCCACTATTATTAATAGTGTTGTTATTAGGTCATCACCAAGGAAAGTGGATAGCGATCGGTACTGCTATTGGAGTTGCAAGCTGTTTAATTGTCAGTGCATTTATCGATCCTGCCGTTTGGGGATTAGGTGCTGGTATAACTGCTCAAATATTCCTAGTTGTGAATGCTCTGTTATGTTTGGGTTTAGCACGTTTAGCAATTAGAACGGAGGAAAAATTAGCATGAGTAGCATTACAGTAACTGGTATTGTGGAAAAACAAGGATTTGGTACTGGTACTTGGGCTTTAGTGAGTGATGCTGTAACTTATGAATTAAAGGATGCTCCCACGGAGCTATGTAAGTCTGACCAAAAGGTGAGGGTTACAGGTGTGGTGCGAGACGATGTAATGACGATCGCGATGATTGGTCCTGTTTTGGAAGTTGAATCTTTCGAGATATTGGAATAGTTGAGTTACAGTTGGTTTTATTGTAGGGACGTTGCATAACAAAAATGCGAAGGTTCCTACAAAGTCATCATTTTTTTTAATGTGATTTATGGATCAGAATAGGACTTACGCAGAAACTGGATTATAACTATGAATCCACTAAAATATCAAACAACTATCAAAAACGGTCAACTTGATTTACCTCCCCTTGATTTACCAGAAGGAACAGTTGTTGAAGCAATTTTATTAATTAAAGAATCTACTGAAACTGATGAAACAGAGTATCTTTTTTCAACAGAAGCAAACCCTCATCATCTCAAAGAAGTTGTAGAATTACTAAAAAAATCCTGACAACTATATTTATATACATCCCACCAAATTATGGTAAGCATTTAGCTATTAGCTATCAGCTTTTTAATTAATAAAGTCAATATTTGTTTTTTTTATACTACTATATTTTTAATTAGAGAATTGAAGCACAATAGTGACTAGCTCTAGTTATCAACTAAAAGTAATGAAGCTATCAGCTAATGGCTGACGTCTGAAGGCTTACAAATTATGAGGAAAGTCGCATTTTTAACTGAGAGTTTTGATGAAGAAATCATGATTATTTCCTGTGAATTTCACTACTAATAATTGCTGACATACATAATGGTGGAAAACAATTTCAGATATTGACATCTTTGGTTAAGTTTTCACATTAATATCTTTTTTTGAGATTTACAAAAAGCCTGTAAACGGGCTTTTTTTTATTGTTTTATTTCTTGAGTAATATCTACTCTTTTATCAAGAAAAGAATTCTCGTAAGGTTCTTTTACATTAACCCAAATAGTTGTTGGTATAAACCGAAATAAACGTCGTGGTCCTGAGTCAAGAAAATATTTTTTATCTCTTTTGGGTTTGCCACGTTTTGTGTCGATAGTATCAATTGCTTTATTAAATATTTCGTTTTCTGCTTCAATAACTTCAGCTACACCTTGAAAATAAACACCAAATGCCTCTCCACTTACTGCTCTTGAATCATAAACAACTGCAAAAACTCGCCCATTATTAACAATATTTTGAGAGTGCTGATTTTCTATCCATGATGACCAATAAAATGTGTAATCTTCATCAAAACTAGAATAAACTGGTGAGTTCCAAGGTTGTCCTTGTTGATCTACTGTTGCTAAGGTAAGGTAGGTAATTTGATTGAGTACCTGTTTTGCTCTTTCTGTAAGTTCTTCAATGGATGATGATATCTGCATATTAAAATTTATCAAACTATTCAACAACAGATAGTTTATCACAGTTTACGCATACACACCATTTATCCAGGGTTTGGAGACCAAACCCCTACGGAGCATACACACCATTTATCCAGGGTTTGGAGACCAAACCCCTACAGAGCATACACACCATTTATCCAGGGTTTGGAGACCAAACCCCTACAGAGCATACACACCATTTATCCAGGGTTTGGAGACCAAACCCCTACGGAACATCAATTACATTTGTCGAGGGTTTGGAGACCAAACCCCTACGGAACATCAATTACATTTGTCGAGGGTTTG
>NZ_JAYKGW010000230.1:0-52637 GCF_035285525.1 Okeania sp. | reverse complement strand
GGTATTTGAGAAGTTGGAATTGAGTTAGCTATAACTAATATAGAAATTAATCCCAAAATGATTAATCCTATTAATAGAGTTATTTTGATCTGGCTTAAATTCCAACTATTAAACATAGAGCTATCCTATTGATAAACTAAACTCCTACAGTAAAATGTTAGAATCTGTTTTTATAAGTATCTGGACAGAATTAATTGTGAATTTTTTATTGTTATATAGTAGAGGTATCAAAAGGATTACAATTAAATTTATAGACAAATAATTTTGTCTACTTACTTGTCTATAAATTTACTCCTTTCTTCCTCCTTGTTATAGCAGATATCGTGAAAATGTAGTGCGGGAATCTTGCCCGCGCGGGTGTAAATCATAACAACCGAAAGTATTCTAACTTCTTCGTTCTTTCTGATTACTTTTTAACTTCTTCTTAACTTCTTCTTAACTTCTTCCTTCTTACTGTTTCCTTCCTCCTTCTTAACTTCTTAACTTCTTAACTTCTTAACTTCTTACTGTTTCCTTCTTCTTTCTTCCTTCTTTCAATCTCAAATCAACAGCAATTCTATGAGCGCAAGCAAAACCAGAAAATGCCACAGCATTTAAACCTTGACCAGGAAATGTACTATCTCCAACACAGTATAAACCAGGTATTGCAGTACGATTAAAAGGCATTCCTAATAAACCTTTTAACTTCCGCTGAGGAATAGGTCCGTAAGTTCCATCTTGTCGATTTAAAAATCTTTTATGAGACCGAGGTGTTCCTATTTCTATATGATCTAAACTTGCATCTAAACCAGGAAAAATATTTTCTAATCTAGAAATAACTCGCTTTGCTGCTGCTTCTTTTTTAGCTTGATATTCTGCTTGATTTAATCCTTGCCAATCTTCCATATAACTAGGTGTAAAAGTATGAAGAATATGATATCCTTCTGGGGCTAAACTTGGGTCTAATAATGTGGGAATAGAAACAAAAATTGTACCTTCTGAAACTTCCATTTTTTCCCAATTTTCTAAGAGAATATGATGACATTCTGTACCTTCGGGAAATACTCTGGCTTCTACTCCTAAATGCAAACTTAAAAAACTGGGTGATTTTTGATAATTACCACGCCATTTGATCTCACTTCGAGGTATATTTTCTTCAAGCATTAATTTACCAAAAGTATCCCATCTTGTGGCATTAGAAATAATCCGTTTACCTCGATAAACTTTACCATTAATTAATTTTACTCCTATAGCTTTTCCGTTTTCAATGATAATTTCTTTAACACGAGATTTATATCTGATTTCTCCCCCATTTTTTTCCAAACCTTCTACTAATTTTTGAGCAATTTTTCCCACCCCACCTTTAGGATAATTAATACCTCCATAATGTCGGTCAGAAAATACCATACCAGCATTAATCATTGGCGTTAAATCTGCCGGAACCACTGACCAACAATAACATTCCATATCAATAAATTTCAATAACTCAGAATCCTGAATATATCTACGGGCAACATCTCCTACATTTTGGGGTAAATACTTCAATAACCCCAAACAAGAACCAGGATTTTGCCAAAATGATTTCAAGAGATATTTTATTTCTTCTAGAGACAATAACTCCATAGAATTAAGACAATTAAATACTGCCCAACATTCGTCATAAAATTGTCTAATTCCTTTCCTTTCATGGGGAAACTTTTCAGTTAATTCTTCAAGAAATTTTTCATAATTTTGGTGAACTTTTAATTCTAAATTATTTGGCAAATGATAATGTATTTGTACCGGATCGGGAATTGTTTCGATACTAACATTCACCGCATCTAAAGCACGAGTTAGTAAATTTGTAGTGCCTTTTTTGCCAAAACCAAATATCATTGATGCACCAACATCAAATGTGTATCCTTCTCTTTCAAAATAACCGGAACTTCCACCAGGAATAATATAACTTTCTAAGACTATAACTTTAGCTCCTTTAGCTACAAGTTGAGTAGCTGTAACTAAACCACCCATACCAGAACCAATTACAATTGCATCATATTCAGATATTGTCGGAAATTTATCAGTTAATGAGGGAGATGTGATAGATATTGCCATAATAAACTTTTGATACTTTTCTTAATTTTAATCTATTACTGATAATAATGATTTGTGTAAAAAAAATTGTAGGGTTTGGTTTTCAAACCCCTACAATAAAATATTACCGAAATAATTAAACAATTAAATAATTCGCGCCTTGAAGCCTCCGCCTTTTAAGGGTAAAAAGCGGTCGTCAGCGGAGCTTCCCGAAGGGTGAGATAGATGGGTTCCCTAACCATATTTAATCGACCAAGAAAAATAAATCTTTTCCTTTTAGCAAATCCTCTCCCTAAAAGGCAGAAGTAATTATCCATTATCCATTATCCATTAAAACTTGTCTCAGTCTAAACTAAAATGACTATAAATAGCTAATAGATAACTGTTCAATGCTTTGACGATAATAGGGAAAATAAACAAGACTTACACAGAAACCCGGTTTTTGTATAACTCCTGATAATATTAGAAAAATATTGATTAATTTGCACATATTTGTGTGTGATAGTTTAAAATTAATCAGCACTTACGCATTTTTAACTTTTAAAGACTAAACTATAACGTTATAGTTTTTGTTTAAACTCTATATTATGTAGTGTCTCTGTGTAAGTTATAATAATAGGACTTACACGGGAGGAACCCGGTTTCTAGGAGAAATCCTTGTTTTGAGCAATAGAAGTCTATGAGAAACCGGGTTTCTGGGTTCATCTGCGTAAGTTATAATAAATTAGTTATTATCAAAATGTTTTTAGAGGGTTACTCACAATCCCCATAACCAAAAAGATTCTGACTTTTAACTTACGACTTCTAACTTCGTTAAGAGAAACTTGCAAATTTATGGCTCCACAACTTCGTGTTTATGTCCCACCCCATCCATTGATCAAACATTGGTTAGGTGTAGCTCGTGATGTTAATACACCCTCTTCTCTATTTCGCTCTGCAATAACAGAATTAGGCAGATGGTTAACTTATGAAGCAATTCGAGATTGGTTGCCTTTAGTAGAAACTACTATACAGACTCCTTTAGCTGCATGTCCTGCTACTTTTGTTAACCCTCAAATTCCGATGGTAGTAATACCTATTCTCCGAGCTGGTCTAGGATTATTAGAAGGCGCTCAAACTGTCCTACCCTTGGCATCTGTCTACCATTTGGGAATGTCTAGAAATGAAGAAACTCTTGAAGCTAGTTGTTATTTGAATAAGCTTCCCCCTGAATTTGATCCTAATGTTCGGGTTTTGATTTGCGAACCAATGTTAGCTACTGGTGGGACAATGATGCAGGTGATGGCTGAATTAACGAACCTTGGAGTTAACCCCACTGCTATCAGAATTATTTCTGTAGTAGCTGCTCAACCTGCTCTACAAAAATTAGGTACTACTTATCCTAGCTTAACTATTTATACCGCAACTATTGATGAGACTGTCAATGATATTGGTTATATCGTACCTGGCCTTGGTGATGCAGGTGATCGAATTTTTGGCACTTAGTAGTTACAGTCCAGGATGCTAATTGATAACTGAAATGACTCGTAATTTATAATTTTAATTTGGTTATTATAATATTTTTTAGTAAAAAAAATATTATAATAACCTTTATAATGAAAAATTAACCTATAGAAACCTAGTAAATCTCTTTTTCTCATAAGCTTTGGTCTTCATAGGTAATTTCTTAAGTAAACAGCATCTAAAACAATTAGCTTTTTGCTAAATATGAGTAATAAAAATGGTTTTGCAAGTGGTTTGATAGCAGGTATAGCATTTGGTGGCCTGGTAGGTGGATTATTTGGAGTTTTAATTGGAGCAAGGATATCTGATGATACTGAAGCAGAAAACTTATTGGATAGGCAAGACAATGAAAAACAAACATCTACCAAAGAAGCAGAAGCTATAGAAGAAACTCGCCAAAGTTTAGAGGGTAAAATAGCCAAGTTGAACCAGGTCATTGATGAAGTTCGCCAGCAAATAAATGGTGTAAATGGAACTTGGGAAAAGTCAGAGCGATCGCCTTCTGAGTAAAAATTAAGTAGATTTTATACATAACTTTATGTCTCTACATGGGACAAATCTGTGCTAAACTCTATTAGATAACTTATTAGTTTTTTTTGTAGTTTCAAAATAATATTTATGAATGCTTCCATAGGACTATTAGCCCAGACATTATCAACTTTTGTCAGTTTCTACTTGGTTTTAATGTTCATTAGAATTTTGTTAAGTTGGTTCCCTAACATTAATTGGTATGATCCACCATTTTCTGTATTGAGTCAGTTGACAGACCCTTATCTTAACATATTTCGCTCTATTATTCCGCCTTTAGGAGGTATTGATTTTTCTCCTATAATTGCTATCTTTGCTCTCCAGTTTGCTGCTCAACTTTTAACTGGATTACTAGGCAGTATAGCAGTTTATTAATTTCAAATAAAAATTACATTAGGTTACACCTAAAAACTTTTGAGGCTAATAAAAAAACAAGTATTTACAAAAAATATCATGTTTCAAAAATTAGTTATAAAAAGTCTGGTGTTTCCTATCGAACTTTAGCGCTACAAGTATGCTTGTGGCGCTAAAGTTATCCACAACAAATAACCTAATTACTAAAATCCATCAAATTCTTCAATAGTTTGCTCCCATCGAACTTTATGGGAAAACCCAGATGATTTAAAATTCTTAAGTTTTAAGGGAGTGGGTAGATTTGCTGGTACTGAAACTCTAATTTCAAAATCAGTACTGCTAAATGGGAGTACTTCTTCAATAGAACCAAGTCTACCACGATTTTCCATAACATTGTTGTTATTAGCATCATAAATACGGCCAAAAACATCAGCATCATATACAGGTTTACCAGAATTATTTTTAGCTTTTCCACTGATAATAAAGCAGTTAGCTGCCATACTCGAACCACTGGTAATTGCCCCTTTTCCTAGCTCTGTAGGACAATCTTTGTACTCTAAATCATATAATTTCAGTTCAATTGCCCAAGCTGGACTACTCCACAGCCAAATAGCTATTGTAATTAAGATAGAGATAATAATATTAGGTAAGAATCGTGATTTCATATTATTAAAATTTAGACTTAGTATAATAACTTTAACTTATCTGAGAAAGATTAGCACAATCAAAATAAATTATTACAGTAGTTTCAGAGTAGAAGCTTATTATTCTATTCAATAATGGATAATGGATAATGGATAATGGATAATGGATAATGGATAATTGATAATTGATAATTACCTCTCCCTAAAACGGATAGGACTGAATAAAAGGAAAAAATTTATTTTTTTCCCCTATCCAAGCGGAGGCTTAAAGGCGCGAATTATTTAATTGTTTAATTATTTAATTATTAATTATTCGGTAATCTTAGTAACACAAGCATCTTCCTTGTTACAGTCTGGAAGGCTGAACAGGAAAGCAGAGTAGAGGCCTATTTGTAATCCTAGTAACACAAGCATCCTGCTTGTTACAGCCTGGAAGGCTGTGTTACCAAGCCAATCTTTAAGTCTAGCTCACCATCCTCATGTATTACTGTAAATTACGAATATATTTTTAATCAGTCAACCCTAAATGTTCACGTAAAGAACGACGCATAACATCCACAGGTACAGACTCTTTTAACCATAATTCTAAAGCAGCAGCCCCTTGTTGGACTAACATTTCTAAACCGTCAATAGCGATCGCTCCCCTTTCCTGAGCTTGCTGAATAAATTTAGTCGGATTAGGAATATAAATTAAATCATAGACTATTGCCCCTCGTGACAAATTATCAAACATTGCCTCATCCACCGGATATTCTTGAATATTGGGGTACATTCCGACAGGAGTCGTATTAACCAACAAATCTGCTTTAGTAATTAAGCTTGACAAATTATCCCATTTGTGTATGGTAATATTTACAGGCAGAGGAGAATTAAGCCAACTTTGCTGAAAAGCCCTTAATTTATCTTCTGAACGACCAACAACATGAATCTCAGCCAAACCCAACTCAGCACAACCCGCGACAACTGCACGAGCAGCACCACCATTACCCAAAATTACCGCAACTTTTTGATGCCAATCCCAATTATAAGTTTTTAGTGGAGCTAGAAATCCTGTAACATCAGTATTAGTCCCTGCCCATCCTTTATCTATTTTATAAACGGTATTAACCGCTCCCACTGCTTCAGCAATATCCGATACTTCCGATAAAAGTGGAATTATTGCTTGTTTGTGGGGAATAGTAATACTAAAACCCTGGACCCCAATAGCAGAAAATCCAGCAATAGCAGTTGTTAAATCTTCTGGTTTAATAGGAAAAGGTAGATAAACATAATCTATTAAATTTTGTTGATTTTTTTGATTATTTATTGCTTTAATTGCAGCATTGTGCATTAGGGGAGACAAAGAATGTTCAACCGGATAGCCAATTACTCCTAATAATTTTGTTTTACCTGTAATCATATTTTTTTGAGTAGGGGAGTAGGGAAGTGGGGGAGCAGGGGAATAATTATAGAATAATGAAAATATAAAATATATTTATTAACTAGACTCTATGATAGACATCCCCAATAATAAAAAATAAAATCAATTCTGATCAGAAATTATCAATTATTTCTCCGTGTTCCCTATTCCGTATTTCCTCTTTGACTTTGACCAGAGGAAAAAGTTGCAAAAATACGCCTGAGTTATCCCAGACGTATTTCCAATATAATCTTCAAAATTCCAGCTATCTCAAACAAAGACAAAGATTCTTTGACGACTTATAACTAATAACTCAACTAGAGAGCTTCCGCGCCACCGACAACCTCAAGAAGTTCTTGAGTAATCGCAGCTTGTCGAGCCTTATTATAAGAAAGAGTTAATTTACGAGCCAAATCACTAGCATTATCACTAGCATTGCTCATAGCAGTCATTCGAGATGCTAACTCACTAGCAGATGATTCTTGCCACGCTCTTAATAACTGATTAGTCAAAAATAATGGTAAGAGAGCTTCTAAAATTTGAGTAGGCTCTTGCTCAAAAATCATGTCACGAGGTAAACTTTTAACAGGTGCAGGTACAGTTTCTCGTGATACTTCCCAATGACCATCTTTACTGGTTAAACGGAAAATTTCATCATCGTGAACTTCCAAACCTTGAGGATCGAGAGGTAACAAAGTTTGAATTGCTGGTTTAGAACTAATTAGTGAAATAAACTTAGTAAAAACTAATTCTACCCTATCCACTGAACCTGCTAGAAAACTCGCCAGAATTTCATCAGCAACTACAGAAGCATCATTAGCCGTAGGAATTTTTTCCGGGTTATCATAAGTATTTATAGTTGGAACTTCACGACGTTGAAAATATTGAATAGCTTTACGTCCAATTATCAAATACTTGCAGTTAATTCCTTGTTCTGTCAGTTCACGGGCCCTAGTTTCTGCCAACTTAATAACATTAGCATTATAACTCCCACATAGACCACGATTTCCAGCAATTACTAATAACCCAACTGTTTTTACCTCCCTTTTTTGGAGCAGGGGTAAATCTAGATTTTCAAACTGTAAACGTTGAGCAAGTCCATATAAAACTTGAGCAAGGCGGTCAGCAAAAGGTCTTGTACCAATTACTTGTTCCTGCGCACGACGTACTTTCGCTGCTGCTACGAGGCGCATTGCTTCTGTAATTTTTCTTGTGTTTTTGACCGACTTGATGCGATCGCGAATAGCTTTTAAATTAGGCATTGTTTTTAAATAAGGAAGAAGGAGGAAGGAAGAAGAAGGAATAAGGAAGAAAATCTTTGACTTTCTCTTAATTTATCAACCATATTCAACTTTACTGAAAAGCCAGAAAAGAAGGAAGAATAAATAAGGAAAATTCTTGACTTTTTCTGATCGGTCAACTATATTCTACTTTCTGAAAAGTTCTGTATATACCAATCCTCAAATCGTTGATGAGAAACTGTAGGGGTTTGGTCTCCCAACCCAAGCCATAATGGGATATGGAAACCAAACCCATACCATAAAAACGTTACAACATCATTGTGGATTGCTATAGTTTCTTTCCAGCACTTAGTTGCTAAATTTATCTAAACTAATAATTTAGTGGCTAATTGTTTTTCTACCATTAACAACTAACCACTAATTATTGATACCTGAAAGCAACTAATCTACTAAGCTGATACTAAGAATGTCTGCTTATACTCAGCGATACCCTCTTTCAAAAGAGCTTGTGCGTCATCAGTTAGTACCTTTTTAGTGTTGATAATTTCACCAAACTGAGGCTTACTGTTGTTAAAGTAATCTATTAAACCAGCAATAAACTTAGTTACTTTCTCCAAAGGAATATCATCCAAGTAACCATTAATACCAGAATAAATTACTAATACCTGTTCAGGAAGTGTACGAGGTGAGTTTTGAGGTTGCTTCAAAATTTCCCGTAAACGTTGACCCCGTGCTAGTTGGTTTTGAGTAGCCTTATCTAAATCAGAAGCGAACTGAGAAAATGCTTCTAACTCAGCAAACTGAGCCAACTCTAACTTGATTTTACCAGAAACTTTTTTGATAGCTTTAGTTTGAGCCGCAGAACCTACCCTAGATACAGAAATACCAGCATTTACCGCTGGACGGAAACCTGCGTTGAATAAGTCACTAGACAAGAAGATTTGACCGTCAGTAATAGAAATTACGTTAGTAGGAATATAAGCGGAAACGTCACCTGCTTGAGTTTCAATAATTGGTAGAGCAGTCATACTACCTCCACCAAGTTTGTCATTCAGTTTAGCAGCTCTTTCTAGAAGACGGGAGTGGAGATAGAATACGTCTCCTGGATATGCTTCACGACCTGGTGGACGACGTAATAGTAAGGATACCTGACGATAAGCTTGAGCTTGCTTAGAAAGATCGTCATAAATGATCAAAGTCGCCTTACCTTTGTACATGAAGTATTCAGCAATACTCGCACCAGTGTAAGGAGCTAAGTATTGTAGAGTAGCTGGGTCACTAGCGTTAGCTGCAACTACAACTGTATAATCTAGTGCGCCTTTATCTTCTAAAGTACCTACTACTTGAGCTACTGTGGAAGCTTTTTGACCAATAGCTACATATACACAGATAACATCTTCGCCTTTTTGGTTAATAATAGTATCAATGGCGATCGCTGTTTTACCAGTCTGTCTATCACCAATAATTAATTCTCGCTGACCTCTACCAACAGGAATCATAGAGTCAATCGCAGTAATACCTGTTTGCATTGGTTCGTGAACAGAACGGCGATCAATAATTCCTGGAGCTGGAGACTCAAGTAGACGGCTTTCAGTAGTTTCGATATCTCCCTTACCATCAATTGGACGACCAAGGCCATCAACCACTCGACCAACTAATGCTTCCCCTACTGGTACTTGAGCAATTTTACCTGTGGCGGTTACAGTAGAACCTTCTTGGATTTCTCTACCTTCACCCATTAATACTGCACCAACATTGTCCTCTTCTAGGTTTTGGGCAATACCTACAGTACCGTCTGCGAACTCTACCAGTTCTCCGGCCATTACTTTGTCTAAGCCATAAATCCGAGCAATACCGTCACCTACTTGGAGAACAGTACCAACGTTAGATACTTTTACGTCTTGTTCGTACTGTTCTATTTGGTCACGAATAATTTGGCTAATTTCGTCAGGTCTGATTGATACCATTTTTATTTTCTATTGTCAAGTTGTTTTACACAAATTTATCAATTATTGTATAGCAGTTACTAGGGATATTAGGAAATTCCTAACACTCTCAAATATAGTCACAGCGATAATTTAACTTTTGAATGCTATAGCTAAGAAAAAAAGGACATAGAATCACAATTAATCTTAATAAATTAGAAATTTTTTCCAATTGTTCCCTGTTCCCTGTTCCCTATTTCCCTGTTCCCTGCTATACTATACTGCTTTGAGGCTAATACCAATTCGGCGTAGTTGTCCTTGTAAGCTAGAGTCAATTATCTGAGACCCTATTTTGATAATTACCCCACCAAGTAAACTTGGGTCAATCTTAGTTTCCAGTTCCACACCCGCTGCACCAGTCATTGACTTAACTCGTTCGCGGACTGTATTTTGTTGGTCTTCATTTAATTCTATTGTGGAGGTTACTTCTGCTAAAACAGTGTTATTAAATTTCCGCAATAGAGCTAAATATTGTTTTCCTATCTGTTCTAGAAAAATAATTCGACCTCTATCAATGAGCAGCATTAAAAAATTACGCATCAACGGATCTACTTCCTCTCCCACCATGCGTCGTACCACTGCTTTTTTATCCTCTGGCTTAATAACTGGATTTCCCAAAAATTTCTTCAACTCTGGAGATTCAGTCATAATATTAATCAAGCCACGCACATCTTCGGCAAATCTTTCAGTTAATTCTTTTGATTCAGCCAAAGACATTAGAGCTGCTGCGTAGGGTTCTACGATTTCACCAGCAATTATACTCATAATTAACCTCCCAATAACCCTATGCTACGATCTACTAATTGTTGCTGGGCATTCTCATCCAAAGTTTCTTGTAGTCGAGATTCTACTTGTGCCAATGCTTTAGATGCTACAATTGAGCGTAGTTGAGCAACCGCCCTATTTCTTTCAGTATCCATTTCTTGGCTAGCAGTAGCTTTCATCCGCTCAATATCTGCTTCAGCTTGCAGTGCAATTTTCTGTTTAACTTCCTGCGCTCTGGTTTCAGCAGTAGCTATAATTTTTTTGGCTTCTGCTTGAGCTTGTTGCAAGTTTTGTTGTTGCTCTGCTAATGCTGCTGCTGCTTGCTGTTGACGCTTTTCTGCTTCTGTGATTGCCTGTTCAATAGTAGCGCGTCTTTCACCAAGAATTTTCCCAATGAAACCTGGCGCAAAATAGAGCAGAGCAGCAATTATAATTCCTAAATTAATTAGGTTTGTGTCTAAAATATCCAGGTTTAGACCAAAACCTTCTTCTGCACTAGCTTCTGTAGCTAGCCATAAAACATTTATCATGATATTCTGTAATAGGTCAGCCCTTACCAATGGATAATTGATAATTAATCAATCTGATTTAAAGCAACTCCAATTAAGGAGAAAAATTGCTAGGAGATTTACCTATATTCAATTCCCTTACGGTTTTAATCACAGGTAATTATCCATTAATTCATTATCCATTATCAATTAATGAAAAGCCTTTTATTCTCTTGTTGGATGTTAAGCTTAGTAATAGCAGTCCGAGCAAATATTAGAATATTGTTGTTAAATTCTAAATTTGTCTATCTGACCAATTCTGGTCCTAATAGTTTTTCGAGAATTTGGCGACTGAGAGAGTCTACTTGTGCATCTAACTGTTGCAAAGCTGCTTCCTTTTCCCGTTCTATTTCTTGAGCTGCTTGTTCTCTCTTTGCCTGTGCTTCTTGTTGAGCTTCAGCAAGTTTAGTAGTTGCTATTTTCTCAGCTTCTGCTTGAGCTGCAGCAATAACCTTTTGAGATTTTTTCCGGCTTTCTGCTAACTCTTGCTCGTATTGTGCAGCTAACTGTTTCGCCTTTATCAAACGTTCTTCTGCTTTTAGTTGATTATCGCGAATATAATCTGCACGAGAATCTATAGCATTACCTAATGGCTTATAAAAAATTTTGTCTAAGACAAAAGCCAGAAGTAGAAATTGAATTGCCATTATGGGTAGAGTGGCATTAATATCAAATAAACCACCCTCTTTGGCTACTTCTTCAACAGCCAGTAAAATTGTCGAGTTGATCATTTTTTCTTATCTTTGGTGGTTCCCATAGTTTCTATAAGTGTTTGATTTCAAGATTTTAGATTTTGGATATCTAAAATCTAAAATCTAAAATCCCTACTTCCTATAAATCAGGTTTTTCTTATGCAAATGGGTTAGCAAATAGTAACACCAAAGATACAACTAGACCGTAAATTGTTAAAGCTTCCATAAATGCCAAACTTAACAATAGAGTGCCTCGAATTTTTCCTTCTGCTTCTGGTTGACGAGCGATACCTTCTACAGCTTGACCTGCTGCATTACCTTGACCAATTCCAGGACCAATAGCACCTAAACCTACAGCTAGAGCAGCAGCGACAACGGAAGCAGCAGCAATTAATGGATCCATAATAATTCTCTTTCCTTTTTTGTTTAACTTAAAGTACGAACTTGACGATTTTAAAGACATTGATTACACTGTAGTGCAACCAACTACACAATGGTCACTGTTTTAGATGAATTGATGTAACGATCAAAGTGGAGCGTGAAACTGAACCTGTTCAAATTTCTGGCTTTTATCTCACATCACTCATCAACTCTGATTTTTAGTTTTGACATCTCCAGGGCTTCTCACACCCTAGATTCTTCTTTTTCTGGGATTTTTTGACTTTACTATTTTCAATCTATATGAACCTAGTAACTTTTCATCCCACTAACAGGTTAGAATATCAGACTTTGAGTTTTTTTAAGCAAGTTTTTTTC
This sequence comes from Okeania sp., assembly GCF_035285525.1. Lineage (GTDB taxonomy): Bacteria > Cyanobacteriota > Cyanobacteriia > Cyanobacteriales > Microcoleaceae > Trichodesmium. Next base: position 40,170 of record NZ_JAYKGW010000230.1, on the reverse strand, counting down.
TACTGCCTAATTAATTCTTAGTCGTGATGTTCGCCGTGTTCTTCTAATGCTTCTCCGATGTAGTTAGCAGCTAGGGTAGCGAAAATTAGTGCTTGAATCGCGCTTAAGAATAAACCCAAAACCATTAGTGGAACGGGAATAAACAAAGGCACTAACAGAACTAGCACTCCTACTACTAATTCATCTGCGAGAATATTACCAAATAAACGGAAGCTTAGAGATAGAGGTTTGGTAAAGTCTTCTATGATCTTGAATGGGACCATAAAAGGTACTGGTTCCGCATAACCAGCAAAATATCCTAAGCCTTTTTTACTGATACCTGCATAAAAATATGCTATGGAAGTCAGTAATGCCAATGCCACTGTTGTATTAATGTCGCTGGTGGGGGCAGCTAATTCTCCGGAAGGTAATTCTACTACTTTCCAAGGGACTAAAGCTCCTGACCAATTTGACACAAATATGAACAAGAACAACGTACCAACAAATGGTACCCAAGGGCGATAATCTTTTTCACCAATCTGGTCTTTGGTTAGACTGCGTATAAATTCCAGGACAGATTCCATGAAATTTTGCATTCCACTGGGGATGCGCTGCACATTGCGTGAGGATACAAAAGCAGCTAAAAGTATCAGAGCAATTACAAACCAAGATGTGAGTATAATTTGCCCATGTATTTTGATGCTACCTAGCTCCCAGTAGAAATGCTGGCCAACTTCCAATTCAGCCAGAGGTAAAAAGTTAATAGTGTTTAAAACATCTAGCATTTTGGTGATCAGGCTTCCCGATTTATGTCAAGGTGTGGATTTAGCTATTAGCTTTCAGCTATCAACTTGTAGGGCTGAATGGCCATTCAGCCCTACTGTTAAAATAATCTTGATGACTGCTGAGAGCTGACCGCTTTTTTTTATGAGTTAGGCATGAAGGATGTGCGGACTACATATATTATGAGGGCTGCTTTGTAAGTCAGAAATCCTAGGAAAATCGGTAAAATTTTTAGCTCATTTAATTGAGTTGCTAATATTATTAACCCCACAAAGATAGCTAGTCTGGTTTTACTTAGACCTCCTGTTTCTCTGCCAATACGTTCAACATCTTTAGCCAACATTCTTAAGTAAACCACACTTGTCGCTGCTCCTATCAAATAATTAAGAGCAATGTTTAGGGAGTAAAAAACCCAGACAAAGATAAATATTATACCTGTGATTGTCAAGGTAATTACATATAATTCCTGTTGGAGTTTGTAATATTCTTGTATTGAAGGATTTGGTTCTGCTGGTATGGTCCCTGCTTCTGAAGTATTACTTTCAACAGTCCCTACTTCTGAAGTATTACTTTCAACAGTAGTTATGGGTTCTGGTGATGTATCAGATAAATTCACAAAACTTTAGATACTAATCACAAGTTGTAGGCTTTTTTTATATGCCAGGAGCCATCATACCATGTTGGGGTCAACTTATTTAACATTTTATTTATAAGTCATAAGTCAATATTTATAAGTCAAAAGCTCAAAGAAATGGACTTAATCTGTAGAGAATATAGCAATTCCTGCACTTATTAGGTAAAATTATCGTCCCCCTAAATTGCCCATTGTCACGCTCAGAAAAATGGATGTAGAGATGGGGAGATGGGGTGAGGTTTGCATACTTGCACAATACAGATATATTTCATATAAATATTCTCTGGCTACAAAGAATTAGCCCTGCCTAAATTCTCCTTAAAAAGTTATCCCTTATAATCTTATTAAAGATATGTAGTTTCCATTATTTTTAAGATTGCTAAGTAGGGTTTGCAAAATTAATTGTATAAGTTAATAAGCAAGATTAATTTCACATTATTATTAGACATCTCCAATCTTATCAATAAATTATCAATTTTTCCTTTCTGTTCCGTATTACTTTTTCCTTCCATACCTCTCTCAACTAGGAAATTAATTTTTCTCAACTAGGAAATTAATTTTGCCCAACTACTTATATGTTATGTTATATTTCAAAGGAAAAAATTAAGTTATCAAGATAACTGAAATGAAATTCAACTATCTCTACGAGACAAAAATCATTACAAATAATCAGAATAAACCATATATAACTTCAGAATTTCAAGATGTTTTCTATAGTTTAGTTGTCAAACTGAAAAACTCTCAATTAAAAGACTTTTTGATTGAAAATATCCTTGACAATAGCACACAAAATATTAAATTAGATGTAACCAACCTAGAAGTATTTGCTAAATCTCGATCGCCCCGTTTAGGAGCATTCTATACTTCTGATAATTTAGTCAATAAAATTATTTCACAAATCGAAATTAAACCCTATTTTAAATATTTAGACCCCGCTACTGGTACTGGCAATTTTGTTTTGATATTAGCCAAAGAACTACTAACTAAATATTCTTTTGATTTTGTAGATGAAATATTAAATTTAATCTATGGATTCGATCTAGATTGGGAAGCACTAGAAATTTGTAAAGTTCGGTTTTTATTAGAACTAGAGAAATTTTTTAAGATTGACATTTCTACTTATCAAAACCTTAATTTTTATCAGACTGATTTCACTGTAAAAGCTACACAGGGATTTGACTTTATTAATGATTTTAACATTATCTATAAAGATTCAAAGCAAGTAATAAATATTAAAAAAGATCTAAAGTTTGATTATATTTTTGGCAATCCACCTTTTATCACTTTTTACGGCAGACGTAGTAAAAAATTACCGGAAAGTCATAGAAAATATTATTTAAGCAACTATGAGTTTATTCCTGATTCAGTCAAAAATGGTAAATTAAATTTGTATATGTTTTTTATTGAACATGGTTTGAATCTGCTCAAAACAGGTGGGGATTTAATTTACTTGTTAGATAATTCCATTTACGAAACCTCAGCTTATTATTTGCGTAAGTGGATAATTAAAAATTTCCAAATTAAATATATTCAGATGGGTTTAACTAATTTTGAGAATGTCGCTAGTGGTCAAACAATCTGGCATATTAGGAATATTTACCCTGAAAAACCTGTTTTAATAGAAGATTTTTCTCAACATAAAATTCGGGAAATAGATCGGGATAAATGGTTGAAAGATGTGGAATGTAGGATCGGTATATCTGATTACAACTCAATTTTAGATAAGCTTGCTCAGAATAAACTATTGGTTGACTATTTTCCCAGAAAATCAATTAGAACCTGTTGTATGTTGTTAAATTTAACTGAAAAATTTTTAGTTACTAAAGAAGATTATCAAAGAGATAAATCTGGATTAATTATGCCTTATCTAGAAGGAGGAAAGTCTTTATTATCTCCAGATAAACCTTTTGAATTTTTTCATTATCTTAAATATGATTATGAATTACAACTTCGACTTAGCGAAGAAATTAGAGTGAAATTGGATAAAGAAGGTATTAAAAATAAAAAGCGTATTGGTTTAGGTCAATTGGAAATTTACAGATCGCCTAAAATTTTTATTCGACAGTCAAGCGATCGCTTAATTGCCAAATTTACAAATGAAAATTTGATGGCAAATAATAGTTTATATGTATTAACTCCTATTTATTCTAATTTTAGAAAGGAAGACTGGGAAAATATTTTAATTTATACGGAACTTTTACTTAACTCTAAATTATATTTATATCTAGCGTATCAGATGAATATTATTAGAAAAAATCCTAAACAGCAACCTCAAATTAAAGTTAGCGATCTAAAAAGATTACCTTTTTGGTTGGATGAAAAAAGTTTATTTTTTAAGGAAGTAATTAGTATGATAGATAGAAATAAAATTGATTCTCTGATTTACCAAGAATTGAAATTTACCGATCGAGAAATTAGCGAGATAGAGTCTTTTTCACTTCTTGTTTGACATTATCAAAATCAGATTCTAATCTATTGATTTCTTTTTCTATCTTTTGCTGCTTTCTGACTAAAGAAGCTTGTACTTTTTCTTTTAGTAAATCAATAAAGTCAGTTAAACTCCGACGTTGAGGAGAAGAAGCATAATTAACTTGTAATTGATTATTTGGCTGAATCCTAAAAGAAGAATTAATATCTTTCAACAGAAAAACATTAACCATTTTACTTGTGGGAGTTTCTACAAATCTTAAACCATTTTCATCCTGAACATAAGCCAATTGACAATATACAGCAAAATAATTTCCATTCTTGAAAAAATCTAGAAATTTTTTGTAAGTTCCCATATCTGGATTACTATCTTTGTAAACTGCATTTGTGGCTTTGATATCTATCCAAATTAATTCTTGTTCCTGCTTGTTAAACTCATATATAAAATAAATATCATAGGGATTTTTTGTTGCTCCTTTAGGAGAACCTGCAACTTCAATAATTTTTTCTTGCTGCTGTGCTATATCAACAAATTTATCTTCTAAAACATCACTTATCTCTGCGCCAGCTCTAGAGACTGCTCTAATGGGTAAAGTAGAATTTTCGGAAATTATTTGTTGAAAAATTGTATCGATAAAATTAATAATTATATCTTCTTTTTCCTGCCACTTCATATTGATAAAAATTTCGACTATTGATTTGTGAAAAGAAAACTGTAGGAGTTTGGTCTTCAAACCCAAGGAATAATAGGATTTGGAGACCAAACCCCTACGATAATTTGAAATTTAGTTACAGTAATTAATGTAGGAGCGAATGGCCATTTACCCCTACTAGCTAGGATTTAGTAAAATCAAAAGTCTCGATTGAAGCGATCGCACAGTTTCTAGTCCTATGGGCAAATTTGTTAATATTTCTCCTACTGTCTTTGTCCCTTCATCACAAGCTTGTAAAAATTCATATTCTTCTCTTGACAAATTTACCAATTTATAGTCACCATCAAATATATTTTCGCTCGGCCACCCCTGGATACAAGGACTTAATTGGGATATTGCTGTGCTAAGAACTTGATCGTCAGACCAATCAACTCTATCTAGAGGTGGTCTCCCCAAGAAAAACTCGTAATGACTAATTTGGGGATCTAATAATTCAATCAAACGATAACGTTCCTGGTCATTCAAATCAATTGTTCTATCTATTAATTCTGGAGATTTTCCTAGCAGTCGTTTTATATCCCAATATTCCCAATTGGAAAATCCCAGAAATTCTAGACCAGATGCTTCTATCAGCTCAAACAAAGTATCTATATTGTAGTCAATCTCCTGGGGATGGACATACATATCGGCAAAACATTCGTCTCGTTTATTTTCAAAAGCCCATCTTTCCTGTTCATATTTGACAAGACGGTTATTCTCTGGTAAAGAAGCAAAAAGTTGCCGTCCGATTTTTACTCCATCTTTATAGTTGCCTCGTTTATTGCCTTGAAGCATAGCGATCGCCTGCTGCATGAGTCTAATTTCCCAACGTCCCAACTCTGCATAGACAAAGATGTGCATAATTCCACCAGGAGCTAACTTCAAAGCTAAATTTTGGATACCTTTAATTGGATCGGGTAAATGGTGCAACACCCCTACAGAATTAATAAAGTCAAACTCTCCTTCCAGGTTACACACATCATATATGCTGAGGTGATGAAACTCGACCCGCGAAGCTCCCGAACGTTGACATCTTTCCTTAGCTACCTCCAAAGCACCACTACTTAAATCTATTGCAACTACAGATGCTTCAGGGTTGAGATGAACTAAGTAGTCTGTACTAGAACCTGTACCACAACCTGCATCTAAAATTCTAATATCTTGTTGTTTCGGTGTTTGACCAGTACAGAAACTATAAGCTACTGGCCAGCTCCAGCGCCAGTTATATCCTGGAGGTGGTTCATCTACTAAGGGGTCTGGAGGAAATGGGAAAATATCGTAGAGTCCCTCAACCGCAGAACTAATATTAAGTTTGTCTTTCATATTTGAGTCAAAAATTAAGATTGAGTGTAGGAATACAGATAATTGTTGATGATGTTGTTGCGAAAACTTAATTTTGCTACACAAAAGTTAAAAGAATTAATTAAGAATGAGTTGACTACTTTTTAGCCCTGATGATTTAATTATCCTGTCTAACCAGGAGTCAGGGAAAATTTTTATGGTCAAGTCCTTCAATTATCAACAATTACTTAACAAAATTTATTATTTTCTCTAAGATAAACGACCATAAATCTATATAACATAATATTGAACGGTAATCACAATTAAGTCTGACTCCTGTATATGGGGGTAACTCTATGATGAAACTCAATGAAGACAATCAACCATATAAAGAATTGAATCAAAACCTTTTTATGGTAAGTGCTAAACAAAACTGCACTAATTTTGAGTCCCTAATTAATTATCTCAATCATCATCAATACGAAGTTGAGTCTGCTTTGAGAAATTATGGTGGTCTAGTCATTAGAGGATATAAAGTGAAAACTCCTGAGCAGTTTCAGCAGGTGGGGTTGAGTATTTTTCCCAATCTGCAAAATCAATATCCTGGTGGGGCACCTCGTCATAAAGTTGCGGAATATGTCTGGACTGCTTCTGCAGTACCAAGTTATTTATCAATTGCTGGTCATACAGAATTATCCTATTCGCCATCAGACCAACCTGCTCATATATTATTTTTTTCCCCTCAAGTTGCTACAAGTGGGGGGGAGACTCCAGTTATTAATATGAAATCGGTTTTATCAGACTTACCTGAAGATTTACAGGAGAAGTTTTCCGAAAACAATTTGATAACAAAGTTTTTTTGGGTAAGTATGGAGAAGAAATTATTTGACGTGCGATTATGGGAGTGGGGTAAGTTTCGTTATCCGAAATCTTGGAAGACTGTATTTAACACTGAGGATAAGGGTTTAGTTGAAACAAAATGCTTTGATGCAGGAGGACAGACTGAGTGGCTTACTGATGATAACTTAATTGTTTCTTGTGCGATGCCAATAACTAGCTCTCATCCTATCACTAAGGAAACTGTCTGGACAGGATGGTTTCCTTGGTTTCATATTTGGGGTATTTGTATTGATGCTTGGTTTGTTGCTAACTACCAAAGACAATTCAGGAATTGGTTAGTGTTTCTTATCTTATTTTTAATCACATTTGGGCAAATTTGTCTCGAAAAATTGATTCGGAATAATTACAAATACAGAGTTTTGGATGTAGCATTTGAAGATGGTTCTAATTTATCTTTTTGGGATGTTTATTCTATCGTCAAGAGTTATTGGAAAAATACAGAATTATTTTCCTGGCAAGAGGGAGATATAATAATTTTGGATAATTATAGTATAGGTCATGGTAGGCTTTCTTTTACTGGGGAAAGAAAAGTTTATGTAGCTTTTGGTTAAATTATGTCTTCTGTAAAAGCATTAAAACCAAAAAAATGATAAATTATTGATTTGGTTTTAATATCAGCTTTTATGGCAGAAAATGTCTTAAGATTTACCTTAAGAAAACTATGTCTTTTCTCAAAGGAAAGCCTGCTTAAAGTATCATAAAAATTCAAAGTTAAATAGGTAGGCAAATAGCTATTAGTATTCATCCCTTCCTCCAGAATGCTGCGCCAACAGCTTTGACTGGGTTGTGATAATTTTTAATTCTTTTTGGAGGCTAATTTTCCTGACAAAATAATGAATTAATAACTCATAGCTGATAGCTGATAGCTAACTGCTCAATACTTAAAAATAGAAGCTGTAAAAACTTTAAAATAAGGAGCGATAAAAATTAAATGACTGTTAAAGCAAGTGGTGGAACTTCAGTGGCACGCCCACAACTATATCAAACCGTACCAGCATCAACTATTTCTCAAGCGGAACAACAAGACCGCTTTCTAGGAAAAGCAGAACTCAACGAACTAAAAACATTTTTTAGTTCAGGTGCTAAACGTTTAGAAATTGCTCAAATACTAACAAATAATTCCGAAAGAATTGTTTCTGTAGCTGCCAATACTATCTTTACTGGTGGTTCTCCTCTGGCCTACTTGGAAAAGCCAGATCAACGAGAAATGGCCATGAGTGCTGTTAGTGCTAAGACAACCTCAGTTTCCGATGTGACTTATGTTGAGAAAAAGAGTGGAAAGAACCCACTTCAATCTCTGGGTAATCTGTTCACTAATTTCACTGCCAGTAGTGGTGGCCCTATACCTGCTGGCTTCCGGCCCATCCCTGTGTCTAAGTATGGCCCGGCTAATATGACCAAATCTTTGCGGGACTTGTCTTGGTTCTTACGGTATATTACTTATGCGATCGTGGCCGGAGATACTAACATTCTCTCAGTTAATGTCCGGGGTTTAAGAGAAATTATTGAGAATGCTTGTTCTACAGCAGCTACTATTGTGGCTCTCCAACAGATGCGACAAGCTTCTATTAAATATTTCCAACAAGACAAGGAAGCTAAGGACATTGTTGCTCAATATTTTGATGTAGTTTTAATAGAGTTTCGTGGAGCAACACCTTCTAATAAGCAACGTCAAGGTCAAAGTTCAAGTCAGCAAGGGTTAGAATTACCACAAATTTACTTCAATGCTGCGGAAAGACGACAAAAATTTGTGATGAAACCTGGTTTATCTAATTTTGAAAAACAGGATGTCATTAAAGCAGCTTATCGTCAAGTATTTGAAAGAGATATTACCAGAGCCTACAGCCAAAATATTTCTTATCTAGAATCTCAGGCTAAAAACTGCGAAATCTCCATGAAGGAGTTTATTCGTCGTTTAGGTAAATCTCCTCTGTACCGGAAACAGTTCTATGAAGGATTTGTTAATAGTCGGGTAGTAGAACTAGCAACTCGTCACTTCTTAGGTCGGGGTTTAAGTTCATCAGAAGAGTTTAGCAAATATTTCAACATTGTTACTAAAGGTGGTTTGTCTGCTTTAGTGGATGCTATTGTAGATTCTCAAGAATACTCTGATTATTTTGGAGAAGAGACTGTACCATATTTGCGTGGTTTAGGTCAAGAGGCTCAAGAATGTCGGAACTGGGGAGTACAATTTGACTTATTTAACTATAGTGCCCCTTTCCGGAAAGTCCCTCAGTTTATTACTTTATTTGCTGATTATAATCAACCTTTACCAGACCAACACGTTTATGGTCAAGGTAATGATCCATTAGAAATTCAGTTTGGGGCAATATTCCCGAAAGAAACTCGCAACCCCAAAAACCGTCCTGCACCTTTCGGTAAAGATACTCGTCGGATTTTAATTCGTCAGGGCGCTGGTATTGATAATCAAATTAGTAATCCTGGTGCAAGACCAAAAAATCCTGGTTCTTTAGGTCCGAAGGTTTTCAAGTTGGATCAACTTCCTGGTGGTTATGTTGGTAGTGGTTTCAAAAATACTGGTGGTAGCAATGGTGCTAGCATTAAATACTCTGAAGTTTCTACTCAAAAAATTATTACTGCTGCTTACCGTCAGGTATTTGGTCGGGATGTTTATGATGGTCAACGTTTGAAAGTAGCAGAGACTAAACTTGAAAATGGTGATATTACTCTTCGGGAGTTTATTCGCGCTCTGGCAAAATCTGACACTTTCAGAAATACATACTGGACTTCTTTGTATGTATGTAAAGCAGTTGAGTATATTCATCGTCGGTTATTAGGTCGCCCCACTTATGGTCGTCAGGAAATTAATTCTTACTTTGATATTTGTGCTAAGAAGGGTTTCTATGCTCTAGTTGATGCCATTATTGATAGTCAAGAATATAATGACGCTTTTGGAGAAGATACTATTCCTTACGAACGTTACTTAACTCCTGCTGGTTTATCTTTGCGAAATACAAGGGTAGGTAGCATTGGGGATAAAAATCTCCAAGTTAAGAAAGAAGTTACCCCAAGGTTTGTGGAGTTAGGAACTCCTGGAGAAGTTCGCAGCGAACCTGATGTTGAGAGTCGAGTTATTCAAGGTGTTAACAAACAACGGGAACAGTCTAAGGTATTTAAGTTGACAAGCACCCAAGATAAGCAACAGTTGAAGTTAGTTGTTGCTGCTGCTTACCGTCAAATTTTTGAGCGTGATATTGCTCCTTATATAGTTAGAACAGAATTTTCTTCTCTGGAAAGTAAGTTAGGGAATAATGAAATTAACCTCAAAGAGTTCATTGAAGAATTAGGTTGTTCTCAACTTTATGTTAAGGAGTTTTATACACCTTATCCTAATACTAAGGTGATTGAACTTGGTACTAAGCATTTCTTAGGTCGCGCTCCTCAAAATCAAGTTGAGATTCGGAAGTATAATCAGATTCTAGCAACTTCGGGTATTAGGGGTTTTATCGGCGCTATGGTTAATAGTGTTGAATATGCTGAACTGTTTGGGGAAGATACTGTTCCTTATCGTCGTTTCCCAACTCTTCCTGCTGCTAACTTCCCGAATACTGAAAGATTGTATAATCAGTTGACTAAGCAAAATGAAGATTTGGTTATACCTAGTTTTGAACCAGTAGTTGCTACAGATCGTAGTTAAGCTGTTAGTTATTTCTGGGTTTTATTATTTTTTGTTCCTCTGCTATAAATCTATGGCAGGGGATTTTTTTAGTAATGAGTGGTAACACAACCTTCTAGGTTGTTAGAGCAAATGAAGGCTGTATTACAAAGATAGATAATTTTTAAAGTGTACCTCACTATCCTCAAAAGTACCGTAAGATTGTTAATTACTATAGGTTTTTATAGCAGGGGAATTTTTTAGTTGAAGTCAGAAGTTAGACGTCAAGATGAAAGTTAGTTTTTTTTTGAAGTTAAAAAGGTTGAGGTAAGTTCTACTGATTTTTATCATTAGGACTTACGCAGAACCGCCATATCTAGGGAATGATATTTGCGCTCTACGAATAGCGTGTTGAAAAATTTGCGTAAGTTCTAATCTTATCAAATAAATGTTGAAATAAGGTTAGTCTGATACTAAATTTAATGATTGAAATAAGGATTAAGATTATCAATATAAGTATTAGTACATAAGGAGGATTGAACATGACAAAAACACTGACAATGTCTGACCTCTATACTAAACTTTCTCAGGTTGGTTTAGACCATAAGTATGTCAGAGAAAATGGTTTACCGAGTTGGTGGAATGATCGACTTAATAGTAAACCTTTTGCTGTTTTAGAAGGTGCAGGTTACATTGCTGCTCGGCTTAATCTTGAGTTAAAATCCTTATTTGATGAAGAGGAAGTTAGATTTAATCTTTTGCCTCATACTAACTTTAAAAAATGTAGTAGTAAGAATAAAAAACGTCCTCATGTAGCTCAAGCTCTAGCAAGTCGAGTAGCTGATTTAATTACATCTGCTACAGAGCTTAATTTTACTATTTTACCTAACAATGTTAAAGAAATTAGGGAAGAAATTTTAAGAGATGCTCTAACAATTAATTTAACTTCTTTACTGAAGTATTGTTGGAGTAAGGGGATTATTGTTGCTTATTTTAATCATTTTTCTAGATCAACAAAAAAATTTGCTGCATTAATTCAATAGCAATCTTCATCTCCTGTTATTATTATTAGTTCAAAGCCTACAAATTCTGCTAGGTTAGCTTTCAATTTAGCACATGAATTAGGACATCTAGCATTAGGACATTTAGAAGAAGGTGTCTTAGTAGATGAAGATATTCAGTCTGAATGTAATGATAAAGAAGAAAACCAAGCTAATAAGTTTGCCACTGAGTTATTATTAGATAATTATGATAATTGTTTAAAATATAACCAGATTCATAACAACAAACAATTAATTCAAAAAGCTAAAGAAAAAGCTAGAGAAAATCCGACTCTTGAACCTGATTCAATCATTCTAAACTATGGTTGGCATAATGGAAATTGGGCTTTTGTTAATACAGCTTTAAAAAAATTAAATCTGGAAGCTAATGGTCAACAGATTGTTAATGAATATTTGGCTGATAGGTTAGATTGGGATATATTTAATGATGAATGAAAGCTATGAATATTTAGAGGAGGTGTTAGGAGTTTAAATTTTGCAGGTTTCATTCTACTGTTTGGATGATGACATAATTCATAAACTAGCTACTTGTGATTTATTTTAGGATACTTTAAACAGTCTTGATATTGAGCCTAAAAAGGTGAAAATACTGGAGACTTTTCCGGATAGATGGAAAAATAAAATTAGGCGTAAAAGAAGTAATCAAGAACTAAGTCGAAAAGATATAGATAAAGCATTAAAAGTGGTTGATAATTTATCAATTGTTTCTGAGGATAAATTTAATAGTAGTATGAACAATGTATACTTTCAACTGTCTGAGTATAATAGAAGAAGTAATGATAAAAAAAATCAATCGATCAGGGAGAAGCACTTTTAATTAGTTATGTCAGTATTCTCAATCAAAAGGGAGGTAATCATTATTTTTTAACAGGCGATAAAAGGTGTTTAAAAGCTTTAAACAATTGTGGGTTAAGTGATGTAATAGAGTCACTTCAGGAAAAATTTTGGTGTCTAGAGCAGTTAATATTAAAGAATATTGAAAAAAATGCCTTTGAAAATGTGAAAAATAAAATTGTTCCTGTTAATTATTGCGATAAGGCTTTAAAAAATGTTTTTTCTAACGAAACACAACAAGATAGTATATGTACTTTAATAAATTACATTGAAACCTTGAGGAAAGATATTGGTAATCTATTGAATACTTATGGGAATAAGTAGGGTTTGCTAATTAAATCTAAAACTATTTACGGATATAAAGTTTTAGCCTTTTTAGATATCAAAAAATGTAAGCTTTTAGGTTGATCTGGTACGGTTACTGAAAAATCAAAAATTTAGTATTTTGGGCAAGAGTTGCGCAGAAAAGTGAAGAGAGTATTATGAACGAATATTTCCTGTATAACTCTCATTTATTTTGATATCCTTCCTCACTTCTACCCATTACTAAAATACTTTTTCATATAACCTAATTAGATAATTTATTACCAAACTCAGATTGAATTTTTTCTAGTTCCAAAAACTTACCAATTACCACTAATTTAGTTTGCTTAATCTCATTTTTTTGCCAAAGACGATCATAAAAATAATCAAAGCGATCGCCTACCCCTTGCAAAACTAAACGCATAGATTTATTCGGCACTGCCACAAAACCTTTAATCCGATAAATCTCATTATTTGCCACTAAACTTTTCAACTTTTCAACTAACTCTTTTGGTTCAAACTCTTCATCTAAAATTAAATTTACCGAATTAATTTCATCATCATGTTCGTGTTCTTCCTCGGTATCATGGTGACTAGGACGAGAATCTAAATTCTCCTCAACTGCTGCATTAAAACCTAACAATAAATCTGGATTAATTTCTCCTCCAATACAAGGAACTATTTTCACAGTTTTAGGCAACTGTTCTTTTAACCAATTTTGCACCTTATTAGAAGTATTTTCATCCACCATATCAACCTTAGTTAATAATACCAAATCAGCACAAGCTAACTGGTCTTCAAATAATTCCTCAATAGGCGTTTCATGGTCTAAATTTGGGTCAGCTTGACGTTGAGCTTCCAAAGCATCAATATCTCCCACCAAACTACCATTTGCCACTGCCTCACAATCAACCACAGTTACAACTCCATCCACCGTAGCAGCAGTTTTAATTTCCGGCCACCGAAATGCTTGAACTAGAGGTTTTGGTAATGCTAACCCAGAAGTTTCTATCAAAATAGAATCAATTTTTTCCCGACGTTTTAATAGTTCTTGCATAGTCGGAAAAAATTCTTCTTGTACAGTACAACAAAGACAACCATTTGTTAGTTCAACAATGTTATTATTAACATCTTCCTCATCACAAACTTGACAGGAACGTAACAAATCTCCGTCTATACCAACTTCACCAAACTCATTTACTAAAACTGCTATGCGACGACCTTGATTATTTTGTAATAAATGACGAATAGTAGTAGTTTTACCACTACCTAGAAAACCTGTAATTACAGTAACTGGAATTTTAGCACTCATAATGTTATTATTATTTAGGGAACAGGGAACAGGGAACAGGGAACAGGGAATAGGGAATAGGGAATAGGGAATCCAGAAACCCGGTTTCTCAAAGAAACCGGGTTTCTTCGCGTAAATGCTTACCAATAATTCCTATTTTTCCTAATTTATACCGAAAATTTTTGGTAATTACGGCTCTTCTTTTAAAAAGATAAACAAGAAAATTCCGTATTTTAAACCTTCTTATTCAAGAGGTACTGATAACTGTTAACTGATAACTGATAACTGAAATAACTCCCTATTTAAAACTTAAGGGTGGAACTCTTGCCAAAACACCTTTTTTGAGTTTTTCAGGACGTTCTGACCAAGACAATAAACCATCAGGTTTAGAATAATAAAGACTTGCACATTCTAATACTGCTTCTGAAATTTCGGACAAAGTTTCAGTTTGATGAGAAATATCTCCAAATACATAAGTATGTTTACCAGGAGCAACAAAAGAAACAGCACAAAAGTGACTACAAGCACTCATACATTCCACTGGTTCGATAGAAAAACTATTGCTTAATTGCCAATTTTTATGGTTTTGGGAAAGTTGTTCTAGGAGTTTTTCTCCTCCACTAATACCTTGTCTTTTTCCATTTTGCCAAACACTGGCGCAAGTAGTACAAACAAATAGAATATGTGGCGTTGACATGTGATTTTTTTTGATAATATTTAGGAATAAACACTAAAATTTCTAATAGTTAGTATTAGGTCATGGAAATAGATTTTTCTTAAATCATTAAATGTTTTGCATTTGCTAAAAAATTTACCTAATTAATTTGAAGCAAGGGTATTTCATTTTAGGGAACACTTAACTGGAAACAGGGAACCCAGAAACCCAATTTCTCAAAGAAACCGGGTTTCTTCTTTGGTGAGGTACACCAGGGCGAGCCAGATGCACGGTTCCCGAAAAATTGCACTGGCAAGATTTAACTATCTGTACTTCATATACTTGGAATATGCTGTAATTTCTGACTTTTTGTTTATTAACAAAAATATGAATTTTTAAATAAAAATTATATCAATCAATCTTTAAAAAACAGTCAAATATTAACTTGAGCATCCTAGACTGAAACAGCTAATTTTGTCTGTTATATTTTGGGGCGACTTTATTTCATCTGATAGTTAAATTCGTGAATTTAAAAAAACAAACCCGCCCCCAAACTTTGCCAAATTTTATAATTTTCAGACCAATAACTGATTGCTGATTCCTGACACCTAAATGCTTACTTAGCCAAATATAGCACTCGTGAAAAATACAACTCCAATACCACTTATCGCCAAACCTAAAAAACGAATTAAATTCAAGAATTGATTTTCCCAATTATTACTAACTAATTCAGTCAACTTCATTGCTAATAATGCTATAAAAAATTGAATAGCCGTAAACCCTAATAAATATGCCAATAATGGAGTCATTTCTGCACCAAGAATTGCTTCTCCATAAGCATAACCATGAAATATACCAGCAATACCAGCAAAAACAATTAGTAATAAATTATTCAACCTTTGTTTAAAAGCTAAAATTACCCCAAAAACAACTACGGAAAAAGCGATCGCTAATTCTGTTAAAGGCAAATCAATACTGAGAAGATGAATACCTGTTCCTAGCATTCCTGTAGCGAGAAAAGATGCTAGTATTGATAAACCATTAGGGATTGTTGTTCCTACTAATCCCACTGCCAAGACAAAAGCCAAATGGTCAATGCCAATTATAGGATGTCCCATACCCGAAAGTAAACCTTCCCCAAAATTAGATGGTATTTTACCCCCCATTGGATGGTGAGCAATGGCCGATTCTATAGTGCTAAAGAAAATTAAACTTGCAAAGGCAAATATTAAAATACCCCTGACTGTCTTAAACTGATTTCCCACTCTAACTTTTGTATACTTGCTATATTTGTTTATCATCCGTACCTCGCAGATGTGTTATCATAATACCTTTTTTCTCATATTGGTGGGCATTCTGGCTTGAATAAATTTTAGATTTTTAATTTTTCAAAGATCAAATCTAAAGTTATCTCACAGTTGCGGGACAGCGTTGGGCTTGCACCAAACTTTCCCCCTTACTTCTAACGACTGATCCTCGCTAGAACCAACACAGGATATTCATATTATCACAGTGTTGCTTATTTTAATTCACATCAATCTTTAATATTTAGAAAAATTTCAACATTTTATTCTGAAATAGATGAAATAGAATAAAGTATTCCCTGTTAAATAGCATATAATTTAAGGTATAAACAAAAATTTGAAAATTGAACTTCAAAGGTAGCTCAAATAAGAAATCGACCCCAATCACTAACCTTAAGAATCACACAACTTAATCCCTTCACAAAGTAAATATCACCATTACCAAGGAAAAAAACATATATGTCCAGATACGATTCCCACCTGAAATGCTCATTTTGTGGCAAGTCACAAGATCAAGTCCGCAAATTAATAGCAGGTCCAGGGGTTTATATTTGCAATGAATGTGTAGAACTTTGTAACGAAATATTAGAAGAAGAATTATTTCAATATAGTAAAAATACTAATTCCCCTGCTTTAGTAGAAAAACCATCAGAAAATCATAGACATTTAGGTAAGAAAAAGATTCCTCTAGAAGAAGTTCCCAAACCTAGAGAAATAAAGCAGTATTTAGATGCTCATGTAATCGGACAAAACCAGGCGAAGAAAGTCCTTTCAGTTGCAGTATATAATCACTATAAACGTTTGAGTTCTCAAACAAAAAATAATTCCGAGAATAATTGTGACTCTGACGTGGAATTACAAAAATCTAACATTCTCTTGATGGGTCCAACAGGTTGTGGTAAGACTTTATTGGCTCAAACTTTAGCAGAGCTACTAGATGTACCATTTGCAGTAGCGGATGCAACAACTCTGACTGAAGCTGGTTATGTAGGGGATGATGTCGAAAATATTTTATTAAGGTTATTGCAAGTAGCAGATTTGGACATAGAATCTGCCCAAAAAGGAATTATATATATAGATGAAATTGATAAAGTTTCTCGTAAAAGTGAAAATACTTCTATCACACGAGATGTATCTGGAGAAGGTGTACAACAAGCTTTATTAAAAATATTGGAGGGAACAGTAGTAAATGTTCCCCCCCAAGGTGGACGCAAACATCCTTATCAAGATTTTATTCAGCTCGATACTAGCTCTATTTTGTTTATTTGTGGTGGTGCTTTTGTGGGCCTGGAGAAAATTGTGGAACAACGACAGGGCAAAAAATCTTTGGGTTTTATTCAGACAGAAGAAGTTAATCAAAATAGTATAAGTTTATCATCAAAAGAAAAACGGAATATTAATGTACTGAAAAATGTTGAACCAGATGATTTAGTAAAATTTGGTTTAATTCCAGAGTTTATTGGACGAATGCCAGTTTTAACAGTTATTGACCCATTAGATGAAACTGCATTAATGAAAATATTAACTGAACCACAGAATGCTTTGGTTAAGCAATATCAAAAATTATTAAAGATGGATAATGTTAAGCTGGAATTTGAAAAAGAAGCTCTAACAGCGATCGCTAAAGAAGCACATAGACGTAAAACTGGAGCTAGAGCATTACGAGGAATTTTAGAAGAGTTAATGTTAGATATTATGTATGAATTACCATCCCGTGAAGATGTTACTTACTGCACTATTACTAAAGAAATGGTAGAAAAACGTTCTACTGCTGAGTTATTATGGCATCCTACATGGCATAAACAACATGAGTCTGCTTAGACATTTTTTCAACGATTGAGGAAAAGATAAGGTTTTAAGATTCCCCTTTTCAACCTATAAATGATAACTTAAAAAGTAACGAAAATCAATATTAGCCAGGAATTAAAATCCCTGGCTCAAAGCTCAAGTCCTTTGGACTTCAGTTTTGAGCTGTGAAATATATTTCACAGCGGTTTATTTCAGCTTAGGGTACTGATAATTTTTCCCTGTTCCCTGTTCCCTGTTCCCTGTTCCCTGTTCCCTAAAAAATTTGTTAACTGATAACTGTAAAAGTTTCTGGTGGAGCTATATCTGAACCAACAACTAAACTACCTCTAGTCGATTTTAATCCTGGTGTCTGAGTAGTTTCTGAATGTTTTTGTGACTTCACAAATGAATCTGGTGGTTCTAGAGTATCTGGAACCATATTTACTCCAGAACTTGGTTGTTGGGACATCCAACTTAGTCCACTTACTGTTCCAGCTATTAAAGCTGCATAACCTACATATAGGTAAGCTGGATGTAGATGAAATCCAAATTCTTGATCAGACTCAGACCAAGATGGGATTAAACCTTTAAGTGAATTAGAACTAGGCAAAGCTGCTGCTAAAGTTATACCATCAAACCCTAAAGCATTACCAAGACGAAAAATAAATCCCCGAAGATATACATCTTCTGGTAGTCTTTCTGTTTCACCTCTCTCTATTGCTTCTACATAATGAAGTGGTACGAAAGTTTGTTTATGAACTTGTTGCATAGATAAACAACGCATTTTTCGTGCATTTTGTAGTTTTTTACCTAGTTCCTGTAAGTATATTTTTCTTTCTTGAAGTTTTAAAGCTGCTTCCTCTGCTTTAGTTGGCTTTTTATTCCATTTGAATAGACTATTTTTTAGTGAAAATTTTTCAGACTTATTATGATTATTTTCTGATAAATTAGTATCTATATCATCAGAGTTTATAGCTAAAACAATTGGTTCAGTTGGAGCTTCTGCTTCGATAGCAATGTTTAAGTTTGTACTCATTTTTTCTGCAACTTGATTTTGATTTTGAGGGATTAACTTTTCCTGATATTTGTTTTGAGAAAGAGGATTTTTTTTCAGCTCATTCATTTTATTAGACTGAACAGAAAGTAGGTCTGTTGAAGACTCTTTTTTGTCTGGTATTAATGTTCCAGTTAAGTTTTTGAGCTTGAATCTGATAGTTTCATATCCTAATGTTTTGATTTGAGCTTCAGTTTCAGATACTCCTTTTTCTAGGGTAGTTTTGAAGTTTTTCAACATCAAACTATAGACTGGGTTAGTTTGAATTTCAGTTTCGATATTAGTAGGTAGCGATCGCC
Source organism: Okeania sp. (assembly GCF_035285525.1). Lineage (GTDB taxonomy): Bacteria > Cyanobacteriota > Cyanobacteriia > Cyanobacteriales > Microcoleaceae > Trichodesmium. The sequence goes on along the minus strand of NZ_JAYKGW010000230.1, from coordinate 21,269 downwards.
AACTATCTCGATCTATTTCTATAGGAATAGAATCAGAAAAACTATGGCTATATTTAAGTTTTAATTCCATGATTATGGTTTTAATTTTATTTATAAGTAAGCAGTCAGCATTCAGTTTTATTGCCTTTATTTGAAAACTAAAGCTGGTTTTTATTGTGCTTTAATTTATGACTTGAAAATCTGTTATAAATTTAGTAGCAGCAGCTAAAGGAATGTTTATAGTTATTCTGAATAAGAATGAAACATTTTTTTAGCTGAAACCTTTTAAGAGTAAGAAATTATTGTCTCAGTCTAAACCAGAATGACTATAATTAATTTGTTTTTTTAGCTGAGAGCTGACCGCTAATAGCTGTTTGTTTACATTTATACTTACAGCAAATTTCAAGTATATTAAGTACAATTATTAATTACAAAATTTTTGTAGTGCAGATATCTTAACTGCGATAATTGTACCTCACAAATATGAAATTCTGTAATAGATGTAAAAGATATAATCTAAGTAATTTATTCTGTAAGTTAATATTGATTCCGGATGAATAACTCTGAATATTTACAGTGAATTAATTCCGGATGAATAACTTTGAAGATTGATAAATGTCTATGCAAAATTAATTACACATTCTACTGACTATCTATTGCTTATTATCTCTCTTTAAATTTTGCACAACTATCTTAGTGGGTTAAAAAGCATTTCAAATACTTCTTAGCAACTCAGAAGTTAGATAGGGGAGTTTTGGATTAGCAAGGTATAAATTTTCGGTTGCTCAAGTTGAGAAAATGAGCATATTAGACAGAATATATTGTTAGGAAAATCAAAATATAAAACATTTGACTAGCTGCTCTCTAATTCTTTATTTATTCAGATTCCTAACTACTTTCTACTGAACTAAAAAGACTTTTTCAGAAATATACAGTAGATTATACAAAGAAAAAACCCGATTTCTCAAAGAAACCGGGTTTCTGGATTCCTTCTTCCCTACTCCCTACTCCCTAATCAAATTATTTTTTTATCTGCCAACATTACGTTGTAAAGCAGTTATTCTCTGAGAATTAGCAAATACTCCTTCCCCTTGCATTTGATTTATAGGTGGTATGATTTCAATTTTCATAACTTTCTCAGTACAAATACAAACTGTTTGATCTATTAAATGAAAAGTAATCCAAGGCTGTTTAAGTAATTGTTGTAATTGTGCTTGAAATTGTTGTGCATTAATTGGCAAACTAAAGGTTTCTTTGTGACCATCTATATAATAAAATGTTAATTCTGTACTGCTTTCTTGGGCATATTGAGCGAATGAACCTTTCATTGTTTTTCCTCCTATAATTTGATTTATTAATAATTTTGTAAGCATTCATTCCTCAGCAATCACCTATTGCTTTTAGTGAGCAATAAAAGCTTTATTATTCATAAATTTTTCTGACTAAAAAAGCCTTTTTTAAAGTCTATATTCCTTTAAATCTCCTCTTCAAGGTTGATATTTTGCTGTTAACGCAGTTCCTCCCCAGAGGGCTAACTCATAGTTAAGAGCTGAATGCCTACATAATTTTTTATTGCTTACTTGTGCAAAGATTAATGATTTTTTAGAATAAACTTTAGCTCTGGAAAAAAATATTAAAACTTTTCTAGAAAACTTGACAAAAATAATGGAGAAAGATTATTGTTGGGTTGAGGAACGAAACCCAACCTACATCTGACTCTCCTCCTGACTTTTCCATATTGAGCTATACTCTATAAAATTGACTTAAACTTAGCATTAGTTGCCATGATTGAATCTAGCAATATTTCCCAAACAACTACCACTTTATTATCCCTAAACATAGCTCCAGCTCAAGTTATTCGCGGAAAAAATGCTTTAGCTCAACTAGGAGAGGCGATCGCCCGTCTTGGCAATAATCCCCTCATAGTTGGAGGCGATCGCTCCCTAAGTATCATCCAACCTTACCTACAAAGCTATAACTTAAAATTTACCCAAACTAACTATGGTTCCGACTGTAGTGAAGGTAGCTTGGCCAACCTCCGCCAAACCGTTGCTACCCAGAAAGCAGACCTCATAATTGGTATTGGTGGTGGTAAAGCTCTCGATACAGCCAAACTTCTAGCTCACCAATGTCATTTACCCATAATTACTATTCCTACCTCCGCAGCTACCTGTGCAGCTTGGACAGCATTATCAAATATTTACTCAGACCAAGGCGCTTTCTTATATGATGTAAGTCTAACTAGATGTCCAGATTTACTAATTCTAGATTATGACATAATTAAAACCGCTCCTTCTAGGACCTTAATAGCTGGCATTGGAGATGCGATCGCCAAATGGTATGAAGCTTCAGTCAGCAGTGGCCATTCAGAACAAACCATGATTATTGCTGCTGTCCAACAAGCTAGAGTTTTAAGAGATATCCTTTTTCAAAAATCAACTGCTGCACTACAAGAACCAGGAGGAGAAACTTGGCAAGAAGTTGTAGATGCAGCAGTATTATTAGCTGGTGTAATCGGAGGTATTGGGGGTGCGCAATGTCGGACTGTAGCTGCCCATGCTATTCATAATGGCCTAACTCATTTGTCTACCAGTCATAGCCAACTACATGGAGAAAAAGTTGCTTATGGTATATTAGTTCAACTAAGGTTAGAAGAAATGGTACAAGGGAATCAATTAGCTATTGCTGCCAGACAACAACTATTAAAATTTTACCAAGAAATTGGTTTACCGAAAAGCTTAGGTGACCTAGGGTTGACAGAAATCAGTTTATCTGAATTATGGCAGGTTGCGGAAATTGCTTGTAGTCCAAATTCTGACATTCATCGACTACCATTTAAAGTAGTTCCAGAGCAATTAGTAGCAGCAATGGTTTCCACAACAGTCTCATTCGAGGTAGAGAAACAAAATTTGGGAATGAATTTAGATATTAAGTGAAACATAGAAAATTATTATATGGCAGTTCCCATACTGGTGAGGTTTAACAAATTCAGAAGTTCCTACGGAATGCTCCGCAAACAGAAGTTATTTTTGTAACGGGGATTTGAGCAAGGTTCCCAAAACGTTTCGCCCATCAAGACGGTGTGGCGCGACCTAATTAGAGTTGGCTGAAAAAGCCTGAAAGTATAAAATATAAAACTTTTAGGACTTTTAGGCCGATAAAGGGAACAAAAAGACTGAAAGATAAGTCTAAATCACGATATTAATAAACGCTATAGTTTTTCCCTGTTCTGTTGGCCTAGCTTATTTTTAAGCATGAAGAGGAGGCTTCCATATAACTCCTAAAATTTAAAATATCTACTTTCAAGTTAAAAAAAGTAATATAAAATTCATTATTTTTCTTGAAAAAGTTTGATATATTTAGGACTTACGCACCAAACCGGGTTTATGAACAAAATTTCGTGGTTTTAGTAACAAGATAACGGTAATAAACCCGCTTTCTTGGTTGCTCCCGTGTAAGTCCTGATATTCTTTATTTCTTGTAAAAAATATTTGTCAAATAATATATGTATTCGATTAAGCCAGCAGACAGGATAGACGCATTACCACCTTACGTTTTTGCCCGCCTAGATGAACTAAAAGCTCGTACCCGCGAACAAGGACTAGATTTAATAGATCTGGGAATGGGAAACCCCGATGGACCTACTCCTCAACCCGTTGTCGAAGCTGCCATTAAAGCTTTACAAGATACAACTAATCATGGTTATCCGCCTTTTGAGGGTACTTCTATTTTCCGTAAAGCAATTACTGATTGGTATTTTCGTCGTTATAATGTAAAGCTTGACCCTAATGGAGAAGCTTTGCCACTTTTGGGTTCTAAAGAGGGTTTAGGTCATTTAGCTTTAGCATACATAAATCCAGGAGATTTAGTTTTATCACCTAATCCTGCCTATCCTGCACATTTTCGTGGCCCTTTAATTGCAGGTGGTAAAATTCATAGTATTGTCCTAAAGCCAGAAAATGATTGGATTATTGATTTAGGGGATATTCCCGATAGTGTCGCAGAACAGGCAAAAATTTTCTTTTTTAATTATCCTAGTAACCCCACTGGTGCTACTGCTCCACGAGAATTTTTTGAGGATATTGTGGCTTTTGCGAAAAAGTATGATATCCTACTGGTTCACGACTTATGTTATGCTGAATTAGCTTTTGATGGTTATCAACCTACCAGTTTATTAGAGATTCCTGGAGGAAAAGATATTGGTGTAGAATTTCACACTATGTCGAAAACTTATAATATGGCTGGTTGGCGAATAGGTTTTGTAGTTGGCAACTATCATGTAATTCAAGGGTTAAGGACTTTAAAAACTAATTTGGATTATGGTGTATTTAGTGCTTTACAGTCAGCAGCTAAGACTGCTTTAGAGTTACCAGATGAATATTTACATCAGGTTCAAGAACGTTATAGTCAACGTCGAGATTTTCTCATTCAAGGTTTAGGAAAATTAGGTTGGAATGTCAAGAAAACCCTAGCAACTATGTATTTATGGGTTCCTTGTCCCCCAGGTTTAGGTTCTACTGATTTTGCTTTATCTGTTTTACAAAAAACTGGAGTAGTGGTGACTCCTGGAAATGCTTTTGGTACTGCGGGTGAGGGTTATGTGAGAATTAGTTTAATTGCTGAGTGTGAACGTTTGGGTGAAGCATTAAGGCGGTTGGAACAAGCAGGTATTCGTTATAAGTAGGGAATAGGGAATAGGGAATAGTTTAGACATTCTGCTACGGCCAAATTTTCCGATCCTAAAAAAGGCTAAAATCTTTATCTGTCAATGCTTTAAGATTTCATCAGCCTGCTGTAATTAAAAGATTATCTCTATGTACAACTGTTTCAGACCCTACATAGCCTAAAATTTCAGGTATATCTTCTGAGCGACAACCCAGAATTTTTTGCAATTCAACGTTGCTATAATTTACAAGTCCCCTACCTATTTCCTCACCTTTTTCATTACATAGTTGTACAGCATCTGATGAATTAAATTCCCCCTCTACTTGAATAATACCAGCAGCTAATAGAGATTTACCAAGCTCAGAAATTGCCCTAACTGCACCTTGGTCCAGATAAAGTTGGCCTATCGGAACTAAAACATTAGCAATCCAATGTTTGCGGGCGTTTATTTGTCGTGGTTGAGGTTCAAACTGAGTACCAATAGATTCTCCATTAAGAATTTTTAGTATATTAGAAGGAATTTTACCATTAGTAATTACAGTTCTAACTCCAGCAGCAGTAGCAATTTTGGCAGCTTCAATTTTGGTAATCATTCCACCTGTTCCTCTGCCACTAACAGACTTTCCAGTTTGAACTTGAAGTTCTTCAAGTTGTTCCATTCGCTTTATTAAAGCAATAGGTACAGCATCTGGATTACTTCTCGGATCGGCTGAGTATAGTCTATCAACATCAGTTAAGATAAACAACCAATCAGCCTCTACCAAACTAGCAACTAAAGCTGAGAGATTATCATTGTCCCCAAACTTTAGCTCTTCAACAGCAGTAGTATCATTTTCATTAACTATAGGAACTACTCCCAGTTGGAAAAGTTGTTGAAATGTGTTATAGGCATTGACATAACTACTACGTCGTGATAGGTCGCTTCTGGTTAGCAAAATTTGAGCAATTGTCTGTTGCAAAGATGAAAATAAGTCATCGTAAACTCGCATCAGTCGTCCTTGACCTACTGCTGCTACTGCTTGCTTCATGGAAATATTTTTAGGCTTTTCAGTTAGTCCTAGCATATCACGACCTACACCAACAGCTCCAGACGAAACTAAAACGACTCTATTTCCTTGGCGAGTTAAGTTAGTAATAGTTTCAATTAAGCTAGAAATTGTGGATAAGGCTAAATTTCCGGTTTCTGAATTAGTTAGACTAGAAGTACCTATTTTAATTACTATTGTATTCATAACCAATAGATAATGGATAATTAGGGTTTGCGCTTTTTTAGTATTTTAGTAGCAGGGAGAAGCCAGAATCGAGAATCCAGAATCCTTATGGGAATAGGAATTACAGAATGAGGTACTCAGAAGAATTATAATTATCCTTTGATTTTAGGCTAATTATGGCAGAAAACCCTAGACTTTTTAGCTTGAGAGACTTAAAAGCTGGTACTTTTGACCTACCTAAAAATGCTAAAAGGTTTATCTGTCAAGGCTTTCATCAATAATTCAGCCAGCCCTAATTAATAATTAATCGCTACACGCACCATTCCCTACTGTCTACTCCCTACCAAAAGAGCAACATATAATTTTATAGCACTAGCTCCAGTCAGCAGATTAAGATAAATTGCAAAGAAAAAGATAAACCTATTAATCTAATTAGGTGTGGTGGAGGAGAATCTAGGAGTGCTAGATAAAATGTCAACAATATATCCAAAAAATTTTACCAAAAATAGTCAAGCAAAACTGCTGTGTGTAGGAGTCATTGGGGTTGGTAATATGGGTCAGCACCATACCCGTGTCCTCAGTTTGCTCAAAAATACTAAATTAGTAGGTATAGCAGACATCAACGTTGAAAGGGGACTAGATACTGCCAATAAGTATGGAGTTCGTTTTTTTGAGGACTATCAAGAGCTTTTACCTCATGTTGATGCTGTATGTGTCGCTGTACCTACTCTTCAACATTATGCTGTAGGAATGACCTGTTTAAAAGCAGGAGTCCATGTTTTAATGGAAAAGCCCCTTGCTGCTAGTATTACTGAGGCCGAATTTTTAGTGAATACTGCTGCTGAAACAAATCGAATTTTACAGGTGGGTCATATAGAAAGATTTAATCCTGCTTTTCAAGAACTCAGCAAGGTCCTCAAAACTGAAGAAATATTGGCCTTAGAAGCTCATCGCATGAGTCCTTATTCTCATCGAGCTAATGATGTGTCTGTAGTTTTGGATTTAATGATCCATGATATTGACTTATTATTAGAATTAGTGGCCGCTCCAGTGGTAAAATTGACTGCTAGTGGCAGTAGTGCTTCTAGTTCGGGAAATTTAGATTATGTAACAGCTACTCTTGGTTTTGCTAATGGTATAATAGCTAGTCTAACTGCTAGTAAAGTAACACACAAAAAGCTTCGTTCTATAGTTGCCCACTGTAAAAATTCTCTAACAGAAGCAGATTTTCTGAATAATGAAATTCTGATTCATCGGCAAACAACAGCAGATTATGTTACAGATTATGGTCAAGTGCTTTATCGTCAGGACGGCTTAATTGAAAAGGTTTATACTAGCAATATTGAGCCTCTTCATGCAGAATTAGAACATTTTATTCATTGTGTAGGAGGAGGAAATAAACCTTCAATTGGAGGAGAACAAGCTTTAAAAGCATTAAGGTTAGGTAGTTTAATTGAGAAAATAGCTCTTGATGGTTTGGCTGATCATCCAGTAGATTCAGAATTTAATTTATTGGATAATTCTATATTGAAAGTAGGATGAAATATTTTGATAATTCTACTAGGAATTTTTGAATAGAACTATTATTTTTGCTGATTTTTTTTGTAAGCATTTAGCTAATAGTTATTAGCGATAGCAATATGAACAGGACTAAAGCCATGAACGCTATTAGTAGGGTGTGTTTCGCTACGCGACATGAAAAGCGCACTTCGTCACGCACCGACACACTATATATAGTACCTTTGCGTTAGTCCTGATCAAATGATTTGCGAGAAAAAACTGTAGGGGTTTGGTCTCCAAACCCAAGTACCAGGGATTTGGAAACCAAACCCCTACAATAAAATCTGACAACTTATTTAGGATTGCTATAAATGCTTACATTTTGTTATAAATCAAGAGGGTTTTCTTAAGACTAAAATTCATAAGCTATGGAGCTAAACTATTAGAGTAGCTCTTGATATTACAGCACTTCCCAAAAAGTCTTGAACTGAACTGTATTTTTCTATAGATTCATCTGCTTTCCTTCTTCCGTCTCTCTTCTTCCTTCTTCTTTAGAAAGTAGAACTATTCCAACCCCACATATAACCTTTAGCATCAGAAAATTCTATATAAATTCGATTTTTGGGAACGTCTAGAGTTTGATTAATTTCTTGACAAAAATCTTGGCTCATTGCTTTAGTTTGATTAGGATTCATACTGCCAATATTTTTAATTTCTATATAGCAAACTGGTTCATGACTATTTCCTCCGAAAGTCATGGAAATATCTGATTCAAAAGTTGTCATTACATAAGATTCTGGTTTACTAAAATGCTTTGCTATGCCAGAAGAAAGATTTTTGAGAAGACTATCAATTTTATCTTTTTCTGGTTGAGAAACAGATGTTTTAACTTTAATTAATGGCATAAATAAATTAATAATTAACTACGAAAAAATAAACTATTAAAGAAGGAAAAAGGAAGGTAAACATTCAGGTATTAGCTATTAGATATTCCGTAGGAAATGCTTACGAATGAATTTATAGCAAATTGCTACTATATGAATTAAAGAGGGAAAATTGCTAGTTTGTAGAGGGTTGGGAGACCAAACCCCTACGGGAGAAAATTATACTGATACTGATGGATTTTATATGAAAGTTATATCATCAGAAAAGAGGGAAAATTTCTTGTTTGTAGAGGGTTGGGAGACCAAACCCCTACTACTTGAATTATAGCCATACTGACGGATTTGATATTAGCTAATAAACTTCTCCAAAAACTTCAATTAAAATCAATTATTATTCATAAATTATCAGTTACTCCTCCCCTATTTCCTATTCCTTAAAACTGCTATTGATGGTAATTAACCACCATAATTCCAACCCGTACTTTCTAATAATAAAGGATCTCCCTCACGATGTAAACCTGCTGCAATTACTTTTCCTACATATACAGTATGGTCGCCTTCTTCTACAGCACTAATAACTTGACATTCAACATAGCCAAGAGTATCAGAAATAATAGGGCAACCAGTTTCTCCTAAATAAAATTCTACTTCTTCAAATTTATTTCCCACACGACGTTGAGGTTTAAAAAATTGTTGAGCTAAATCTTTTTGTTCTGCTCCTAAAAAACTTAGAGAAAATACTCCACTAGCCTTAATCATAGCATGGGATTTAGATTCTTTATTTACACAATTAACAATTAGGGGAGGCTGAAAAGATGCTTGCATTACCCAACTAGCTGTAAAGCCATTAACTTCATCACCATCTTTAACGCCACAAATGTATAATCCATGAGGAATTTTACGCAGTATGGTTTTTTTTGCCTGTTCGTCTAACAACGTTTTTACCTACTATAATATTTAAGAATTTGACATTTTTTATTTTAACTAAATAGGGGACATTAGTTGGAAGATAACGAGCAAGTTAACTCTATTTACCAAAAAAAGAGGTATAAAGCCTCCCCTGGTTCGGGGATGAAAAAATTTTAACTCAGTATTTCAAGCCTCCGAGTTTAGTCGGAGGTTCACTGTCTACTGATAACTGATAATTGAAATGACCCCATCATAAAGTTCAGTTATTGTATAGCAATGTGCGCACTTAATATTTACAAATTGCCGGAAGTGTTCAATAGCTAAAAGCCTTATATTATAAGCTATTCATTCTTCCTCCATACCTGTTCCCTGTTGTCTGTTCCCTAAGTGCTGTAACTTATAAGTTTTCATTTAGGTAGACCAAGACCACTGTAGGGACGTTCCATAGAACGTCCCTACAGGGTTTTGCTTATGGTGATGTGGTTCCTCATATTTCGGACTAAGGATCTAAAGTTGAAATGATTAAATTCTTTTAACACAAGCATCTTGCCTGTTAGCTGTTTAGCTCATAAAAACGAGGATTTTGTATCAAATAATACTCAATAATCAAATTTAATTTGATAGACTATGATAATTGAAAACTGCTCAAAATATTTTTTAATAGTAAAAAAAGTTAAGATGCAGCCCTGTTTAGTTATCTCACAATTTAATAGGGGCTTGCTGATTAAATATCAAAGCCTTGACAGATAAAGATTTTAGGATTTTTATGTCGAAAAAAGTTCCTGGTTTTTAGCTGTTGTAGTTTCAAAATGATCAAGTTTTGACGAATTGTCAGAAAATTTGGCCGTAGCAGATCGTCTAAACAGTTAAGTGTTCCCTGTTCTCTGTTCCCTACCTCAGCTAAAAGACTTTTTCAGCCAACCCTAATTGGTTTTTAATGAAACCATAGTTTTCAATCAAGTTTAGTTAAAACCCTAAAGCTTTAGATTAGATTAGTTAAGATTATCAAGTTTATTAAAAACTCTAATAATTACAGATAGTAAATTCTAAAGATTTAAAGCTATGACTGAAAGTTTTAGGGGCTAGAAAAACTTCTAACTCCTAATAAACTAAAGATTGCAAGTAATTAGATTAATCATCCTTAAGGCCAAAGACCATTTGTAGCACCATTTGTTTTCCGCCTTGTTCGTGATAGCGATCAGCCCAATGCCTGATGATTTCATCTAACTCATCTTTAGCTTGCTCATAGCGAGCTGGAGAAATATCAAACTCCTCCAAAATGCGCATTACATTTGTGCTTTTCTGTTCAGCCCAATCTTTCATTAAGCGAAAATATCGAGCTGTATCCTCAACCATAATAAAAGTACGTTCTTCTTGATCCTCTGGAGAATAAGAAGAGCGAGTCAGGGCATAAAAAGGCATTCCCCAAGGAGAATCTATCTTTGTGACTGTACCAGAATAGATCAAACGACGTTTAATATGTTCTGCCAAAGCTTCACTCAGAGGCATCCGACGTTTAGCTGGTAAATCTTCTTGAGAACGTCTATGCAAAAACTCAATTAACTCCATGAACTGAAAAGAATTAATCAATTTAGCATCAGGCATATTTGGTGGAAGTTTACTTTCTATGTATCGTCTTTCATCAATAGAAAGATTGTTATTAGGAAGTCGGGAAAGTCCAGGTATCCAAGGATACTGTTCTAACCATACATAAGGAAACTGAATTAAATAGCGAGGTTCTTGAGAACCCAACATTTTCAGCAACTTACCTTTTGTCAGTGCTTCTTCTACTTCCTGCACAATCACCTTAACCCGTTTAGGTTCGATGTGATGCAGATGCCCAGTCATACGGAGATTCTTATCTTGCTCTATGTAGGTCATGTATATAGCACATTTGGCGGCTGTGGCAGCTGCATCTAAGAAAGCTCCATGACGATGCCCACTCGTCCTCATGGCACTGAACGCTAAATATAACATAATCTGATCCATAGCGCTCTGGCTAAGGCTATTAATCAGATCGGTATCAGTTTTCATTGTAATCCCCAAAATAACAAAAGTAGGAAGGCATTTTATCACCTTCTGTTAACAATTAAAAAGATACTGACTATGATGATATTTCAATGTCAGTAAAGTCAGTCAGCTATAAGTTTAGTTTTACTCTAACCAAGAGCATGAATTACGCAAAATAATATGTTATGCCCTAGCTACAGTGTGAAGCTCATTATAAAACTCTTTGTAGTTAGATATTGATGCGTAAATCTTAAACATAAATATCTTTTTGAGATTTTTTTTACATTTGGTTTGAGAATATGTACACGGATTAACCGTGAGTATAATTTGTTATCTTAGTAGATTTTTGCACCCTGCGTACTTTTGGCTGACAGACATACTTAATGATAGCATAACATAATGGTATAATCCCAAATTTGGAGTATAGAGTGGGTTTATTGCTTCCTAATCCTGGTCTCAAGTTGGATGTAACGAAGTCAGAAGTCAGAAGTTGTTTTTGTGATGAGGATGAGAACAACCATCCAAAAATATTTCGCCGATTAAGACGGGGTGGCGTGACCCAATTATGAAGTCAAAATTCAGAACTCAGAAGTCAGAAGTCAGAAGTCAGAAGTTTTTTGTGTAATGAGGATTAGAACAACGCTCCAAAAATATTACCAAGTTTTGATAGTGGTGAGATATCTTTCTCATTTTCTAAATACTTAATATCATGTCCGGATAATTACTAAGAAAAAAATATTCTCTTCTTTTGTTTTTCATTAATTATTCAACTGGACATGATATATCAAAGATGAAGTTGTCTATTGAAGAGCGAGGCTTTGAAGCAAAATTTGAGGTATTTTTCTAGATCATCATATATGTTTATAAATGGAAGATAGAACCAATATTATCAATTTAAGAGCTGCAAAAACTTTGATAAAAGTTCTACTTCCTCCGGAAATTTCAAGAGTAGTAAATAACTTTAGCGTCCACTACCACGATGAGAAAAAATTTCCTGATTATTTAACCCAAAAGAACAGCTTGTGTTGACAAATTGTGTTCTGTTTCCTTTTTTTGGGGGATAAGTAGCTTCCCCATGACGGGGTTGAGCAGATTCTCTGAAAAATTTTGCAGATGATTCAACTTCATTTCCAGTCATTAAAGCTTGGCTAATAGGAGCATTACCAAGTAATAACAAAAAGGAGAAAATGATGGCTGTATAATAGTTTTTCATAGGTCGTATCCATTTAAGAGCATCTACTCTCTAATACAAAAATTGAGGATCAAATCAGGATACTTATCGAAGAATTATTTATTAGTTCAAAATATGAAGACTGTGTGAAGGATAAGTATAGTGTTAAAATGGATTTATTGGCAAAATAGATGTAAAGCTAAGACTGAAATGTATCTACAAACTAGATTCTCAATCGCAAAAAAATAAATTAAAAGTTTATCTTGATGATTCTTCGGTATTTTCACCATCAAGCAATGAGTTTTTACCACCCTGTCTTAATTTTTTAGAGTGGTTTGGTAAATTTTTCCAATACTTAAAGTTATGTCCGGATAATTACTAATAAAAAAATCATTTTTTATTATATCCTAGCTCTTTTATCGTGATTGATTAAGTATTGACCCGGACATAATATCATAAAGATAAGTTGTCTATTGAAGAGCCAGGATTCAAACCAAAATATCAGGTAATTTTTCACATTATCATCATATTTATGAATGGAAGATAGAACTAATATTATCAACTTAATAACTTGAAAAACTTTGATAAAATTTTTACTTATTCTTCAAAATTAAAAAGTAGTAAATAGCTTTATCGTCCACTACCACGATGAGGGAAAATTTCCTGATCTAATCCAGAATTACAGCTTTTTTCTACAAAATTTCGTCTGTTTCCTCGCGGAGGCTGAGTTGGTCCATAATGACGATTTTGAGCAGATTCTCTGAAAAATGCTGTAGATGATTCAAGTTCATTTTCAGTTATTAAGGCTTGGCTAATAGGAGCATTACCAAGTAATAATAAAAAGGATAAAATGATTGTTGTATAATTGTTTTTCATAGGTTGTATCCATGTAAGAGTATCTACTCTCTGATACAAACTTAAAGAAATAAATCAGGATATTTATTGCATAATTAGTTATTAGTTAAAAATCAGAAAAGGGTGTGGAGGATTAATTTATTGTGATGGCTTTATTTGGGAATCAGAAGTTAAAATAAGGCTGAAATAAAGCTACAGATTAAGTTTGCAACCTAAAAAAAATTAAAATTGGATTGTGATTATAGTCCAGTTTTTTAACTGCCAAGTAATGGATTGTTTTTAATACCCTACATTTAGATTTATAAAATGGTGAAAGACTTTTATTTTTGAAATACTTGATGTGACAGTTATCAAAGTTATCAGATACGGTTTTTTTCTTCTTTTCTATTTTTTGTTCCCTGTCCCCGACTCCCTAAAACCTAATTTTTTTATCTCAAGAGTATGGAAATTACTTGTCCGGATAATTATTGATAAAAAAACTCTTTCTTCACAATTACTTAAAATTATTTTCCCTTCTACTCTAGCTTTTCCTTCGTTATTTATTGTGATGATTATCCGATTTTTTAACCGTCACTTTACTAATTGATAATAGATAACTAGGGTTGGGGATTGTAAGTGTTTTTATTGAGTTAGGGAGTAGACGGTAATTTCAGTTATCAGTTATCAGTAGAGAGTGAACCCCCGACTAAACTCGGAGGCTTGAAATACTGAGATGACTTACGCAAAGGTACTATATATAGAGTTTAAAAACTATTGCGCAATAGTTTTAACCGCTATATCTAGCGTCAATCCGTAATTTTTGACTGAGTGAAAATTTTTTATCCCTTTAAAAGGGGAGGCTTTATACCTCTTTTTTTGGTAATTTTAGTTATCAGCATTTCTGACTTGAAATACTAAAGTTTATTTTTTCTTATACCAATTTGATAAATGTTTTAAGACTTACCCATAGACCATAGACACAGTATTTAGGGTTTGTGCTTCTTCAGTCTTTTTTTAAGAAGTAGAGGAGTAGGGGAGTAGAGGAGTAGGGGAGTAGAGGAGCAGGAAAGTAACTTTTTTTGCCCAACCGTATGCCTAAAATAGTAATTTGAGGAGCATTAAGCACCTCAAAATCAGGTACTTTTTTTCAGACCTGAAAGTGCTAAAATATATGTCCGTAAAGACTTTTAGATTTAATCAGCCAGCCCTATTTAAAACTATAACGATCTAGTTTTTGTCTATGTTTACCTTTGCGTAAGTCCTGAGAAATATAGTTTTTATTATCGACATCCATGTAATGAATGAAAAATTTACTGATATTCTATTAATTCACTGATTAAAGTAAAATAGGGATTCACTGAAAACTCAAACAAATTAAGTTAACATGGAAAAAGGATTTATTCTTTGGTTTACAGGTTTAAGCGGAGCTGGTAAGACAACTATCAGCAAAGTTGTAGCAGAAAAATTAAAGGAAAGAGGTCGAAATGTAGAGATATTAGATGGAGATATCGTCAGAGAAAATCTATCAAAGGGGTTGACTTTTAGTAAGGAAGACCGAGATATAAATGTCCGACGAATTGGATTTGTCGCTCATCTTCTTAGCAGAAATGGAGCAGTGGCGATTACTGCAGCAATTAGTCCTTATAAAGCAATACGAAATGAAATTAGAGCAATGGATGAAAACTTTATAGAGGTTTATATTAATGCACCTTTAGCAGTTTGTGAACAACGTGATGTTAAAGGATTGTATGCTAGGGCTAGGGCTGGAGAAATCAAAAACTTTACTGGTATTGACGATCCTTATGAAGCCCCAGAAAATCCAGAAATTACTTGCTATACAGACAATGAAACTTTAGAGGAAAGCGTAGCTCATATAATTAGTAGTCTAGAAAAATTAGGTTATTTGTAAGCATTTCCTACAGAATGCGCTCGCCATTCAGCCGTCAGCTATTAGCTAGCTTCCTGGGTCGTAACTTCCCAATTCAGCTGTTAATTGTGAATAAGGTAAAATAACCTTTGAAGTTAAGTAAAGAGTAAAAAATTACTGTCGAGTTTCCCTTCCCAAAGCTCAGAAGTAATTAGGGCTTGCTGAAAAAGTCTTTTAGTACCAGGGAGAAGTCAGAATCCAGCAATCCTGCAATCCTTATGGGAATAAGAATTACAGAAGAGGTAGGAGGAAGAATTATCCCTTGATTTACGGTTCCCGAAAAATCGGCTAATTATGGCAGAAAATCCTGGACTTTTTAGCTTTCAAGACTTAAAAGCTGGTACTTTTGACCTACCTAAAAATGCTAAAAAGTTTATCTGTAAAGGCTTTCATCAATAATTCAGCAAACCCTAATTATTTATTACTAATTGCTGATAGCTGACTCTTAATAGCTGAATACTTATAGTTATTTGGCTTAAAAAAATAGGTTATTTGGATTAAAAAAAAATAGAGAGGGAGTGAGAAATGAAGTGGCAAGAATTAAAAAATCAAGCAGATATAATTAGCAAAATATTATATTTATCCAAAATTTTAAGTTATGGAACGATAGTTATATTATGCAGTCACTGGGGATTATCTGATTCTGTAAAAGCTCAATCTCTCTCTCAGAATGAACCAATAAGACCGCAAAACTCGACTTTACCTAAACTAATAGAACCTTGGAGTAACGATGTAGAAGTAACACCACCTCCACCTCCAAAGGATGCAGAAGTAATACCACCTCTCCTGTCTCCACCTCCAGAATTAATATTGCCTTCTGAACCAGAAATACCATCACCACAATCAAAAGAATATACTCTGGGTCCTGGCGATCGCATTCAAATAGATATCTTCAACATACCAGAATATAGTGGAGAAAATGGCCGACATCAGGTACAAATTGATGGTACTCTCAACTTACCATTAATAGGTAATGTCTCTGTGCAGGGAATGAATTTAGATAAGGCTAAAGAGTTAATTCAAGAAAAATACGGTGAATATCTACAAATACCTATAGTTAATCTTAATTTATTAGCAGCACGTTCATTAAAAATAGCGATCGCTGGTGAAGTTCAACATCCTGGTTCTTATACCATTTCTCCAGTAGTTAGTCAAGGAAATGATAGTAAAGGCACTCAACTACCTACGGTTACTAAAGCATTACAGGTTGCGGGTGGAGTCACAACTTCAGCAGACATTAGACAAATTAAAATTCGTCGTTCCCAACTCAACGCTCCAGAACAAATAATTAATATTAATTTATGGGAACTTTTGGAAAATGGTAGCTTAGTCCAAGATATTTCTTTGCGGGATGGGGATACTTTATTTGTTCCTAGTATTACTGAGGTTAATCCTGTAGAGTCAAATCAATTAGCAAGTGCTAATTTTGCTGGTACGAATACTCAACCTTTAAATATTGCAGTAGTAGGAGAAGTAGCACGGCCTGGTCCATATATATTGGAAACAAATATTAACCAAATTCAAGTTTCTAAAACAGAAGAAAATTTAGATTCCACCACAGTAGAAGATAATACTTCACTTCCTGAGAATACTAGATTACATACTGTTACTAAGGCAATTAAGATAGCAGGTGGTATTACTTCCGCAGCGGATATTCGGCAAATTAGGGTACGGCGACTAACTCGTGCTGGTACGGAGCAAACGATGAAAGTAGATCTTTGGCAACTTTTGGAAAGTGGGGATTTAAGCCAAGATATAGTTTTACAATCAGGAGATACAATTTATGTGCCAGTAGCAGATGAAGTTAATTTAGATGAGTTAGCTAAAGTTACTGCCTCAAGTTTTTCTCCAGGGAATCTGAAGGTTAATGTGATTGGGGAAGTGGTTAAACCGGGAACAATTTTTGTAACTCCGAATAGTACGCTGAATCAAGCTTTATTATCAGCGGGAGGTTTTAAACCAGGAAGAGCAAAAACGAAGGAAATAGAATTGATTCGTCTTAATCCTAATGGTACAGTTACTCGGCGAAAAGTCAAGGTAGATTTTTCAGCAAAAGCTAATGAAGAAACTAATCCAACTTTATTAAATAATGATGTAGTTGTAGTTGGGCGTTCTGGTAGGGCAACTTTTACTGATGGTGTAGGAGGTGTGTTAGCTCCTTTCGGTCCTATTAATAGAATTTTAGGGGTATTTTTTGATATTTTTAATTAATTTAGGGAGTAGGGAGCAGTAAGAATAACTCGACAGTGCAAAGTTCTAGGAATAATACCAATTACCATAAACTTTGCTATATTTGGATATTCTATTTCTAAATACTATTTGCTAGTGTAAATGCTTGATATTTGGTAATTTCAGTTATAAAGAAAAGACGTTTTACCAGTTTCCAAGTATAGCAAGACTTTTAAGAATTGGTATAACTATTGCTAGTTAAGGCTTTCAGCTATCTAAAAATTAGAAACTTTCTATTGATAACTGTAGGTGGTGTAAAGTTTTATCAGTAATACTTTCAGCCTTTCAAGCAAATAATTTTTTAGGAAAACTTTGTACTATCGAGCCAGAATAAATTAATAGAAATTATTATTAAAGTGTGTCTACATATTAAGCAGTAAGCTATTTGCAATTGAGTCATTAGAGAATTAATAGTTATTTTGGCAATAACCTATAACCTAACCTTAGTAAGTTATTGCATTTAAAAGCTGATAGCTATTGGGGTAACATTCCGCAGGAAATCCTGAAAATCTAAGATTATTTACACCATAAAAATTTTATAATTTTTATGGTGTGAAAAAGTGTGCTTGTTTGAGATACTGATGGTCAAAAATTCAGAATTTTGGACAATAATTTGGTAAACAAATTGCTCCTTATTAATCCATCAAACTATTCTACTGAAAAAGACTTTTCCCTATTCCCTACTCCCTACTCCCTACTCCCTACTCCCTACTCCCTAGTCTGGTTAGGATATTATCAGGTTTTTTGGCTTGAACTATAGTAATAATATAAATGTTTAGTAATTAATGGTCAGTTCTAAGGTTTGTAGGCATTCAGCAGTCAGCCATCAGCTATCAGCTATTTTTTTTGTTTTAGATGTAAATCTCATCTTTAAGACTATATTTATAAACATTTTTCTTAAAATAAAACTTGATAATGGATAGCTTGAAAAACAGAGTCTTGTTGCTGATAGCTGACAGCTAATAGCTGAATGTTTACTACAGTTTTTAACAAGAAAGATAATTGAAGCCAAATTAATGAAGTGCTTAAAGTTGTTAACATATAATTAAATATAAATATTATTTAATAGACTGCTAAGGTTAAATCTGGAAATTATAAATTTATCTTAGAAGCTAATATCTGAGAGCTGACTGCTATTTGCACAAGATTCCGTAGGAAATGCTTACATATTGTCAGGTTTTTTGGCTTGAACTATAGTAATAATATAAATGTTTAGTAATTAATGGTCAGTTCTAAGGTTTGTAAGCATTCAGCAGTCAGCCATCAGCTATCAGCTATTTTTTTTGTTTTAGATGTAAATCTCATCTTTAAGACTATATTTATAAACATTTTTCTTAAAATAAAACTTGATAATGGATAGCTTAAAAAACAGAGTCTTGTTGCTGATAGCTGACAGCTAATAGCTGAATGTTTACTACGGTTTTTAACAAGAAAGATAATTGAAGCCAAATTAATGAAGTGCTTAAAGTTGTTAACATATAATTAAATATAAATATCATTTAATACACTGCTAAGGTTAAATGATGAACTTTTATAAGCATTCAGCTCTTAGCGTTCAGCTCTCAGCTTTTTTTTTATAAATAAAATGTACTTTGATAAACTCTTAAGATTAGCTGATGAAATTTTACACATACTTTGTAATTCTTGGAAATTTCTAAATTGCTTTTTTCTCCTGGAAAGGTAATAAAGCTGATAGCTGATAGCTGAGTGCTGACTACTTACTTTTTTCTTCTCTAAAAGTTAGCTGATAGCTGACCTCTAAAGTTTTAAAGAATTGCTTTTTTCTATTTGTAAACTGGTAGATCCTTTCCTATTTTTTACTTTTAACTATGAATATAGAACCCGAAAAAACTTCTCAGTTATCTTTATATAATAATCGCAATAAACTGGTCAATTCTTCCCCACTTCCTACTCCCTATTCCCTAACCCATAACAATAATATATATGATGGTGAGTTTCACAATTTTGAAGAGAAATCGTCTCAAAAAGAAAATAAAATTTGGAAGTTAATCTGCCGTCGTTTTTTCTTGATTTTTAGTTTGACAACTGCTACAACAACAGGAGCATATTTCTGGACTTTAAATCAGATTCCTGTGTATCAAGGAGCATTTCAAATATTAGTTGAAGAAGTTATTGTTAAAAGTTCAGCTACTCATCAATTAAGTACAGATGAAAAAATATCATCTTCTCCTATTATTCCTTCCTATTCCGATACGAATGCTGAAGAAGATTGGGAACAACAAGCAGCCAAAATTATTTCTGGTATAGATGAAGATAAAATTATTTCATATCCAGATAAAAATATTCAACAAAATCAAAACACAAGTAATTATCAATTAGATTATCAATCACAAATTGAAGTTTTAAAAAGTCCGCAAGTTATGCAGCCAATAATTGCGGAAATTCAAAAACAGTATCCGGAAGTTAATTATAATTTTTTGTTTAATAAACCTCATAATCAAATTTTAAGTGGGGAAAAACTAAAAGTAAAAAGATTAGATGAAACCAAAATTATCGAAGTTACTTATCAAGATTCAGACAAAAACAAAATCAAGTTTGTATTAGATAAGTTGGCAGCAGCTTATACTAAATATGGTCGTGAAGATAGTCAATCTGATACTGGTAAAAAGCTGAAGCTTGTTAAAGAACAAATTCCTAAATATCAGGAAAGAATCAAACAACTGCGACAGGAATTACAAGAATTACAAAAAGAATATCTGTTTATTAATCCAGAAGTTAAAAGTCAACAAATAGCCACAGAAAGTAATCAAATTCAAACTCAAAAATTAGAGAATCAAATATTACTTGACCAACAGCGAGCGCTTTATAATTTGTTGCAAGGTCAGTTGGGAATTAATCCAGAAGAAGCTTTGATTGCTTCGGCTTTAAGTCAAGCACCAAGATATCAATCATTATTAAATGAATTACAAAAAGTAGAAACAACAATTGCTCTAGAATCATCTCGTTTTAAAGAAAAAGCACCTCAAATGCAAGCTTTATTTAAACAACGAGAAAAATTACTGCCTTTATTAAATCAAGAAGTAGAAAAAGTTGTTGGCAAAGATATAGAAGAAATAAGTAAAAAGGCTTTAGCTTTTCAAGATTCTGTTCGCTTAGAATTAATTCAGAAAATGATATTAGCTGCCAATGAAATAGAGGTGATGGAAGTTAGAGCTAAAGTATTGAATGAAGCTGAGGCTAAATTAAATAAAGATGCAACAAAAATGCCAGAGGTAGTGAGGCGTTATACAGAAATTCAGGAAGGATTAGAAACATCAAGTCAAAGGATTAAAGACCTATTAGAAAGACAAAAAATCTTACAAAGAGAAGTAGCTGAAACCACATTACCTTGGGAATTAATTGCACCACCAGAATTAGTAAAAACTCAAAATGGTGAGTTAGCAATAGTCTCTCCAAAAATGTTATTAAATCTTGCCCTGGGAGGAATAACAGGCTTAGTATTAGGAATATTATTAGCTCAGTTCGGAGAGAGATTTGAACAAGATGTTTTTGAGACTCCAAAAGAAGTTAAAAAATCTATTGGTTTGCCTTTGCTAGGAATTATTCCGATACATGAACAAAGAATGTGGATGAATGATGAATTGAAAGAAAAGAAAAGTTCATCTTTGGTTTTATATCCCTCAGTTTTTCAAGAAGCTTTCCGTACTTTAAATGCTAATATTCGTCTCTTAAATATTGAAAATCCTATTAATTCTTTTGTAGTTAGTTCTGCTTTACCAGGAGATGGTAAATCTACAGTGGCAAGTCATTTAGCTTGCGCTGCTGCTGCTATGGGTCAACGAGTATTATTAATAGATGCTGATTTACGTTGTCCACAAATTCATAATATGATGGGTTTATCAAATGAGCAGGGTTTGAGTAGTGTAATTATTGATGGTACGCCAATAGAAACAGCAGTTCAGCGATCGCCTGTGGATGAAAATTTAGTT
>NZ_JAYKGW010000229.1:0-13457 GCF_035285525.1 Okeania sp. | reverse complement strand
CCAAAATTCGGGCTGCTTCCCCTGGCGTTACATAATTTTTGGCCATTTCTTTTTCTTTTAGTCTTTCATTTCATATTACACTATTTTCCAGAAATTGCCAGGGATTTTAAAATCTAGTCACGCACCTACTAAGCTAAGGAATTATTACAATACTGTAGTGTTACAAATTGATCTGTGGAACTTGGGTTTCATACAATCAAAATTATTTTATCAGCCCATTTTCTGTGCAAAAAGCAAAAAGAAGGCTCAATTCTAGGAAACTTCTTAATTTAATACCAAAGCGGGTAGGGGGAATCGAACCCCCATCATTAGCTTGGAAGGCTAAGGTTTTACCACTAAACTATACCCGCAGTTATTTATTAAATATAGCATAGTTTCTCAAAATTGCAAGTAAATCAGAAAAAAAATTTTTATCCAATCACACTTCACTTATGGGACTTCGACTGACCACAAACCCCAAAACCTCTTCATCTATACCTTTGAGCTTCAAAGAACCGTAATTTCTTAACATCTGACTATCTATATACTTGGCCACTGTTGCTGATACTAAAATTGTATTTGGCTCTGCGGCCTCTTGGAGACGGGCGGCCATATTTACAGATGGACCAATAGCTGTATAATCAGACCGTTCTGGACCACCAAACATTCCCACTACAGCACTTCCCTGATGAATGCCACAACGAAACTTCACTGGAGATACCCCATTATCCCCAATCAATCCCAGACTTTGCCAACGTTCATTCAACTTATCTAAAGCGTTCAACATAGCCCGAGCTGAAGCTACTGCCCGTTTTACTTGCTCTTGTGCAGTTAATTCTTCGGGTGAACCATAAATTGCCATTACAGCATCCCCGACAAACTTATCCACAGTACCACCATTCGCAAAAATAGCTCTAGTCATTTCTGCCAAATATTCATTTAATAATCCTGCGATCCGAGAAGACTGCAAAATATTCGACATCCTAGTGAAACCGACAATATCACTAAATAAAACTGTTACCAACCTTGGTTCTGGTGTCAAATCTAAAGCTAATTCTCCTTCTGCTGCTCGTTGCACCATTTCTGGTGGTAAAAATCGGCTTAAAACTGATTCTGTTAAGTAAGAATTTAACTCTTGTACTTCTCGCTCATTCTCTTTTAAAACTAAGAGATTTTTTACTTCTGCTAATAATTCTCTATCGTTAAATGGTTTGGCTAAATAAGCATCTGCTCCTCTCTCTAACCCTTTAATTCTAGTATCTTCATTTGCTTTAGCAGTTAACAAAATAATCGGTGTACCTCGCAATTTTTGTTCTTCTCTAATCATTTTGATTAAATCTAAACCAGATACGACTGGCATCATTAAATCTGTTATGATTAAATGAGGATGATGTATTTGTGCAACTGCAAATCCTTCGGCTCCATCCCTAGCTAATACCGCATTAAAGTTAGATTTTCGCAAAATTCTTGACACATAGTTTCTTAAATCTGGATTATCATCTACTACTAAAATAGTAGCTACTGCTGTATCATTAGGATTAACTGTAGCAATATTTTCTTGTTGATTTGCAGTTTGTAACTCTTCTGCTTCTTCTAATTCTGCTTCTACATCGGCCAACTCAACAGCTAACTTGGTAGCATCAAATTCGGCAGGTACTTCTAATATTTGTCCTACAGGTAAATGAGTTCTTCCTATTGGCAGCCACACTTTAAAAGTAGTACCTTGACCATAGACCGATTCTACAGTAATTTTAGCACCATGAAGTTCTACTAATTCTTTGACTAATGCTAAACCCAAACCACTTCCTTCATAAGAACGATTTGCTGAACCTTCTGCTTGCCGAAATCTTTCAAATAAAAAGGGAATTTGTTCTTGACGAATGCCAATACCAGTATCTTCTACTTGTAATAAACAATGTTTTCCTGCAGACTCAATTGAAATTGTAATAGTACCTCCCGCAGGGGTAAACTTCATCGCATTTGAGAGCAAGTTGTAGATAACTTTATCAAATTTTTCTATATCTAAGTATATTGGTTGCCGATTATTGTTAAAGTTGGTAACTAATTTTATTCCTTTTTTTTGGCAGTAAGGGGCAAATGATTCAACGATACTGCGACAAAGATTAACTAAACTACAAGGGCGAAAACAAGGCTGCATTTTTCCGGCATCAAGCCTTTGTAAATCTAGTAATTGATTGACTAATCTCAGGAGACGACGAGAATTACGCAAGGCGATCGCCGCAGGTTCTAAAGATAAATCCTGTTTAGAGTTAACTGCTTCGTCTAATAATCCTATCATTAAAGTTAGAGGAGTACGAAACTCGTGGGAGATATTCTGGAAAAATTCTGTTTTCAGGCGATCTGCTTCAATTAGTCTTTCTGCTTGTTGTCTGGTGGTTTGATAAAGACGAGATTGTTGTACAGCGATCGCTGCTTGGGAAGCTACTGCCTCAGCTAGTTCAATTTCAGAAGCTTGCCATTGACGTTCAGAACCATTGTGGCGCAGAGAAATACTACCAATAATTTTACCATCAACAATTAGGGGGACTACCATTAAAGCACGAGCATTAAAGCTTAAGGGTAATTCATCTTGATAAAATCCTATATTATCGTTCAAATCCCTAATTGCCACTGTTTTTTTAGTTTCCAGCAAATCCATTAAAACAGTATTGCTGCTGATAGGAACATTTGACTGAGGTAAGTGCTGATGAGTTAATAAAAAATCACTAGAAGTTTCTACTCCAGTCAAAGATTCATCTGACAGAGGGTCAACTTCAGTAGAACTAACTAAGGATTGAGCTTGAGCATCATATAATCCTACACAGTGAACATATTCATCGTCTTTTGTCCACAATGAAAGAACACAACCATCTACTTCCAGAGCTTTACCTAACTGTTCAGTAATGGCAGCAAAAATATCTTTAGGGTTGAGACTAGAGCGAATAGCAGTAGTGATCGTATTAACCAAACTTTCTCGTTGTGCTAGACTCCTCAGTTGTTCATAAGCACGAGCTTGAGATAAAGCTAGAGCCGCTTGGTCAGCAACTGTAATTAAAAGTTGAACTTCATGGTCTTGCCAGTTCCGATATTCTCCACATTGGTGCAGTGCTAAAACAGCAATTAAGTCTAATCGGGAAAATAAAGGCACAATTAAACTAGAACGAATATCTGTAGCTAAGTAAGCTTGTCGGCGTTGTTGAAGTTCTGGATCTTCTCCTTTTAGCCTTTCGTGATTCTCCGCATCTGAAATTATTTCTACATTAGTTGTTTCCCAGATAAGATCAGGCCAAATTTCTTCTGATATTTCAGACAGATTTTTGTTAGTGGTTTGTTCAGAATTATTCTCTTGATTTAGGTGAACCACAAACCATTTTTCTCCTCCATGGCCATCTTCCAAAGGACAACAGATAGCCAAACTCACTTCCAACATTTGGCCAATACTTTCTACTATCCTCTGAACCATTTCCCGATAGTTGGGAGCAGAGCGGATAGTATTGGTAACTGCATATAGAAGAGATTCTTGCTGAAGGGCACGACGTAGTTCGTTAGTATGGGACTTAAGAACATTGTGAGTATCCACTCCTTGCTTAACTAATGCTTTTAATTCCTCATCATCCCAAGGTTTCGTTACATATTTGAAGACTTTACCAGAGTTGATGGCATCTACCAAGTCTCCTAAATCTGTATAACCAGTTAAGATAATCCGAATACTATCGGGATATTTACTGGCAGTAAGACTTAAAAATTCTGTACCACTCATTCCAGGCATTCGCTGGTCTGATATAATTACAGCTACTTCTCCAGACTTTTCTAGAATTTCTAGGGCTTCTAGTCCACTCTTGGCTCTCACCACCTTATAGTCTCGAAAAAAGGTGCGATAAAGAAGGTCTAAATTATCTGGTTCGTCATCAACAATTAAAATTTTCGGTTTAGGTTTGTTTTTTTTCAAACTCATGCACCGCTCTCCATGGTTTCAGGGCAGTTATATCAAATCTGGTTGAATACTTATCATATATTCATGGGTGGGGAGTGGGGGACAGTAAGAAAAGTAAAGAGCAGAATAGCTCGAAGTTTATAGATATATAGTAATCCTATTTGACTTGTGTACAAAATTTCATTACTTTTTGGGAACACAGAACAGCGGTCGTTTAGCTAACCCACAACTTCGTTAACCCTACCCCACATGTTTACGAAACATTTCCTGTACTAAAAAGTAGAACTTTCCGCAAGGTGGGATGGATAGGTTCCCTAACCATATCTAATCGACCAAGAGAGGGAATCAGGTGAGAGTTCCAGTTTTTTTATTTACTTTTTGATTTGTCAAAACTAATTTAAGATTGCTATAATTCTAAATATTTATTATTAATAGATTTAATATAACCATATTTTATATTTTCATGAACTATTGTTTGTTAAACATTTTCTGATATTTTGGTTTTTTTCAGAAAAAAGACTGTTCACAACAGCAA
This sequence comes from Okeania sp., assembly GCF_035285525.1. Taxonomy (GTDB): domain Bacteria; phylum Cyanobacteriota; class Cyanobacteriia; order Cyanobacteriales; family Microcoleaceae; genus Trichodesmium. Next base: position 9,009 of record NZ_JAYKGW010000229.1, on the reverse strand, counting down.
TAAAATTAACCCTGATTTTTTCAATTTTATGATTTCTTAATCTTATTCTACAATATCCCCACTCTCCCCTATACTAACACATACTTAATTGTTAGTGGCCTTTTTTTTTCTCAACTGCTACCTTAAATTTAGTATACTCAAACGTATCAGGGAATATTCTTATATAGCAATCCTAAATTAGTTGTCATAATCAATTTAGGATTTCTACATAGATATAGTTTGTGAAGTGTATTGTGAACTCTTTCTTTTTTTTCTCAAAGTCTATAAAGTCTCAAGTCGGAAAATCTAACCAACCTAACTTTTCAATCCGCATTGCTAAACCACAAGACCTCAAGAGTATTTCCGAAATTTTGGCTAATAGTTTTCATTCCCGTGAAGGGATTATGAACTATTTTTATCCTTTTTTACGACTAGGTATTTACGAAGATTTACGAAATCGTATCCACTCTAATTTACTTACTGATACCCCTGAAGGAGGCAATGAGCATTATTTATGTATTGTGGCTACGGTTGTTAAAGATACTAAGTCTACTAAGGATTTATCTACTATTGGAGGCCAAAATGTTGTGGGAACTGTGGAAATTAGTTTGCGATCGCGTCAGCAAAATCTAGTTTTATCCCTTCAGCAGAATGGACTTCTATCTTTCGATCCTTGGCAGTTAGATAATTTAGGGTATGCTTATTTGTCAAATTTGGCTGTTGATGCTGATTATCGACGATTAGGAATTGCTCAACAGTTATTAAATTTTTGTGAAAATAAGGTCTTAGAATGGGGGCTTTGTGACTTGTACCTCCATGTATTGGAGAATAATCATATTGCCCGGAGACTTTATCATAAAGCTGGTTACAGATTACAAGAGGTTGAGTGGACTTTTGGTTCTCTACTATTTGGTCAACCCCGAAAGTTACTTTTGCGTAAATCTGTTCAAGAAGTAAAGAGCAGGGATTAAGGATTAAGGAGTAGCTAGTTTGGCTAGTTTGGCTAGTTTGGGGTGCAATAATTTAGTCATCTTTAAGATGACTTAATATAAAATCCGGTTGAATACTCGTTATATAGTTGTGGGAGATGGGGAGATGGGGAGATTGAAGTATAGATAAAATTATGAATATATATTATATAACCGGATTCTATGTAAGCTATCAATCACCTAAGGATTCAATAGTAGTAGAATAAACCGCTTGGCAATTAGTGCGATCGCACTAATTGATAGAGGAAATGAGTGCAATTTTTGAATTGGTCTATTGGTCAATTCTGGCAACTTATACCATTCTATTGAGAAAGCGATCGCTTCTTACCCCATACTATAAGTCTAAATACTTACTCAAGTTTTACCTTCTTTATATACTACATTTTGTCGTTCGGAATGCTGCTCAATTAGGGTTTGCCTATGGAAATTGGTTACTGGGGGTAGGACACACCAGACACACCAGACGCACCAGACACGGAGATCAAGGTGACAGGGAAAGCAGCCATTTAGCCATGAAGAAATTTTTGGGAATTTCATTGAGAGTAGGGGAGAATTTTTTTGCCCAATGATGTCCTCACCCATACCAACTTTTTGACCACAAAAAGCTGATTTTTCGGGAACCCTAAACCAGGTACTTTTAAGGTTCCCGAAAAATCAAGACCTAAAAAATCTCCTTTATCTGTCAAGAGTTTTAGATTTGGCGTTGGTAAATCAAGGGATGAAATTTTCAAAGTAATCTGTTTCTAATACCTCTAAATATTTAACCAGAGTAAGTGATGGGTATCACCCCTATTAAAAAATCATCCCACCAATTACGAACGCCTAATTTTCAGTAATAACTATCTGATCTCCCACCTTCAAACCCAACTGTGTGGTACGTCTTCCCCGCACTTCAATAACTTGATCGACAGGTACTCCAGAGCCATAGGTTGGACAAGGATCGGATAAACAAGGAGGAACATCAACAGCGATCGCTTTAACTAGACCAGACCGAATAAATATCATATCAAGATATATTTGGCAATTTTTCATCCAGAAATTAACCTTCCGAGGTGGGTCAAAAGAGAAAAGCATTCCCTGGTCATCAGCTAATTCTGTTCTATACATCAGACCCATTGCTTGTTCTTGAGGAGTTTTGGCGACCTCCAAATTAATTACTTGACCGGATATTTCAGCTTGAGCTGTAATTGGCAAAACTTGACCTTCTTGAGATACCTGAAAATTTGATAGTTGTTTAGTTTTTAATTGAATACCAATAGCCTGTGAAGCTTGCACAAATGTTATTTGTAGAAGAAAACAGCCCACTAAAAACAGAACTATTCCCAAGTTAACTAAACTAAACTTAATATTCATAATAAAATCTCAAATTTTCTAATAATACCAGCAAACCCTAATTATCCATTATCCATTATCCATTATCCATTATCCATTATCTATTATTCTTAACTTTCTCTGAGAACATACCCAATACCACGGACAGTTTGAATTAATCTCTTCTCACCTTCTCGTTCAATTTTTAGTCGTAAATATCTAATATACACCTCAATTACATTAGACTCGCCCAAAAAATCATAACCCCAAACATTCTCCAAAATCTGTTCCCGACTCAATACTTCCCGTGGATGCTCCATTAAAAACTTTAATAAATCAAATTCCTTCATAGTCAACTCAATGCTACGACCATTACATAAGACTCGACGACTACCCAAGTCCAAAATTAAATTTCCAAATCTCAATTGGTCTTTGTCTGATATATGAGGTTGTAAATAAAAGCTAACTAACTCTAGAAAATCATCACTCCGATAAGGCTTTAGAAAATAATCATCAGCTCCAGACTCCAGGCAAGCAACACGATCCTCAACTTGGTCGCGGGCCATCAAAAGTAACATAGGCATCTGATTGCCCATTTTTCTCAAATTGCTGCATAAAGATAGTCCAGATTCTCCAGCTAACATTCTATCAATTATAATCAAACCAGGTTGAAGTTCTATAGCTCTATGAAGACCTAAGTTAAAGTTAGTAGCAAGAACTGGATGATAGCCTGACTCTTTCAAATCTAGGCTCACATATTGGGCTAAAATTTCATCAGTTTCTATTATTAAAACAGAACGATTTTGATCGACAGTTAAGGTACTCATACCAGGACTCACTTTTTTATTTTTAGATTACTTTTATAGTAGATACCTCACAGAAGTTAGGAAAAGTTAATTAATGAATAATGGATAATTTATAATTATTGATCTGCTGATTAAATCTAGAAGTATTAACAGACAAAGCTTCAAGGATTTTTATGGTGACACAAAGTATCAAAAAACTACTAAATTAACCAGGAAAACTTGGGATTTTTGATTACAAAAATTGGAAGAATTTAGAATAATTAACGGCTGTAACTATTGCCCCCATACCCATTGCCTATTGCCTAACTTCACGAACAGACTGAAGAAGCGCAAACCCTAATTAATAATTACCTCTGGTTTTTAGGGAGGGTGCTGACTAAAAAGAAAAGTATAAATTTTTTCCTTTTTCCAAGAGAGGCTTTTCAGCTGGATTCTTTAATTATTAATTATTCGGTAAGAGAGTTTCCAGAAAAATGTCAGACGAAATTTTTCTCTTTTACTTTTGCTAGAAATCTATTACTTGGATATAATCCCAATTTTTATCACACATTTTAGTTAGTTTAGCAATGATAATTGCCAAAAACTAAGATAAAAATATTACTACTCTGTAAATTTCAAGATTAGGAATTTGTATTATCTGTTTGTCAACCTTAAAAAAATCCTCAAGCTATGAAATCTCTAGAATAAATTTTTGGTAAAATGTTCCGTGTTTATTTCATTTTTCATTAACAGACTAAAAGCAAAACTAATTCAAGGAAGTTCCACAGAAGTTGGCTTGGCAATATGTGGTAGTCCCCATCCCAGTTTCTCCCGGAGGATATGAAAAAATTCTGGTGGTTTAAGTCGAATAAAACGTGCTTTATACTTTGACTGTTTAACCTTTACCCGATCGTCTGGCAAAACATAACATCCACCATTACCATCCACAACCATCATCAGACGATTTGGACTTGCTGAAAAAACTGTCACAGGTTCAGTATCAGCAAAAACCAGAGCGCGAGATGCTAGAGAATGAGGACAAATAGGTGAGAGCTGTAAAGCGGAAACTCCTGGAGTAACAACCGGACCACCTGCTGATAAAGAATAAGCAGTAGAACCAGTGGGGGTGGAAATAATAATACCATCCGCTGCAATATCTATCGGAGAGTGCCTACCAATTTTAATTTCAAAATGGCACATACAAGTCATCGGTTCCCGATGCAAAACCATTTCATTTAAAGAAAGAGCTTCCCACAATAACTGATCATTCCGGAACAGACGCACTTCTAACATAGTCCGTTCTTCTATTTCATAGTTTCCTGCTAGAATCTGTTCAATAGCTGAGTATAATTGATTGACAAAAGTTTCAGTCAAAAAACCCATGTGACCTGTATTGACAGTTAAAAGTGGAATATGGGAGGGTGCAGCTTGCCGAAATGCAGATAGAACAGTACCATCTCCTCCTAAGACTATGCCAAATTTCATATCCTTGGTAAAGCCAGAAGGAACTAGCTGATCTATGAGAGTATGACATACAGGACGTTCTAAACTAGGAGAACCTAAAATTCCTCCTGATCCTGTTGTGATATGAACATCATAGCCACTACCTTTTAGCTTGTCTTTTAATTCATTGGTTATTCGACAAGCTATGGGTTTAGCATCGTTATAAATAATTCCTATTTTTGACACTCGAAAAAATCTAGTTCAGGGTAATTATACCGTTTCACGGAAGTCAGAAGTCAGAAGTTAGATTTGAAAGACTAAAATATTTTAGTATACTATAGTTCCTGGCAATTATTTTAAATTTCAAGCTTGAAACTATTTTTGACATCCTTCAATAATTAATTATTAATTATTACCTCTTTTTATAAAGAATGGGGTTGGCTAAAAGGAATTTTTTTCTTTCTCTTGGTTGATTAGATATGGCGATAAAACATCGTCATCTCTCAACCGCTTTTCCTCCATAAATAGAGAAGCGTTATACTTTAATTTTTCAGTAAAGTAAATTAGTATCAGAAAGTTGGTAAGCATTCAGCTAGCTTCTTGCAGAGGAACTGCTTTAAGAGCTATTATTCTTAGTGCATGATTAAAGCAAAACTTTATTAATTAATTGAGTCAGATTTTTATGACTACAAAAGCCAGCTCCCTTTACTCTGAAGTCTATATTAATTTAAACTCCGTTCTTAAGTGGAGAGTCTCATTACTAATAGCTGAATGCTTAAGAAACTTTAGAAGAATAAAGGTTTATTTTTAGAGGTTGTTTTTCCTGACTTAGCCTGCTCGTATTCTATTTGCTTGATTTTTTTCATAATTCGAGTATAGTATTCTTGTAGATAAGATTCTAAAGTGGTTATTTCTTCTGGATTAATACTAAATACAGGATAAACTTCATCCATAGAAGTTGTCAAAGGTTGACCACTAGCTAATACTTCAGCAAAAGCTAGTCTATCTGCTATATTCCAACCCCATTGAAATGACCTGGTAAATTGACGGAAGATACGCAACAAGTTAATATTAGTACGAGTTACTTTAGCCTTTTCGCCGGAAAGTCGTTCACACATCCGAATAATTTCATTGGCATCCCAAGCACGAGGACCTACAACTGGAAAACTTTTATTTTCTGTTTCAGGAACTGAAAGAGCACGGACGGCAAATTTAGCAATATCTTGAGTATCCATATATGCAATAGCTGTTCCTTGACCAGGAACCCAAACTGACTGCTTATCTAAAATTGGTACTGCATATTGACCGATTAATCCTTGTAAAAAGCCACAGGGTTTTAATATTGTATATTTTAAGCCAGATTCAGCTATGAAAAGTTCTGTACATCTTTTAATTTCCAGAAGAGGAACTTGAGGATATTTTTCCGCATTTAAAAATGAGAAAAATATAAAGCGTTCTACACCTTGAGCTACTAAAGCTTGGATTAATGATACTTTTCCTTCCCAGTCTACTTGTTTAATACTCAGAGAGTCTGTTGGTCTAGAAGTTGAAGCATCTATTACTGCATCAACTCCCTCCAAAGCAGGTATTAGAGATTTAGGTTGACAGAGATTTCCTCCTATTAGTTCGGCTCCCCACTCTTTTAAGAAGGATGCCCTATTATAACTTCTGACTAAACAGCGTACTTCATAATTTTCATCTAGGGCACGACGTACTATTTGTCTACCAAGAGTACCAGTTGCCCCTAAAATTAATATTTTCATAAAAGTTTTGTTATTTTATATTAAAGATTCATTCATCACTTTAGCAAGTTTATCTCATTTTTTTACAAAACTTAATATTTTGAGAGATAAATATTTTTATTTTTAATTTATAGTTTTTCTGAAAATATATTATGATACCATGATTAGCATTCCTAATTCAATATAAAGTTAAGAAATGCTGTTTCGTATAACGGTAGCTATAAGAAAAATTTACTGTAGTTAGTCCAGTAGGATACGTTTTGCTGCGCAACATGAAAATAAAATGTAAAGCACCACATATCATAAATATTCTTGTGGGGTAATTGATTTAATTTTTTATCATTACGTGGTGTGCAACTTTCTAGGAAAATACAAAGGTTAATCGGCATAAAGTTGAAAAGGCTATTTTTAGAAATCCCTAAATTTAGTAAGTCAGGAAAAGTTGCACATGACGTATCATGATAAATATCTATCTAATATTTCAGTACATTACACTTTTCTATGGAATGTTTGGTCGCCAAACGTACTGGACTGACACATATAATATAGTCATTTAATTTAAGAATTAAACACTTTTTCGGCTGAAATCCTTTCATAGCAAGAAGCACTTCTCTCATTCTTAAGTTTAACAACTATAATGGTGCGTTACGACGGATTTTAAATTTTTCTCATAGTATAAATTTAAGCCGTCTAACGCACCCTACTGGACTGACACACCTAAAAATGTGCATTAGTGGAGTAGGAGAGTAAGGGAGTGGAGAAGTAGGGGAGAAAGATTTTGTTGGGTTTCGTACTTCCATGCTCCGCCACCCTAACGGGAACAACAAGGGCCTACATCTATTGCACCATTTAAGGTGTGTCAGTCTACTACTAACAGCAAACCCTAATTATTCTTCGCCACCTTGTAATTTGATTAAGAGGAAACCTCCTGCTAAACCAATTAAAATCACAGTAAAAGACAAAATTGCTGCATTAAAAATTTCACCACTCATGTTCTTAAAATACTCCTACAAAAAATGTGCTTAAAACGAGTAATCGTCTTTAATTTCCTAAAGTATTAGGAAGGATACTTTGGAGGCTAATTAACCGAGAACCAAAATATCTCAAATATTTGGACATTGTTGCGTCCCTTCTACACCAAATGTGTAAAGTTGGCCTCACCCGGTTATTTTGGCTTGTTAGGTCTGACACACTGGTTTTTCAAATCTATTTACCTGTTTAATACCGAACAACAGAGCTGGGAACTGGCCGCGCATCCCTGGGTGTTATGACCAAAATAACGTTTACTTCAAAAAAAGTGGGCTTGGACTAACCATTTAAGCGACTTGAGTGCTTTGATTAGATTTGTGGTTAGTCTTAATATATTTGAGTATCTGTATTTTAAGCCATAATGAATAAACCAATAAGTGAAATAAAAAATATAATTCCTCGTTTAGCAATAACTATAGGAGACCCTGGAGGTATTGGACCAGAAATAGTTCTCAAGGCTTTAGCAGACCTAAGTTTAACAGAAAATTGTAATTTGACAATAATTGGTAGTCGTCAAGTTTTGCAAGAAACCTATCAAAAATTATCTTTGGAAAAGCTGGTTAACTGGGAAAATTTAAAAATTTTAGATGTAGAGTTTGATGGAAAACTAGAAGATATTTGTCTGGGTGAAGGTAATGCTGTGAGCGGGGAAGCTAGTTTTCGTTACATGGAAAAGGCGATCGCCCAGACTTTAGCTGGAGAGTTTCACGGTATTGTTACTGCTCCTATTTCTAAGACTTGCTGGCAGATGGCTGGTCATAGATATCCTGGTCAAACAGAACTTTTAGCAGAAAAAGCAGGAGTGAAAAAGTTCGGAATGTTATTTGTTGCCCATTCGCCCCACAGTAATTTTGTGCTTCGTTGTCTTTTAGCTACCACACATGTACCATTATGTCAAGTACCATTGGCTTTAACACCAGAGTTAATGAGTTGGAAATTAGAATTACTGGTGGAAAGTTTGCAAAAAGATTTTGGAATTTTTAGACCAAAAATTGCTATTTCTGGTTTAAATCCTCATAGTGGAGAAAATGGGCAGTTAGGAATAGAGGAAAAAGATTGGTTAATCCCTTGGTTGGAGAAGGAGAGCGATCGCCGACGGGATGTACAGCTTGATGGGCTAATACCACCAGATACGATGTGGGTTAAACCTGGTCAAGCTTGGTTGGGTTTACCAGCAAGGACTTACGATGCTTATTTGGCGTTGTACCATGACCAAGGTTTGATTCCTGTGAAATTAATGGCTTTTGATTTAGCTGTTAATACTACGATTGGTTTACCATTTGTGAGGACTTCTCCAGATCATGGTACAGCATTTGATATAGCAGGTCAAGGTATTGCTGATGCTACGAGTATGAAGGCAGCGATACAGTTGGGGAAAGATTTGATTTTGCAGAGAATTAGTATTTCTGAATAGTATAGATAATTAATAATTATTCAGGACTTACGCACCAGGATAGCTAGATATAGTGGTTAAAACTATTGTGCAATAGTTTTTTAACTCTACATATAATATCTGGAACTAAAAGGGCGGGTTTGTATAAGTTTGAGAATAGGTATGAAAATTTTAGTTAAAACCCGCCCCTACTATAAATAATTATTCATTTGACTGAAAGGGCGGGTTGATATAAGTTTGAGAGTAGGTATGAAAATTTTAGTTAAAACCCGCCCCTACTATAAATAATTATTCATTTGACTAAAAGGGCGGGTTTGTATAAGTTTGAGAATAGGTAT
>NZ_JAYKGW010000228.1:0-16336 GCF_035285525.1 Okeania sp. | reverse complement strand
ACATTTTATTTAGTTAAAGCTGGATATATTGATTCCTCTTTTTGAGGAATTTGGAAGTTAACAGAAGCTGGAATTAATTCAGACATTACACCTAAAAAATTTCTGGAAATATTTCAGAAAATTCAACAAAGCTTTCGTCAAGAAAATATAAACGATCCGATTAATAAAGAATTAGAAACATATGCAGATGAAGATAATATTACAGCTCCCGACTCAAACAAAAATAGTTTCATAAATTATCGTCAATAATTATTAGAAACTATTAAAAATATTTCACCAATAGGTTTTGAACATCTCTGTCAAAGACTACTACGAGAATCTGGATTTCAACAAGTATAAATTACAGCTAGAAGTAGAGACGGTGGTATTGATAGCAAAGGAATATTACAGATTAATTTATTAATAAATATTCTTGTTTTATTTCAGTGTAAACGTTATATTGGTTCGGTAGGAGCGCCAGAAATTCGTGATTTTCGTGGAGCAATAATGGGGAGAGCAGATAAAGGTATATTTATTACAACTGGAACATTTACTCGTGAAGCTCGCAGAGAAACTGTTAGAGATGGAGTACCACCCATATAATCAGTAGATGCTAATAAATTAATTCTAATGTTTGAAAAATTAGAACTTGGTTTAATACCTAAAACTGTTTATGAAATTGACAAAAATTTCTTCAAAGAATTTAGCTAATTATAAAGTAAGCATTCAGCCGTCAGCCATCAGCTATCAGCTATTGTTTTTATCACTCACTAAAAGCTTTATTGATTTAGAAACAAAAAATTTTACTATAAAAGTTAGCTCTAAAGTCTATATTCACTTAAAACCTATCCTTAAACATAGATTATTATTGCTAATAGCTGACGGCTAATAGCTGAATGCTTACAATTAAAAATAACATTTTACTATTATTTCTTATGATAACTATACTAGACTAAGATAATAACTAATAATTAATAAATAACATGACACAAATTGATCCAACTCAATCACAATCAACCTTAACAAAAGTCATCAAACTTCTAAGATGGGATAAACCTGCTGGACGTTTTATTTTAATGATTCCTGCCTTGTGGGCAGTATTTTTAGCTACTCATGCCATGCCACCCATACCATTAGTCGGAGTAATAGTAGTCGGAACCTTTGCTACCAGTGCTGCCGGTTGTGTAATTAACGATCTGTGGGATAGAAACATCGATCCACAAGTCGAAAGAACTCGCGATCGCCCCCTTGCCTCCCGCGCACTGACTATTCAAACAGGTATTATTATTGCCATTATCGCCCTTGCTTGCGCGGGAGTCATCGCTCTATACCTCAACCCCCTCAGTTTTTGGCTATCTGTAGCAGCAGTTCCGGTAATTATCTGTTATCCTTTAGCCAAACGGTTTTTTTCAATACCCCAATTAGTATTATCTATTGCTTGGGGTTTCGCCGTATTAATTAGTTGGAGTGCTGCTGTTGCCAAGTTGGATACTGCCACCTGGATATTATGGGGTGCAACAATTGTTTGGACATTAGGTTTTGATACAGTTTATGCCATGAGCGATCGCGAAGATGACCGAACTTTAGGAGTTAATTCTAGCGCTCTATTTTTTGGTGAATATGTGACTAATGCTGTAGGAATATTTTTCTTTTTAACTGCTGTTTTATTAGGGTTATTAGGAATAGAAATGAAGCTACATATTGGCTTTTGGATAGCTCTAGGAATTGCTACAATTTTTTGGTTTACTCAATATAGAAAATTACAGCAAGAAGATATTTTAAAACCTTATCCTCAAATATTTAAACAAAATGTTTGGATTGGTTTTATCTTATTAGCTGGGATGATTACAGGTTTAATATTTTAATACAGTAACAAGCAATGCTCATGCTGGTGTTCAATAATTAATAATTATATCCAAATCCGCTTAATTCGTCAGAAAAAAATCTTTGGTTTTTAAGAATTACTAAATCTCCCCAAACTCCCCACCCTCCCCACCCTTCCCACACTCTTTTTACACTGATACTAACAGACTTAATATTACCTGTTCACTCTCTCAGACTTATCCACAGTTTTTTATATACAGACTTTTTTTCAATCTTAGACAAAAATATAGCAATTAGTACTTACAGACAGCAGATTCCAACTATATAAAGCACAGATTTAATCATTAAATATTCGCATATTAGCGATTTTTCGGGAACTGTGCATCTTGCTTTTATGGGTGTACCTCGCCAAAATAGAATCTGCTGTATTTACATAATACTAACACTTTCATGTTTAGCACAAAAGTCAACTACTATTACCAATATATAGAAGATATGTTAAATTATTATTTTAGCTAATAGGTACTTGAGAATAATGTTAACAATTATATGGTTTTCGTTTATTCTAATACTAATCTTTTGCTGTATAATGTTATTATATTTCTTCATTAATATTTATCTTGATTATATTGCTTAAGTTTTAACTGTATTACTGATTTGCTTCTTTTCGATAATGAGATTAGTTGAACACTTATTAGCTTTGCCTCAACCTATTTCTAAACAAATCAATAAACTTGAAACTTTTACTGTTATTATTCCTGCTTATTTACCAGCAGAACAAAATATAATCGTTGATACAATCAAATATTTTTTATCATTAAATTTAGACTTACAGATTATTTTACCTTACAATACTCCTCAATATTTACCTGTAGAAGCTGAACTAAAAGAGATGCCTATTCTAGCAGTCAAAGTTGCCAATAGTAAATCTAAAGCAGAAAATATTAACTACATTTTAGACAAAATAAAAACAAAATATACTGCCATTTTTGATGCAGATCATAGACCTATAGAGACAAACTTTGCTAAGGCTTTATGGAAACTAAAAACAGATTATGACATAGTTCAAGGAAGTTGTATTCCTCTAATTAATTCTCCTATGAGTATGTTGTTAAATATAGAATTTAATCAAATCTACAATATTCATCATCAAGCTATACAAAGGTTGTGGAATGTAGCAATTTTTGGTGGTTCCAATGGTTACTTTAAAACTGAAGTATTAAAAGAATTATCTTTTAATCATAAGATATTGACTGAAGATATTGACTTGAGTATTAGAGCTTTATTAAGAGGTAAAAAAATCGCTTTTGATTCCAGTATTATTAGTTATGAGCAAGCTCCTTTTAATATTAAAGAACTATGGAAACAAAGAACAAGATGGTCTCAGGGTTGGTTACAAGTAAGTTGGAAATATTCACTAAAAATTTGGTTTTATAATCAGAAAAAACTATCTTTTAGACAAAAATTAGGTCTATTAATGTTTTTACCTATCAGAGAAATAGGGCAATTTATTATTTTACAGACTTTGCTATTATCTCTAGTAATATCAATTCAAACAAATATTTGGAACTGGTCAAATTATTGGTCAATAATTTTCTTCATCAATTTAATCTTATTAATAACAGAACCATTCTGGGTTTATCAAGTAAAAAGCCAAAAATAATCTACTAAACATTGGTTCTTTTTTTATTCTTTGATCAATCTTTTTTATCTAGCATTTAAAAGCCTTGTTTCTTTATATGCTTACTTTAGGCAAAGTTTAAGAAACAATCAATTTGAAGTAACAAGAAAATCCCTTTGAAGTAACAAGAAAATCCCTATAATTATCTAGATTTTTTTAACAGAATACAACTCCTAGAGAAGACTAGGATATGATTCGTGGGTTTACTGCTGGAATTGATGATACTGAAAATATACCTCATTTCAGTTATCAGTTATCAGTTATCAGTAACTCGAACTCGTGAAATAAGGAGGCAAGAAAATACCCAATATTCTTTTTTCTCCTCACGGAAAGATCAGGCATAACTACCTAAATTTTTCGCTTAGTTATTGTCGAATAGACTTAATCATAGAACAAAAAAACGTTTTTGCAATTATGATACAGAAACACATTGTTATTCAGTTAACTTAAGACAAGCAATTTTTATATTTTTAGAATTATTTAGCTCTGAACTTTTAAAGGAAGTATTTCAAGCTATCTATCCCAACCTCAGGAACTGCAATAATTTTTGGAGTAACGGTCAAAAAATTGACAAATATAACTACTTTAATAAAAGCACTAAAAAATTTATATTTACTATAACCATACATGGAGATAGGAAAAATTAAAAAAAACTATCTTTTAAACTATCTTTTAAAATTAGGTAATAATCTCAAAGTCTTGCCTGATGATTTTAAACTTAATCAAAAACTTGTCTGGTAAAAATAAGGAATTTTTATCTTTTATGATTCCTGTTCCAATGCTGTTTCAATTTTTGGTTGAGCAACCAAATTTGCATTTATAAATAAACAACTTGTCTGAGTTTTCTGTTATTCCTTATATCTTTATTTTCATGTTGGTTACAAGCAACCAAAACTTACTTTCACACTTCTAATTCATCTAGCAATAATATAGTCAATTCTGTTACTCTTATAAATCCTACATCATTATGTTAAAAATTCTTCTCACTCTGCTGCTAATGCTACAGCTATTTGAACAGCATCAGGTAATTGTAGATTATATTTTGCTCTGATTTTAGCTGCTTCTTAGTGCTATATATATTCTGATTATCAATAGGTACAAAAATTGTATTGTTACTATTAACAATAACAGGGAAAAGTAGTTGACAAATCTTGCGCTTAACAGCTAATATACTCATAATGGAAATATTGACAAAAATTTTAAGGCTGTAACCACTTCCATTATCTATATAATACCAGCCGAGTCAAACAAAAGTCAAGCCAAACTTCAAAAAAATCGCCGCGAAAATTTAATTAGGGTGCTTCAGAAAATGTTAAGGTATATATTTTAATCCACTCTTCTACCGAAAAGCTATCTACGATGATTCCTGTTAACTTTTGTTTCATATAACCTCAAAAATTTTCGCCGAAAAAAAAGAGGGAAAAGTAGTTGACAAATCTTGCGCTTAACAGCTAATATATTCATAATGGAAATATTGACAAAAATTTTAAGGCTGTAACCACTTCCATTATCTATATAATACCAGCCGAGTCAAACAAAAGTCAAGCCAAACTTCAAAAAAATCGTCGCGAAAATTTAATTAGGGTGCTTCAGAAAATGCCAAAGCTTTACCTGTAACCCCAGAATTAAACTCACCACGATTAAACACAACATTTCCTCCAACAATAGTAACAACCGGCCAACCAGTCAAACTCCATCCCTCAAAAGGACTCCAGCCACACTTAGTCATCAATTCCTCCCTCAAAACAGGGCGATAATTATCCAAATCAACCAATACTAAATCCGCATCAAAACCAGGAGCGATCGCCCCCTTTTTCAGAATCCCATAACCCTTAGCAACAGCAGTAGACATCCAATTAGAAACCTGAACCACAGAACATCTTCCCTGCATAGCTTGAGTCAACATTAAAGGCAAAGAAGTTTCCACCCCAGGCATTCCCGAAGGAGTATTCGGATAACCCCTACCCTTTTCTTCCAAAGTATGAGGAGCATGATCCGTCGCGATAAAATCAATCACCCCATCCAACAAAGCTTGCCATAAAACATCATTATCCCAACCAGACTTTAAAGGAGGATTCATCTGAGCTAAAGTACCAATTTTTTCATAAGCACTTGTATTTAATAACAAATGTTGAGGCGTAACTTCAGCAGTCACCCAACTCGGTTTATCTTGACGTAATAATTCAGCTTCATCTCCAGTTGAAGTATGTAAAATATGTAATCTTCGCTGATATTTTTTCGACAATTTCAAAGCCATTTTAGTTGCTAATAAAGCAGCCTCATTATCCTGAATTTGTGAATGAATAGCAGGGTCAGAAATACCAGCAAACTCTTTTTTCCTAACATCAATTCTCGCTTGATTTTCCGCATGAACAGCAATTAACCTTTTTCCCTTAGCAAAAATTGGCTCTAACTTTTCCTCAGTATCTACCAATAAAGGTCCGTGCATAGAACCCATAAAAATCTTAATTCCAGGAGTAGGATTAGCTGTTAATAAATCAGGTAAATTTTCTGCCGTTGCCCCAATAAAAAAACCGAAATTAACCAAAGATTTTTGTGCTGCTCGTTGTAACTTATCATCCAATGCAGCTTGAGTAGTAGTCAAAGGTTTAGTATTAGGCATTTCCAGAAAAGAAGTAATACCACCTTTCACACAAGCTCGACTAGCAGTAAATAAATCTTCCTTGTGTTCTAATCCAGGTTCCCGAAAATGTACCTGGGGGTCAATTACTCCTGGTAATAAAGTTAAACCTTCCGCATCTATGATTTTGTCTGGAGCTTCAGAAAATGAGATTTCTGGAGCCACCTGAATAATTTCTTGGCCTTTAGTCAGAACATCGCCAACTAAAAATTCCCCATCGGGTAGAAGGATACGGGGACGACGAATTAATATAGTAGACATAATAAAAATTGGTTTTTTAATTTATGTAGCAATATTGAATCATTTGTGAGAAAAAACTGTAGGGGTTTGGAGACCAAACCCAAACACCAAGGGATTTGGAAACCCAACCCCTACCATAAAATCTTATCACCTATTTAGAATTGCTATACAAAATGACAGTTTGATAAAATAGACATAATTATGGCTATAAACTCAAAAACATAAGAATATAGTTATACAATATTAAACTAGATGATTGAAATTTTAAGCTATTTTTAATACTTAGATAGCATACTCAAAAAAAATCCTGAACCCTTCAGGAATAAAACTCTTAAACAAAACCAATAATTTAACTAGCTATTAGCTTTTAGCATTCAGCTATCAGCCAAAAAATTGAGAGTTTAAGTCCCCAGGTATAAACCTTAAAAAGCTGACTACTAATAGCTGATTGCTGACTGCTACTTCAAGATTAATTCTCTGATTAATATAAATGATGAATAAAGAAGACAAATCAAAAGATCAAGAAAGTCAAAATGAAGAAAATCCTTTGATTGAGTCAATTAAGACTATTGCAATGAGTGTGATTTTAGCTATAGGAATTCGTCAATTTGTGGCTGAAGCACGTTATATTCCTTCTGGTTCGATGTTACCAACATTACAAATTAATGACCGTTTAATTATAGATAAATTAGGTTATCAATTTAAGGAACCAGCAAGAGGAGATATTGTGGTTTTTAATCCAACTGATGCACTTAAAACTCAGTATAAAGATGCTTTTATTAAACGGATAGTTGGATTGCCTGGAGATAGAGTTGAATTAAAGGATGGAAGAGTATATGTAAATGATCAAGTAGTAGAAGAAACTTATGTTGCTTCAGATTTAGACCCGGCAGCACTTGAGGCCAGAAAGGTTAATCATCAAAAAACGAGAATAGATGTTTGTCCTCCAGATAGAAGGTTTCTTTCTGAACCTGTGATAGTGCCTCCTAATTCTTATTTGGTTATGGGGGATAATCGTGATCACAGTTACGACGGCAGATGTTGGGGTTTTGTTCCTTATGAAAATATTATTGGTCGAGCTATATTTCGCTTTTGGCCACTTCAGAGTATTGGGACAATAGATGAACAACCATTATATAA
This sequence comes from Okeania sp., assembly GCF_035285525.1. Classification (GTDB taxonomy): domain Bacteria; phylum Cyanobacteriota; class Cyanobacteriia; order Cyanobacteriales; family Microcoleaceae; genus Trichodesmium. Next base: position 8,831 of record NZ_JAYKGW010000228.1, on the reverse strand, counting down.
ATAATTAATAATTAATAATGATTAAAATTTTCAACGTTTGTCATTAGTTTTCAAGTAGAAACTCAGTTTTTTGGAAAAACTGGGTTTCTGATTTCTCGAGGGGTTATAGGGTTTGTATAAATAATTAATTAATAATTAATAATTATCAAGCGTCCTTTAATTTGTTTTCCCAACCAAGGTGTATTAAAAGAACGAGATTTCAAAGTTTGCTTTTCTACTACCCAAGTTTCTTGAGGTGCAAATAAAATAACTTCCGCTGAATGTTGAGGTTTTATTTCTCCAGGATTTAATCCTAAACATTTGCTTGGAGTTGTACTTAATACTCTCCATAAATCTAAAGCTGACAATTCTCCAGTTTCGACCAGATTCTGCCATAATAAAGGTAATGCTATTTCTAATCCTATTGCTCCTGGGGGTGCTTCAGAAAAAGCAACAGTTTTTTCCTCATAAGAAAAAGGAGAATGATCGATAGCAATAGCATCTAAAACTCCATCCTTGATACCTTGAACTAAAGCCAAGCGATCGCTATAATTTCCTAGAGGAGGATTTAAACGTAAATTTGGGTCATAAGGAAGAAACTCAGTACCCAAAGGAGACTTACCATCTATAGCTTGAGTATCCAATAACAAGTGAATCCAAGTCGTACTAGCAGTAATAGGTAAACCTCTACTTTTAGCATTTTCAATCAACTCCACACTCCGAGCAGTAGAAACTCGCATAATATGAACCGGAGTACCAATATCATCTACCAACTCTAACACAGCAGCTATAGCAGAACTTTCCGCCATAGTCGGAACCCCAGGCAAACCCAAACGAATAGAATCATAACCTTCTCGGACAACCCCATTACCCGCCAACTCAGAATTATGGCAAAATAAAGCTACAGACTTATTCAGAGGTTGCAAATATTCCAAAACTCGCCGTAACAAAGCCAGATTTTCTAGAGGCAAACCATCCGCAAACCCGACAATAGCCGTTGCAGCTAACTCTCCCAACTCAGTCATTTGCTGACCTTTTAAACCTTGGGTAATAGCACCCCAATAATAAATGAGAGGAAAAGCAGAATTATTATTTGCCTGAGTTGCCAAATTTTGTAATCTTGCCAAACCAGCAAGATTATCCACAGGTGGAAAAGTATTCGGCAAAATAGCTAATCTGGTAAAACCTCCAGCTCTAGCAGCTTGGATTAGAGATTCTATAGTTTCCCGTTCCTCAAAACCTGGTTCCCCGCTATGACAATATAAGTCTACCAAACCAGGACCTAAAATTAATCCCTGACAATCTTGAATATTTGTTTTAGTAGGGAACTCAGAAATATTTTTCTCAACTGCTGCGATGTTTCCATCAATGATTAAAACATCAGAAACTTGGTTTGTATTGGAAACAGGGTCTAATATTCGGACTTGTTGAAGTAGTTTGCTGTTCATTATTATAGAAGTCAGAAGAATGTAGGTTGGGTAGTAGCTTGCTTGGTGCGTAGCAGTACGATAGTGAAACCGAACCAAACCTTGCTAATGTTGGGTTTCGTTCCTCAACCCAACCTAAGCCTGGATTTTTTCATAATTGTCAATCAAAGTAAAATTTTGCTTTAGGGATAAATGCATGATATTTTTTTCCATTGTGCTCCACTGCTCCACCATCATAACTCCACTGCAATGTTATCGGGATCATTAGGGTCTAAATGTTGATAATCTTGACCACAAGGGCGCCATTGTTCTTCACTTGATTCCCAGTAAAAACATTTTCTACCGATAACTGGAACATGACAGGTTGCCAACGATATTCCAGGATTAAAGAACCCTCCAGAAGAACCCGGAATATTTGGCATCACGTCATAATATGTACCTACGTTGGTTCTTCTATATTCTTCGCAACGATGAATTGTTTGAGCGCTAGCAGGGTTATGTATTATGAGATTAGGAACACTACTCATCACAAGCAGAAACATAAGAAGATAGTGGCTTTCGAAAATCATTATATTATTCTCTTCATCCTATGATATAGGAAAATATCAACCCCATTTTAGTATCTGCAAAGCATAATGAAGTAGTTCAGTAGTAACAGACCTTTGACCAGTAGTAGACCAACATATTTAAAATGGTGCGTTAGGACGGATTGTTAAATTATTTTCACACTCTAAATTTTAACCGTCTAACGCAGTCATGAAATCAAAAGTCAGAAATAATAAATCAAAAGTCTAGTAGGGTGTGTTAGGAGAGCGTAACGCACCGATGAAGTCAAAAGCGCCAGTACGAAAATATAATATTCGGTGCGTTACATTTCATGAACGCACCCTACTGGACTATTTCATCTAAAACAGTGTATTAGATTTGCTACCTTATCTTCCTTGTCTCCCTTGTCCTCCTTGTCCTCCTTGTCTCCCTTGTCTTCCTTGTCTAAAAACAATCCACTACTTGGGTTTGGAGACCAAACCCCTACAATGCTCCAGCAGCAGTTGTATCCAAAATCCCCCCAGACAAATGAGAAGTAATATTCATCGCCTCCAATACCGGAAGTCCATCTGGACCTTGAGGATAATCAATAACACTCACTGCTCCATTCCCCTGCTTAAAATTCCAGAAATGTTCCGGTTCCAAACCAAATAATTGACAAAGAATAGCCTTATTAATAGCATCATGGGCAACTACAATACCAACACCAGAAACAGACCTCACAATCTCATTCCAAGTAACCATCGCTCTTTCCCAAACTTGCTGTAAATTTTCTCCCTCTGGCATTTGTACTGTTGCTGGAAATTCTTTCCACTGCTGCAACATCCCAGGAAAACCGTCTTCAATTTCTGACTCAAATTTTCCTTCCCAGAGACCATGACTAATTTCCCATAAACCATCATATAATTTTAACTCTACATCTGGGTGATCCTGCAAAATAATCTCTGCTGTTTCTTTCGGACGTAACATCGAACTACTCACCGCAAAATCTAGATGTACATCCTTGAGAAACTCCGCAGCTTGACCAGCTTGTGCCCGACCATTATCATTAAGTGGTACATCAATTTGTCCCTGAAATTTACCATCTCGGTTCCAGTTAGTCTCGCCATGACGCACGAGTAATAACCGGGGACCTTGATGGTTTCTTCTCGGTTTGGGAAATTTTTCACCAATCTGAGTAGTCAGATTCATTGATTCTAATTGTACAGTTCCTCTTGGTTCTTGTTCTTCAGAAAAAGTGGGATAAGGAGGAGTAAAATTCAATATATTAATGCCACAATTAGACTGTTGAATGGATTGGTAATAACATGGTTCTATTCCCAAAGCTCTGGATATAAGACACCGATTAATAGCGTTATGCGCCACAACAAGAATGGTCTTACCAATATGGGTGGTCAAAACCTCTGACCAAAATTGATTTGCTTGCTTAAATAGAGATAATACAGGATAATGTTTAGTTTTACCCTCTGGTGTTGAAATTTCCATATAAAATTCGTGGGGATGGCTTTTCCAGAATTTATAATTTTCTGGATATTTCTCTATTACTTCGTCACGCAACATTCCTTCCCACAAAGGTAGATCAATTTCTCTTAAGTTTTCTTGGATTTCGAGTTTGGGAGGAGAGTCTAAACAGGAGTGAATAATTTCTGCTGTTTGTTTTGCTCTCTGTAGGGGACTACTGTAAATAGCGTCAAATTTTAAGTTTTGCAGAGCTGCACCTACTTGACGAGCAGTATTTTGGCCTCTCTCTGTCAGAACTGAAGCATCAAGACGACCTTGGATACGACTTTCTACATTAAAGGTACTTTGGCCATGGCGCACAAGAATTACACGGGTACTCATTGATAATTTAGATGGTTGGTTGGGAATTTTGGAACAAAGAGAATTTTACACTAGAAGGAAGAAGTTTTTCAAGTCAAAAGTCAAAAGTCAAAAGTCAAAAGTGATTGTTTAGTATATAGCCATCCTAAAATAGGTTGTAACAAATCAAAAAGTAAGTAAAAAAACTGTAACTCCCACCTGTTGCCTATTGCCTATTCCCTGTTCCCTAAAAAGAGAATTATTTCACGCTACACTACAGTAATTTGAATAGTATTTAATGTGGGAAAAATTTAATGAAAATCAAAAAAATAATTTTAAGTATTCTAACTATTTTAGCGATCACTTTTCTTGGCTTTTCTTTAATTAGTAGTGTAAGTCAACCACAAATTCAAGGTCGTCTGGAGTTATATCAGACAAATTTATTATTGCACGCTGGGGAATGGGAACCTGAAGATTTAGATAGTAAAAATTTTAATGTAGCTAGCGAAGCTTTGATTGGGAATGACTCTTATCAAACTGGTTTAATACAATACCAAGATGCTCGATCTGCTGCTCAAAAACAATTAGAAAAACAAGAGAAGGAATTACAAGTTTTATCTTCAGATAATCCGACAACAGCACAAACTCAACAATTAAATCAAAATATCAACGAATTAAAAAGTCTAATTAATGAATTTGATATTAATATTGGGATTTTGCAAGTACAAAAAAATCAAATAGATGCAGCTAGGCAAAGTTGGCAAAATTTAATTGAGACAGAAACAGTAAATCAATCTTTAGAAGAAACAGCAAAAGTTTTAACAGAAATTTGGGATAAGCCAGCTAAAATTTTGCCTAATGCAGAATCTTTAATAAAACAAAATTTAGATGGATGGTTTCGTTTTCGGGCATTAAAAGAATTATATAAATTACAAGAAAGGAAAGCAGAATTAACTGAACTACAAAACCAGGAACAAGGAATAGCTGAACAAGCAGTATTAAAGTTAGCTATTGTGGCTGGTGTTCCAGGAATAGGATTAGTATTCGGAGTAGGATTACTAATATTTTTAGGAGTGCAATCGTTAATTTCTGGTAAAGAATCTTTATTATTAAAAAATGCCGATTCAACTTGGGAAGTAACTTGGGATGGTGAAACAATTCTACAAGTATTTATTGTGGGTTTTTTCTTAGTCGGACAAATTATTGTTCCTTTAGGATTAGAAATTTTTAAAAGTTTCACAAATTGGCAACCTGCAATTATGGGAGTTCGAGTGCAGGCAGGATATATTCTTGGTGCTTATATTTTGTTTTCTCTCGGTGGTTTATTAGTATTGTATTTATCAATAAAATCATTTTTTCCCTTACCAGAAGGTTGGTTTAAATTTGACTTACGAGGAGGTTGGTTTTTCTGGGGTTTAGGTGGTTATTTTGTAGCTCTGCCAATGGTAATTTTAATATCTCTAATTAATCAACAATTATGGCAAGGTCAAGGTGGTAGTAATCCGATTTTACCTATTGCTTTAAATGGGCAAGATGGTATAGCTTTAGCTCTATTTTTTATTACTGCTTCGATTGCAGCACCAGTTTTTGAAGAGGTTATGTTTCGCGGATTTTTATTACCTTCTTTGACAAAATATATGTCTACTTGGAAAGCAATTATAGCCAGTGGTTTTTTGTTTGCCGTAGCTCATTTGAATATTTCTGAAGTGTTACCTTTAGCAGTTTTAGGAATAATTTTAGGAGTAGTTTATAGCAGGTCTCGTAATCTTTTATCTTCTATGTTTTTGCACAGTTTATGGAATAGTGGAACATTGTTAAGTTTGTATATTTTAGGAAGTGGAAATTCTTAATTATAGTTATGTAAGGGCGGGTTTGAGCAGAAATTTGGATGGCTAATCTAAGATTTTAGATAAACCCGCCCCCAGATTATGTAGGAGCGGGTTTGAGCAGAAATTTGGATGGCTAATCTAAGATTTAGATAAACCCGCCCCCAGATTATGTAGGGGCAGGTTTGAGCAGAAATTTGGATGGCTAATCTAAGATTTAGATAAACCCGCCCCCAGATTATGTAGGGGGAGTTTATCTAAATCAATGTGAAAACCTTTAACTCACTTGTAAAACCCGCCCCTACGGAATTTGATTTCCTAATGCAAAAAAATAGTATCAAGGAAAATAAATATGGCTGGCGTATATAAAATAGAAATCACAGAAACAGCTTTAGAGCTGAAAAAGTTATTAAATCATCAAAAAACCGCCAGTGGTTTTCAGAAGATTCAAGCATTGTACTTATTAAAAATTGGTCAAGTAGGAACTGTTACAGAATTAGCAGTTATTTTAGCAGTGAATCGGATCACAGTGCAACGGTGGTTGAAACAATATCGCCGAGAAGGAATTCAAGGATTATTGCAAGTCAAACAGAATGGAGGGCGCAAACCAGCCATTCCAGCAGAAGCGCGCGCTCAATTAGAAAAACGACTAAATGATCCTGATAACAGTTTTGAAAGTTATGGAGAAATTCAAACATGGTTGCAAGAAGAATGCAATGTCAATGTTTCTTATAAAGCAATTTACGCTACCGTTAGATATCAGTTAAAGAGTAAATTGATCAAAAATAATATCAAAATCAACGAAGAAGAAAGAAGTAATGAAAAAGAAGAAAGAACGAAGAAAAAAGAAGGGGTAAATACTGAGATTTCTTGAAAACAGTATTCAGGGAAAATACTGAGGCCAACAATTTTGGTCTACAGTGCTTAAATTTTTCCTGACATATTCCAATTGTTTTTTTTCAAAATTTTCCTGATTGTACAACGTCATTATGTATTCATACAAGGAAAAGATAAACAACAATTTGGAAGTAGAACATGAAAAACCCCACCACAAATCCTATTCTAGTTTTTATTGATTCTGGAGTAAACCACTATCAACAGTTGTTTGATGGTGTGGTTGCGGAAGCTAGACCTTTTATTATCAATACTGCTAACGATGGTATCCAACAAATAGACCAAATTTTACAACAATATCCTGGACAAAAAACAGTTCATATTATCTCCCACGGTGCCCCTGGTTGTCTGTACCTGGGCAATACGGAATTGAGTTTGGATACCCTTAAACATTACATACCTCAACTCCAAAACTGGGATATTGAGAACCTTCTGCTTTATGGTTGTCATGTAGCTTCAGGGGATGCAGGCGAAGAGTTTATCGGTAAATTGCAAAATCTGACAGGAGCAAATATTGCTGCTTCTAAGTCTCGTACAGGGGCAGCAGTTAAAGGTGGTAATTGGGATTTAGAAGTAAATACAGGTAAAGTTAACGTTCCACCTGCTTTACAAACAGAAGTAATGGGAACCTATAGTGGTGTCTTCGACTTAGAGCTGGAAACTACCTTTGCATCAGGACAGGTAATCGTTAAACCTCTTGAAAATGCTAGGGTTCGTTCTCTCAACCGACTCCAAAATAAACTTGGAGTAACCAGAATCAATACAATCAACACAGAGCTAGGTATTGAGTTGTGGACTATTTCGGGGGATGTAGAAGATTTCATTCGTGAGAATGAAGACAACCGTCTACTAGAATACATAGAACCCAACTATGTTATTACCGTTGATTCCACAGTTCCCAACGACCCTAGTTTTGATCAATTATGGGGACTGAATAACACTGGACAAAGCGGAGGAACTTCTGATGCTGATATTGATGCGCCAGAAGCTTGGGATATTCAAACTGGAAGTAACGATGTAGTAGTGGGAGTCATTGATACAGGTATCGACTACACTCACCCAGACTTGGTTAACAATATGTGGACTAATCCTGGTGAAATCCCAGATAACAACATTGATGACGACGGCAATGGCTATGTAGACGATGTGTATGGTTATGACTTTGCCTATGATGACAACGATCCATTTGATGGTAATGGTCACGGGACTCACGTTGCGGGAACTATTGGAGCAAAGGGTGACAATGACATAGGAATAACAGGGGTGAATTGGAATGTTGATTTGATGGCGCTCAAGTTCCTAAATGATCGTGGCTCTGGCTATACATCCGACGCCATTCTGGCAATAGAATATGCAACAATGATGGGAGCAGACTTAACCAATAACAGTTGGGGAGGAGGAGGCTATTCTCAAGCATTGTATGATGCGATTGCAGCAGCAGGTGCAGCAGGTTCTTTATTTATTGCAGCAGCAGGTAATGATTATGGCAATAATAATGATATATTTCCAAGTTACCCAGCTAGCTATGACTTAGACAATATTATTTCAGTTGCTTCTACAGACCACAACGATAATTTATCTTATTTCTCCAATATCGGAGCAACATCAGTAGATTTAGGTGCGCCTGGTTCAAGTATTTATAGCACTATACCAGGAGGAGGTTATGCTTCATACAATGGTACTTCTATGGCAACTCCTCATGTATCAGGAGTTGCAGCTTTAGTGTTAGCCGAAAATCCAAACTTGAGTTATCAAGAGGTTAAGGAAATCATTCTTGAGAGTACCGATCCGATTTCAGCACTAGCTGGAAAAACCCTAACAGGTGGTCGTTTAAATGCTCTATCTGCATTAAACATTACTCCCATTGATATTGATATTACACTCACTAATGACAATATTGATGAAAACGAGGCAGATAACACTGTAGTCGGTACATTGGCTACTACCGACCCTGACAATGGAGATTTTACTTACACATTAGTATCTGGTGAGGGCGATACAGACAATACAGCTTTCACTATTGATGATAATGACCTAAAAATCAATATTTCTCCAGACTTTGAAACTCAGTCTAGTTATGATATCCGAGTTCAGGCTACCGATGGAGAAGAAACTTATGAAGAGGAGTTCACTATTAATGTTAACGATGTGAACGAAACACCCACCGATATCGAACTTGACAACAACAACATCGACGAAAATGTACCAGCAAATACTGTGGTTGGCAAATTTTCAACTATCGACCCCGATGCAGGAGATACCTTTAGTTATAAATTAGTATCAGGTGAGGGAGACACTGATAACACAGCTTTCACTATTGATAACGATGAACTGAAAATCAATATTTCTCCAGACTTTG
>NZ_JAYKGW010000227.1:0-27055 GCF_035285525.1 Okeania sp. | reverse complement strand
TAGTAGATAAAGATAAGGTAGCAGAAACTAAAGTTGCGACGCCAACTACTCCTCCGGTAGTAGATAAAGATAAGGTAGCAGAAACTAAAGTTGCGACGCCAACTACTCCTCCGGTAGCAGAGCAAGTTAAGGTAGCAGCAAAAACTAAAACTGCAACGCCAACTAATCCTAAGACAGTGGTAGCAGAAAGTAAAGCTGCAACACCAGCAACTACTACAAACTCAAATGCTGAAGAACATCAACCTCAACGAAAAATAGTTGGTTCAGTGCTATTAGCACTATTAATATTAGTCTTAGGTATTAGCCTTATTCAAGCCTTACAAGGAATTTCTATTTTCTCAGTTAGCTTTGAAATTATTGGGATAGGATATGTTTGTTGGTTTATTTACCGTTATTTGTTGCGAAAATCTGATCGGCAAGAATTATTAGATAAAATTCAACAAATTAAAGGAGAAATTATTGGTAAAGAATCTCTTAAATAGTAAGCATTGAACCGTGATTTTGTCTCCTAGGTCGGACCTGAGCTGAAAGCTCTTAGCTCTTAGCTTTAGAGGATAAATTTAATAAATAATATCAAATTCTACAATTCAATATTGTAGAGTTTTGGTCTCCAAACTTTGCCAAGATTGAAGTTTTTGCCTATATTTATTTTATCCTCCAAAAGTGGATTTAATATTAATAGCTGAAGTACTGACTGCTAATAGCTGAATGCGAGCGCATTCCCCAGAAAATGCTTACCTGAAATAAGAATTTTATTTACTAAAAAAAGGGGAATTAAAACATTTTAAAGTGAAATAGAAATTTTGCTATTTTATCAAAAAATGAGGTATAAAGCCTCCCCTGGTTCGGGGATGAAAAAATTTTAACACCGTTCCCGAGAAATCAGTATTTCAAGCCTCCGAGTTTAGTTCGGAGGTTCACTCTCTACTGATAACTGATAACTGAAATGACATTTCCCCTATAATTTTTTTGATTAATAAATAAAATCTCAAGTCTCTCTTTTTAAGCAATGCTTGATAGAGCTTAAAATCAAACTTCACAAATTAGAAAACAGCACCCTACATGAATATATATAAAAACAAAAAAACTATGTTATTTTTAGGAGTATTGTTTTCATTAGCAGGGGTAGAGAAAGTTACCCCAGTTTTATCTCAAGATTTACCATCTGCACCTATATTTGAAAATGTTAACCTGGAGCCAAAATCTCCTCCAAAACAAATCATTATAAGAGGGTTAAGTGGAGGACCAATGTCTGCGAAAGAAACAATAGGGAGAGAAAATACTGTCACAGGACCATGTGTAGGTTTTATTGATAAAGAACCAGATCATAGAATCATTTTAAAAGGCTTTTTTAAATCTCTGAAACTTGAAGTTAAAAGTAGTGAAGATACAACTTTAGTAATTAGAGGTCCTGGAGGTAGTTGGTGTAATGATGACTTTGAAGGAAAAAATCCAGGAATTATAGGTCAATGGTTTTCGGGCACTTATGAAATTTGGATAGGTTCTTACCAAAGAAATAAATATTATCCTTATGTAATAAAAATTACTCAAGAATAAAAATTATTTATTACTGATTTGAGAAGTCAGATATAGGAATTATTAAGATAGGGTGTAAGTTATGATAATTTTAAAATGTCAGAGCCACTAATGGAGACTGCTATAATATAAAAAGAATATCTGTAAAAAGAATATCTGAATCAAGACTTATGGGAGCCAACCAAGAATCTGGGTTTATTGCCCTGATTGTTGTTGTTCAAAATACTAAATTTAGTTAATAAACCCAGTTTATGCCTAAGTCTTGTTAACTATAATTAACTTACTTACAATGTAAGCATTTCCTGCGGAATGCTGCGCAAACAGGTATTAGCTATCAGCAAATCCTATCTAAACCTTAAAATGGCTTTAAATGAATATAAGCTTAAAAGTCGGCTTTGATAGTAAGATTAAATTTATCTCAGACTAATAAAGTTTTTATCTCAAACTAAAATAAATAGCTGACTACTGAGTGCTGAATGCTTACCTTACAATTAAACCGAAAATTATACTCATATAAATGATATGTTTCCTTTAATAAATAGTTGTATTTGGTTGTTGGATAGAGCAGGAAGCTTTGTAGGAAGTATTCCGATAGATGGGGAATTATCCCCTAAAAAGAATATGTCTCTGAAAGTTCAAATCCGTAAATTTCTGGAAAATACTCAGAAAAATATTTTGAGCGATCAAATTTCAATTTGTTTAGCAACAAATCGTCAAATAGAAGTTCAACATCAATTTCAAATAGGAGAAGAACAGGTAAAATTTAACGCCAGTATCTATCCAATAAATCAAGAAAAAGTTATATTAATTCCTCACAATATTAAACTTATTAACTCCCATAATAAATCACAAGAATCATTGTCATTGCATGGTGAAGTAGATGAGCAATTACAAACACTTTTAGAAGCAATACCAGGATTAGTTTCTTGGATTAGTTCAGACTTATGTTATTTGGGAGTTAATAACCATTTAGCTGATATATTCAAGATGTCTCCTGAAGAGTTTATTGGTAAAAATATTGGCTTTTTGACTGGAAATAATGCAGATTTTAGTATGTTTGTTAGCAATTTTTTTGCTAGTCAAGCTACAGTTACTGTCCATGAAATGAATGGAGCTGCCGGTCAATATCTCATAGTTGCTCAAAAATACAACCAGGGTAAAGCAGCATGTACTGTCGGAATTGATATTACTGAACTACGACAAACTGAAAACAAACTAGCATTGACAGGTAAAGCGGTAGAAAGCAGCAGTGAAGCAATTAGTATGACTGATGCTAATGGCAATCACATTTTTCAAAATCCAGCATTCACTAAACTTTTTGATTATAGAAATGTAGATGAACTAAATGCTATTGGTGGGTTGCTTAGTTTAATCACAGATACAAAACTAGCTCAACAAATATCTGATAGTATGAAGAGTGGAAGTGGATGGAATGGAGAAGTTACTTGTCAAAGTCGCAGAGGTAAAATTATTCAGATTTTGATGCGTATCGATGTGATCAGAGATGTAACAGATAAAATTATTGGGTTTGTTGCTGTTAGCACTGATATTACTGAACGTAAGCAAGCAGAAAAAAAATTACGGGAAAATGAACGCAGGTTTAGATCCTTAATCGAAAATAGCACGGATATTATCCAGATTTTAGACAGTAATGGCATTTATCAATATGTTAGTCCTTCCCAAAAACGAATTTTAGGTTACACTTCAGAGGAATTAATTGGCAAATCTATATTAGACTATATTCATCCTAATGATAGATGGTGGATGAAACAGGTAATAGAAGGAGTAAAACAACATTCAAAAGCACGTCGGGGATTAGACGAATATCGAGTTTGTCATAAGGATGGTACTTGGTGTGTATTTGAAGCTGTGGTAATGAATTTACTTGACGATGAATCAGTTCAGGGAATTGTAGTTAATTGTCATGATGTCACCGAAAAAAAATCAGCAGAGGAGAAACTGCGACATCAATCTTTGTATGATAGTCTTACAGACTTGCCAAATAGAGCTTTATTAATGGATAGACTACAGCAAACATTATTGCACCACAAAAATTCCTCTGACTTGTTTGCTATACTGACAATTAATTTAGATCGATTTAAGATCATCAATGAAAGTCATGGTCATTCTATGGGAGATAAGCTCTTAATTGAAATTGCTCAACGAATCAAAAGTTGTTTACGAAGGGGAGATACGGTAGCACGCATCGGCAGTGATGAATTTGTTATTCTTTTGGAAAAAGTTCACGATCTAGAAGATGCTGTTGGTTTAGCAACTCTAATCGAAACCGTGATTTCTCAACCTCTAAAATTAGATGGTCATCAACTATTTATTACTGCTAGTATCGGCATTGTTATTAGTTCCGATGAATATCAATGGGCAGGAGATATGCTCCGAGATGCTAATATTGCTATGGATCAGGCTAAAGAAAATAACCCAGGTAGCTATTTGGTATTTACCAGTTATATGCACAGTTATGTTACAGAAAAGATGCAGTTAGAGCGTGACTTACGCCAAGCGGTGGAGATTATAGAAGAATTGGGGTGTCTAATTGAAAACACTTTTTTACTCAACTATCAACCAATTGTTTCTTTAAGTACAGGGAACTTAGTAGGTTTTGAAGCTTTAGTGCGTTGGCAACATCCAGAGCGTGGTCTAGTTCCTCCAACAAAGTTTATCCCGATAGCAGAGGAAACAGGTTTGATTATTCCTTTGGGTCAGTGGATATTTTGGGAAGTTTGTCGTCAACTGCAAGAATGGCAGAAAATCTACCCTCAAATTCAACTTACTATAGCTGTCAATATTTCTGGAAAACAGTTTTCCCAACCTAACTTAGTTTCACAAATTCAACGTATTTTGCAAAAGACAGGTATTAATCCTAAATGGTTAAAAATAGAAATTACAGAAAGTGTAGTCATGGATAATGCTGAGTCTGCTACTATAGTTTTATCTAAACTACAGAAGTTGGGAATGCAGTTAAGTGTTGATGATTTTGGTACAGGATATTCATCTCTGAGTTATTTACATCGTTTTCCTCTGAATACTCTCAAAATTGATAAATCTTTTGTGACAAATATCGGTGCTAATGGGGAAAATCATGAGATTGTACAGGCAATTGTGACATTAGCTCATAGTATGGGATTGGATGTAATAGCAGAAGGGATTGAAAATGAAGAACAATTAGCTCAACTGATAAATTTAGGATGTGAATATGGTCAAGGATATTTGTTTTCTAAACCTATAGATGTGGCAGAAGCAACTGCATTATTGGGTTGTAATTTTTATTGTGAAATGGCTAATACCTTGAGTTCTTAACTAGAAAACAGGGAACAGGAAGTAGGGGAGTGTAGTTTTAGGTTGGGAAAAAGTACCTGGTTTTGACCTACTTAATGCACGGTTCCCGAAAAATCGAAAAGTTAACATTTTATATCATCTCCGGTTGAATAATTAGACTTTGGTGGAAGGAAGGCAGAAGCTTTTATGCCATTTCCACCTTGATTTTATACCTGAACTTCCCCCTGCTAAATGTACTATAAAGCTCTAAAACTTTTATCAATCTTACTTATGATAGAGCGATAGAACTCCGTTCCGCGCTCCGCGACCACCTTTTTTTTGTGTAGCCATGTATTTTGGTAATATTTCTTAATATAACCTTACAGGGAGTATCTGCTAAAATATAGTCATGTATTTTGACTCGCGCTCACTACAACAAAAACAGGACTTACGCAAAGGCAGTATATATAGAGTATTTGTGCGTTGTGTGTTGTGCGCTTTTCATGTCGCGCAGCGTTTCGGCCCTTGAGCCGATATATAAAGCGGAGCTTTGCGGAACGCAAAACGCACCCTACCAATAGCATTCCTGCGTAAGTCCTAAAAAAGCAGTTAGATATTATAGATCAGGACTTACGCAAAAGCTCTATATATAGAGTGTTGGTGCGTTGTGCGTTGTAGGCTTTTCATGTCGCGTAGCGTTTCGACGCTTGAGCCGACATATAAAGCGGAGCTTTGCGGAACGCGAAACACACCCTACCAGTAGAGTCCATGGGTAAGCCCTATAAATAATTTCAGAACTCTACACTCATTGTAGTCAGTAAATAGGGGTGGATAATTCGATCTATCTCTTGTACAGCATAAATTGTAGCCTTTTGTCAAAGGGGAAGTTCAGTTATACACGCTCCGATGCTACCGGACATGATATTAGGCACATCGTTGGCAAAAAAATTACTCCCCTACTCCCCCACTCCCCACACTCTGCTTTTTTCAGCAAACCCTATTGAATGCGATCGCCAGAATCTACATCAAACCAATGAATGTGTTTAGTAGGTAATTCTAAAGTTATTAAATCATCCCAAGTTTGGTCATAAGGAGCTATAACTTTAATATTTTCTGCTGAATTTTCTACTTGTAAAATTAATAATTTTTCCTTGCCTAAATATTCTACTAAAACCACTTTTCCTCTAATAGTAATTCCCAAATTTTCGGTGGAAGAAAAACGTATATCTTCCGGTCTAATACCCAGAGTAATTTGTTTCTTTCTCACAGAAAAATCTGGCAAAGGTATTTTAAAATCGCCGAAAATAGCATAATTTTCCTCACATTTAAGAGTGAGTAAATTCATTTGCGGACTACCAACAAAACCTGCCACAAATTTATTTGCCGGACGAGTATAAATTTCATCGGGTCTATCAATTTGTTGTAAATAACCATCAGATAAAATTGCTACTTTACTAGATAAAGTCATAGCTTCTGTTTGATCGTGAGTAACATAAACTACCGGTTTTTGTTGAGAATTAAATAACTGTTTTAACTCCGCCCGTACCTGTTCCCGTAATAACGCATCTAAATTACTCAGAGGTTCATCTAATAAAAATACCTCCGGGTTCCGTACCAATGAACGAGCTAATGCTACCCGTTGCCTTTGTCCTCCAGACATTTGCTTGGGTTTGCGAGCTAATAAATTTACTAAATCTAATTTTTGGGCAACATGATTAACTCGTTGCTGAATTTGATCTGGGGGTATTTTGCGAAGTTTCAGGGAAGCAGCAATATTTTCAAAGACAGTCATGTGGGGATAGAGAGCATAACTTTGAAACACCATAGCAATATTACGATCGCCCGGTGCTAGATTTGTGACATCGCGATCGCCAATTGTGACTTGACCTTGACTGGGTGTTTCTAAACCTGCAATAAGTCTTAGTAGGGTTGATTTTCCACATCCAGAAGGTCCTAATAAAGTTAAAAATTCTCCATCACCAACTTCGATATTTATATCTTTAACAGGAATAACATTAGCAGCAAATTGTTTTCTGAGATTTTTTAATTGCAGTTTTGCCATAATTTGAAATGGTTTTGGTTGTAGGTGTTATTAATTTTAAAAAGATAGATGCAGAATCAACATATTGAGTAGGGGCGAATGGCATTCGCCCCTATAGATATTGTATAATATTATTCCGTGCTTAAGTCCTGTTTAGAATAGTCCACTAATACCTTATATCAAGTTTAATTAATTAACCATAATAAATCAGTCATCTTTAGATGACTTTTTCTATGAGGTAAGAAATTTATTTCTTGGCGGATGACGCGGATGACAGAGTTCGCCAAATTCGCCAACCCAACTTCCCCAAGGATTAAAATCCTTGGCTAATAGCTTAAGTCATCTAAAGATGACTAGATTATCTATACCATCTTTTTGCATTGTGGTTAATTAATGCAGCCTGATATTATACCAATTTGATGAATATTTCTTAAATAAGGTAGGGACATGCAACGTCCCTACGAAAGAAGGAAAACCGAAGTTGCAGTAAATCTGGAAAACAAAGGGGATCGAAAACATTCTAGCTTCCGACTTCATATTTTGTGTATCCTTTCGTGTATATTAAACTGAAGTCTATTTATCTATAAAATAACTCTTGATAATGATTCCCGCAAACCTTTTGATTTTAGGATTAGGTGGTCTTGGTTCCGGTATTCTCGCTGGATTTTTAGGAATTGGCGGTGGTACAGTTATGGTTCCGCTGTTAGTAACTTTGGGATATGAACCTATACAAGCAGTCGCAACTAGCGCTTTAGCGATTACAATTACAGCCACTTCTGGTACTCTGCAAAATTGGCGTATGGGTTTCATTCAACCTCAAAAAGTTCTTTTGTTAGCATTGCCAGCATTATTCGCTGCCCAAATAGGGGTTTATTTGGCGGAACAATTATCTTCGAGTTTATTATTATTGGGTTTTGGTTTACTAATGTTGATTAATATTTATTTGTTCGGGTTACGCAAGCGGGTTATAGCTAGACAAAAAGATGGTGAAAAACAGCAATGGGGAAATGCTACTCTGGCTAGAATTATTACTGGGGGAACAGGAGGATTATTAGCTGGTTTATTTGGGGTTGGTGGTGGAGTAATAATGGTACCTCTGCAAATTCTTTTACTTGGGGAACCTATAAAAGTTGCTATTCAAACAAGTTTAGGTGTAATTGTTGTTACTTCTATTTCTGCTGCTTTCGGTCATTATTTGAATGGCAATATTGTGTTTTTCGGAGGCTTGTTTTTAGGTTTTGGAGGTTTGATCGGCGCTCAAATTAGCACTCGTTTTCTGCCGAAGTTGCCTAGTTCATTTGTCAGTTTTGCTTTTCAGAGTTTGTTGGTAATTTTGGCTATTTATACATTTTGGAAAGCTTGGCAAATGTAGAGTTATGTTCAAGTCAAAATTCAAAAGTAATCTATAATTTTATTTGGGTTAAAAATTATGAATAATCTGAAATCAGAAACTAAATTTGCAGTTTGTATTAATAATAAAGATTATCCTGCTTCTTTGGAATTACATAAAATTTATGTAGCTTTAATTGATGAAGAAGCAGCAAAAGATGGCGATTTAAGAATAGTTGATAAAAGTGGAGAAGATTATCTTTATTCTGTTGATTATTTTGTAATAATTGAATTACCAAAAATTGTGCAAGATTCTGTTTTAACTATTGCTTAATTAAGTTTAAAACTTTTGTAACACAGCCTTCCAGGCTGTCATCAGCTATAAAATTGTAACACAGCCTTCCAGGCTGTCATAATCTGTACCATACTAATCTGCAATCCGCTGTAATTATGGATAAACAAAATCAACTGAAGCTAATAGGAGATTAAATAAGTTATGTGGCATGATGAAGTATTAGCAGAAATTTATAAATACCGAGAAGAATATGCTAAATCTTTTAATTATAATTTACACGCTATGGTTGAAGATTTAGAAAAAAACAAGCAGCTAGTGGCAGACAAATTATTTCCACAACAATTAAACCTACTCACCAACAAAACAAGTCTTTAAATTGAAACTTAAGTTATTTTAACTGATTGATAAAGATGCAAAAAAGATGGTGATTTAATAATACTTGATGAAACTGGATAAGAATATCTTTATCCTCCTGGTTATTTTGTAATAATTGAATTACCAAAAATTGTTCAATATTCTGTTTTAACTATTGCTTAATTAAATTTAAAACTTTTGTAACACAGCCTTCTAGGCTGTCATAGCTATAAAATTGTAACACAGCCTTCTAGGCTGTCATAATAGTTGAATAACTTTCATATAAACTAGGAAACTGAGATAACGAAACGGGAGGCAGGAAAATTGTTTGAGCGATTTAGTGAAAAAGCGATTAAGGCGATTATGCTTGCCCAACAAGAATCTCAACGTATGGGACATAATTTTGTTGGGGGAGAGCATATTCTTTTAGGATTGATTGCGGAAGATACTGGCATAGCTGCACAGGTTCTCAAATCTCTGGGAATAAATCTGAAGGATGCCCGTGTTCAGGTAGAGAAAATTGTTGGTAGAGGGCCTGGAGGCAGAAATACTGAAGAAATACCTTTTAGTCCAAGAGCTAAAAAAATTCTAGAGTTAGCTTTAGAAGAGGCGAGACGCTCAAAAGCCCAAAATGTCTGCACGGAAAATTTGTTATCAGTGTTGTTAGGTTTAACTAACGATCTCCCAAAAGGAATAGAAGTCAAAATCTTTGAAAAAATGGGGGTACAACCAGTAGAAATTTTCAATGAAATTACTCATGTGAGCTTTGTTGAACTATTCGAGAGGAAAGAAAATCCACAACCTGTTACTTCATCTAATTACTCACCTCAAGATTATCAGGATTTTTTGTCGGAGGTATTGCAGATTACCCTAAAAAGCTATGGCAACCCCGAAGTAGTTTATCCATTCCTAGAAGCTAATTTGGATAAACTCGATCTTAACTTTGCTAACGTATTACGAAATCTTGCAACTACTATGTCGGAAGCAGAGGTGAGTGTAGTGGAAAATTTTGCTACATTTATTTTCGGCTTCAGTAACCTCATTAGGGAGTTTCCTTTGGGCAATAAAGCAGCTAATGTAGAAATTAGCATTGCAGGTTATGAAATAATGTCCACATTCTTGAGTCCCAACTATCATCCTGAAATTTGGGCAATTGTTCAACACAATCTCGGCCATAGCTACTACACTAACAGGATCATTGGAGATAAAGCTGAAAATATTGAATTTGCCATTGCTGCATACAAAAAATCTTTGGAAGTTCGTACCCAAAACAACCTTCCTATCGACTGGGCAATGACTCAAAATAATCTTGGCCTTGCCTACAGCAGCAGAATTAAAGGAGACAAAGCACAAAACATTGAATCTGCTATTGCTGCATTCCTAGAAGCTCTGAAAGTTTATACTAAAGCGGATTACCCGGTTGATTGGGCAGAAACTCAATGTAATCTTAGCGATGCTTATATTCAAAGAATTGACAATAAAACTGAGAATCTGAAAAAAGCTGTTCATGCCTATCAATTAGCTTTATCTGTTTATGACAAACAAGACCCCCCTGAAAAGTGCAAAGCCACTAAACGGAACTTGTCCAGAGCTCGCTCAAACCTAGATAAGACAGGAAAATTTTCTTTCAGGTATTGGCAGGAGATGTCCTCAAAACCTAGCGAAGCCGAATACTATACAAACATTTTTAGTAAAACACAAGAAACAAGTCTTGAAAACTTTATCAATAGTCAACGTTCTGTAAAAGAAGCTTTCTCTATTCAGAAATTTATTGAGGCACTAAAACAAAGTTTTCGCGATGATCTGTAAAAGAAGCTTTCTCTATTCAGAAAATTATTTATGTAGTAATTAATATGTTAAAAGAAAGTTTGCACGATATTTTCCTACCTATAGCAATCATTTTAAAACCTTCACTTCTACAGGACAGATTTTTGGCTGTAGACTTGAATTTCAAGAATTTAAAGGCAAGCTCTGAAACCAGAGAAAAATTACCAGATCACCTTAAATCTCAGCTAGATTTTTTGGTTGAAATATTACAAAGGATTCTTGAGAGTAGAGGGGATGTGAGGGGGGATCAATCTGTCAAGGTATTACTACAAGAGCTTGATGATGACTTTATTGATACCTTGAAAATCTGGGCAACTTCTGTATTTTCTGAAGTTAAACCAGAAGCTAAACCGGAAACTGCCGAACGCATTGCTGAAGCAATTTGGGAGTTTTCCTTCCACATAATGAAATTTACTCGGGGAAATAGAGCAGTTAATGTAGAAATTGCAATCGCAGGTTATCATATAGCAGAAACAATCCTTACCAGAAAGAGGTATCCAGAAAAATGGGCAAAAATTAAGCACAATTTTGGTATGGCCTACAGAAACAGAATCAGAGGCAACAAAGCAGAGAATATTGAATTTGCTATTGCTGCATACGAACAAGCTCTTCAAGTTCGCACCAAAAACAAGTTTCCCAAGCAGTGGGCAATGACTAAGAACAATCTCGGGGTTGCCTACAGTCGCAGAATCAGAGGCAACAAAGCAAAGAACATCGAATTTGCAATTAATTTACATCAAGAAGCTCTCCAGGTTTACACCAAAACTAAGTTCCGTATTGAATGGGCATCTACTCAAAACAATCTTGGGAGTGCTTACAAAAAAAGAATCAGAGGAGACAAAGCAGAAAATATTGAATCTGCTATTAGTGCATATAAAAAAGCTCTCCAGGTTCGCACTAAAACTCAGTACCCCCACCCCTGGGCAGAAACTCAAAACAATCTTGGGAATGCTTACACTGACAGAATCAAAGGAGATAAAGCAGAGAACATTGAATTTGCTATTGCTGCATACGGACAAGCTCTCCAAGTTAATGACAAAATTGACTTCCCATACAACTGGGCAGAAACTCAAAACAATCTTGGCAGTGCTTACACTGACAGAATCAAAGGAAACAAATCAGAGAATATCGAATCTGCTATTGTTGCATACGAACAAGCTCTCCAAGTTTTCACTGAAAACAGCTTTCCTGACAACTGGGCAAGCACTCAAAACAACCTTGGTATTGCCTACTCCCATAGAATCATAGGAGAGAAAGCAGAAAATATTGAATCCGCTATTGCTGCATACGAACAAGCGCTCCATGTTCACACACAAAACAACTTTCCTTACGACTGGGCAAGCACTCAAAACAATATCGGCACTGCTTACGCAAAGAGAATCAAAGAAGACAAAGCAGAAAATATTGAATTCGCTATTGCTGCATATGAACAGGCTCTCCAAATTTACACAAAAAATAACTTTCCCTACGACTGGGCAAGAATTCAAAATAATATCAGCACTGCCTACAGGGACAGAATCAAAGGAGACAAAGCAGAAAATATCGAATTTGCTATTGCTAGCTTGCAAAAAGCTCTTCAAATTTACACTATTGAAGCAAATCCCTCTAACCATTTTATAACTGCCTACACATTAGGTGACTTATACTTTGATAAGGGAAATTGGCAACTAGCAACTGAAAATTATGAAACAGCCATGATTGCGGCCGAAATCAGCCGCAGTTGGGTAAACACTGATGAGCGTCGCCAAGAGATTATGGAAGGGGCAATGGAGGTTTATGAAAATCAGGTGCAAGCATACATTAATCTAGGACAGGTTGATAAAGCCATCGAAATTGTGGAGCGCAGTAAAACTCGTAACCTAGTGGAGCGTCTAGCCAGAAGCGATCTTTATCCAAAAGGGAATATTCCCCAAGAAATAATTACTCAGCTAGACTCGCTACGGCGAAATATAACATCACTGGAAAAACGGTTACAAATAGATAGAAAGCAACTATCAGGAAATGAGTTTCAACTATTAAATAGGCAGAGACGAGCGTCAGAAAATTCAGAGAAGCGACTACAGCAAGAATTACAGGAGTCACAACAGCAGCTAAATGAGGTACTAGATCAAATTCAACGTATAGATCCCAGTTTCAACCTAACTCAGAGGGTAGAACTAATTTCCTATAGAGATATTCAAAATCTTATTGACGAACAGACTGTCATTATCCAATGGTATCTTGTTAAAGATAAAATATTAACTTTTATCGTAACTAACAATGGCGTTCAACCTATAGTTCAAGAATCATCCGCTGAAGAACTTAAGTCTTTAATTGATTGGGCAGGTGACTATTTAGATGGGTATCGTCGGCAGAAAAAGCAGTGGAGAAATAATTTAGCTTCTAGTCTTAAAGATTTGGCTGATATCCTAGAAATCGATCGCCTCTTAACAACAATAGATAACATCTTTGACAAACAAGGAATTAAGTGTAACCGTCTTATCCTGATTCCTCATCGCTACCTACATCTATTTCCTCTCCATGCTATGCCCCTAGCAAATGGCGATCTGCTTATCGAGCGCTTTAGTGGAGGAGTAAGTTATGCTCCTAGTAACCAACTATTGCAACTTACTCAAAAACGAGAACGTCCCTACTTCAGCCAACTGTTTGCTGTTCAAAACCCGACAGAGGATCTAATCTATGCAGACATAGAAGTACAAGCAATTCTTTCCAACTTTGATTCAGTCGATGTCTTAGTTGGAAAAGATGCTAAGAAAGCAAAAGTCAAAACTAACTCCCACCTCCAGTCATCCCACTGTATTCATTTTTCCTGTCATGGCAACTTTAACTTAGGTATAGCCAATGCCTCTGCACTTTCTCTAGCTAAAGATGATGTTCAAAAAGATGGGAGACTTACTCTCGCAGAAATCTTTGGATTCAACCTCAATCAATGTCGCCTCGCAACCCTCTCTGCTTGTGAAACAGGATTGATTGACTTAACATCCTGGAGTGATGAATATATTGGTTTACCCAGTGCTTTCCTCTATGCAGGTGCGTCAAATGTTGTCAGCAGTTTGTGGTCAGTGAATCAAGTATCCGCAGCTTTTTTACTCATCAAGTTTTATCAAAACCTCAAGTCTGGCCTAACTGTTGCTATGGCTCTCAAGCAAGCTCAACTATGGTTGCGGGATGTTACAGTAGCAGAACTACAAAAGTGGACAAGTAAGTTAAAATTAGAAGAAGAGCTTGCCCAAAGGATTCAAGGATATCTATATTTCCTTCCTTCGGACAGACAACTCTACCAAGATCCTTACCACTGGGCAGCTTTCTGCACTGTTGGAAAGTAAGCTTTAAGCTTTTGTTCAGTCCATTTGACTCAAAAGCATCACCAGTCAACTTATAATTTAAAATCTTGATTAAAAATGATTACTAACCCTTTTCTCCAAAATTTCCCCCTTCTTTTAGAAACCGAGCCTGAACTGTTTTCTACTGCTGACCTCCAAGACTTGCAGCAAACCTTGGCTCCCCTAGAGAATGATCCCCCAAAAAATGCCGACCTCATTCTTGGAGATTGGTGTAAAACAAGACCGTCTATAGTTGATGCTCTTATAAGACTAGAGAATCTACAAAATACTAAAGAGTTGACAAAAGTCCCACCCTCGAAGGCAAATGAATCTGCTCGTATCACCAATACCTTCCCAGAATTGAGCGAAAAGGTTAAGGAAAAACTATCCGAAAGAACCGACTCAACTGAATTTGAATCAGCACAACCTGACCAAAATCAGAACAATGATTAAAAAAGTCTATGCTCCTAATGTCCATTTATTTGCTTTTCATTTAAAAGAAAGCGATCGCCCTAACCTACTCTGGGACAAATGCAATACCATTCTGTCCCGGAAATTTGGCCTTACCCAACCCCTAGAAATTGAGGAGCAAATAGGATATCGCGTTGACTTGCTCAAACATAAAACAGAGGATGATGTGGCTCTCCATTTTGAGAGTCAAGTCTTCCTAGATGGGACACAACTCCCTATTACGGGAGTTGCTGCTCCCATCCGCATTCACGATACCTACACCCTCGCTCTCAATATTCGCCGTCCCGAGTTAGACGAGAATGGGAAAAAAACAAATCCCCTAAACCCGAACTTTCTGAAACTTCTTAATCCTTCAGGATGCTTAATGCCTACTGAAATAGGGAGTTCTCTTGGTCAAACTTTGCTCTTAACAGTTTGGTACACACAGGAAAAACAGTGGTTGCCGAGGAAATCTTTACAAAATCGCCAAAAACTTAGGGAACTGGCAGATAATTGTTTGAGAGGATTTATTCCTAACGAATATTCTTGTCCTGACTTTTATCGAGAAAGTCAATTATTTGGCAGTCCTATTTTTGAATACGGTGTTCCTACTCAAGGAAAGGACTACTGCCATGTAGTGGTTTGGATATTCTGTGAAACTGAAACCGACAGGAAATTTACCCACTATTATTCATCCTTTGTGAATCTATTTTGTTATTTAAACAAAGTAGTCACAGCTTACAAACTTAGTCGTCAAGTCCACGATGTACTTCGCAAGGAGTATCTAGCTATTGAATCCTATATTCAGGAAATTTTCCAGGGAATGCCAGTTGATAAAAAGCTAACTGAAAAAGAATTAAATCAATTCAAAAAATACTTAAAAGAGATTCCCCAAAAATATTTATCATATAATCAATTTACTCGTGAGCTAGATAACTATCGCTTAACTATTGATATCAACGCCCAAAACTATAAACGAGAAATAAATGATATTCAAAGCCAACTTCCAGGAGAAAATCTTAGTTTCCTGTCTCAATTTTTTGATGAAGACTATCGCTTATTTAGAGAACAACTCCAATCGGACTTAGGCTACTTTCAGCATGGAGCTACATTACTAGAAAAAGCGATGACAGCTATTCAGGGTAGAGTAGATATCGAACAAACAGAAAGCGATCGCTCTTTCCAAAATACCATAGCTATTATGGGTGTAGGTTTGACGTCAGGAGCAGTTGGTGCCACAGTTGCTCCATATATAATTGCCCAAGAACCGGAAAAACCTCTGTTGCCTGATTTTCATCTCCATCCTTTGACTCAAACCCTATTTTTAAGTTTATTTTTTGGTGTTATGGGAGCAGGATTCACTGTTATTATTCAGAAAATTATGGCTTTAAGGGGGATTAAGAAGCTTTAGCTAGACAGTGATTTAGCCACGGATATACGGATTTATTAGGACTGACGCAAATGTAGGTTGGGTTGAACGGAGTGAAACCCAACAAAACCCTACTAATGTTGGGTTGATCCTACGGATAAGCTCCGCTAACGTTCCATGCTCCGCAATGCTAACGCAAACAACCCAACCTACAGCTAGACAGTGATTTGGCCACGGATATACGGATTTATTAGGACTTACGCAAATGTAGTTGGGTTGAACGGAGTGAAACCCAACAAAACCCTACTAATGTTGGGTTGATCCTACGGATAAGCTCCGCTAACGTTCCATGCTCCGCAATGCTAACGCAAACAACCCAACCTACAGCTATCAATTTTCTGAAAATTATAAACTATAACATATTAGTTAACGAAAGGCAACAGCTCCCTCATATCCCATCCCAATTTTTAAACAAGAGCGATCGCTCCTTCGTCAACAAACCAGATTTGAGGAGCGATCGCCCCAATGCTAAAAAAATTCCCCAGATAAAAGACGGCCATCCACCCGCTCATAATCATCTTCAACTAACCACGAGTGGGCTTCATCATAAATAGCGCTCTCAAACAAAGGTTTGTAGTTAGCAGTAGCATCATAAATACAAAAATTTCCTTGTTTGCCACCAGCTAACATCAAAATGCGAGGCGGAAAAACAATTGGCTCTACCCATAACTCAATAAATTCCCAATCATTGCCTACCTCAACGAGGTTTTGTGGGAGGGATAACATGGTATAAATTACCTCCTTTAACAATTTTTATTTCAGCATAATAAAGTGGAATACTGCTACCATCTGCTCTAATCTGATAACCTATCGGTTCGTCAAAATAAAGTCCATAACGTTCGTAGTCATCATTTTCATCCTCAACTCCTGTTAGTTCTCCCCTTTGAATAATAGCCCCCACGACAAATTCCATTGTAGCACGATCTTTAAAAACATGGGCTTTTCCTTCCTTCCTCAATAGTCTTGCTACTTGAGGCGTACCAGGAAGGTGTTTATCAAATAAGCTAGTTCTCGGATGGGAAATTAATTCGCGGTTAATACCATTCACGGAAATCTACATCATTACTAAATTATACAATCTTTTGCTAAGAATAGTTGTTATCAAGAGGCAATTACTCCTTCCTAAACCAACCAGATTTTAGAAGCGATCGCTTTCTAGCAAAACCTTTTAGATTACAAAAACTCAACTTTTCCAATCATATCTTCAGGTTCCAATACTTCCCAAATCAGAATTAGTCCGCGTAAAATTTCACCTATTGAACGACTGCCCTTAACACAATAAGCAATTCCACTATGTGAAAAACCAGCATAATGCAGTCGCAAAAAATCTCTATCCTGAGTAAAAATAACCCGATTTTGATTCGTAGCAAATATCAATTGTTCTTCATCTGACAGAGAAATTAAACTAGCCTCAGAAGTAGTAGTTACATCAATATTTCGTCGCCTTAAACCACCAGCTATTGCATTAGGAGCATTTTCATCTAGATGAAATTTAATCTTTTCTGCCATAACTTTCTCGTAATTTTTTTGCCACTAAAGAAGGAGTTTCAGCTTGCATTGCTCTAGCAAATTCTTCATCCTCCAAAATTTGCTGCCTAATCTCTTCTAAATGATCGTGATAATAAGTCAAAGCAGCATAAACATCAGCTAAAGTAATACTAGGATATTGAGAGACAATTTCATCTGGTGAAAAACCCATTTTTTCATGGCAGATAACAATATCTTCTACTCTAATTCGATGGCCAGCAATCCGAGGTTTTCCACCACAAATTCCTGGAGTAATTTCAATGTGTTCTGTAATTGTAGATGTTTTAGACATAACTAATTTTCAAATACAATAAATAGGCTTATTTGGATTTTAACATATTATTAGCGATCGCTACCCAGAGTTGTAGCTTACTAAAGTTTGTATTAGACTGATAACAATCATAACCTACCCATTTCCTGCAAAGTTTTAATGTCTTCCTCAAACTCCTCAAGATCATAAGATAAAAGACGGCTATCCACATTAGAAACAAAACATGGCTGATTTTCTCTAATAATCTCTAGTGCTTTTTCCCACTGTAATTGATCATCTCTAGTCAAATAGCGAACTTAAAATATTGGTATCAACTTCAATCATTAGCTGCCTCCTGGATTGCATTTTCCATATCCTTAATGGTTGCTTGTTCAATTCCCAGATGATGTAGGATACCGGACAAGTCTTCCACAGAGAATTTTAGAGGAATTATTTTAACTTCTCCCTGTTCATCAATGACGAATTCTATTTTACTCCCTGCATTCAGTTTAAGGTAGTTCCTAATTTCTTCAGGGATTGTTATTTGTCCTCTATCGCTAACTATTGTATTGCTCATTATTATAATCCTAAATTTACTTAATTTTAATGGATATTTAGAAAAATAGAGAAGTTTTTCAACTCCTCCTCAAATTCCTCAACATCATAATGGATGCAAATACCACGTTCAGAAATTTCCCGCTGGCTCTACCCATAACTCAATAAATTCGTAATCATTGCCTACCTCAATGAGGTTTTGTGCGAAGGATAACATGGTATTGATTACCTCCTTTAACAATAACAACCAAACCTACAGCTATTACACTACCAAAGTGTTTGGACATGAGGATAGTTCAAAATCTTGACATCACAAGTTACTAAAACAATTCCGTATCGTCTGGCGATCGCTACTAAAATTCTATCTGCTGGATCTTTATGGAAAGTCTCAGGTAAGGATGTACTGGCAATAGCATCCAGTGGAGACAGGGGTTCAATTACAATACCAGAATGAGTTGAAGCAAAATTGTACCATTCATCAATGGGTAAAGGTAGTATCAATTTACCAATACTTGATTTAACCGCAATTTCCCAAACCGAAATTGGCGATACTAGCAAACCATTATGGGGTTCTTCCCTATCAATTGCGATTTTGGCGGATTCCGATAATTGACTGGGGTTATGAAGTAGCCATAACCAAACATGAGTATCAAGTAAAATCATTTTCCTAAAGCATCCCAAAGTTCAGGCATCGGTTCATCAAAATCAGCAGCAATTTTGATTGGCATTCCCCGTAATGGATAATTTTTTGTCGGTGCGTCAGAAATAGTATAAGGAATAATACGAGCAACTGGCAAACCTTGGCGGGTAATGACAATTTCAGACTGATTAGCAGCAATTTCGTTAATAATTACTGTTAAGTCAATATTGGTTTCATCTAAGTCTAGATGTTTCATACTTTCATATCCATAATGATTTGATATTCTGATTTTAACATTGTATATACAGAAAAGAGGGAGTAGGGAGTAGGGGGAAAGAATAGATGATTTCTATGCAGGCGAACCCAGAAACCGGGTTTCTACGAGAAATCTGGTTTCTTGGCGTAAGTCTATGTTGGGTTTCGTTGCCTCAACCCAACCTACGGCTAGGTTAACCTTTAACAGCACCTGCTGTAATACCTTGAACAATTCGCCGTTGAGCGATTAATACTAAAATTACTAAAGGAAATGTACCTGTTACTGTGGCTGCAGCAATAGGTCCATAAGGAATTTCAAATATAGAAGTACCACCTATTTGAGCGACTGCAACGGGAATAGTATACATTTCTGAACGAGTAATGAAAGTCAGGGCAAAAATAAATTCATTCCAAGCAAAAATAAAGGTTAAAATTCCTGTAGTTACTAATGCGGGAATTGTTAGAGGTAAAACAATATTCCACAACATAGAAATTGTGTTATAACCATCTATTTTGGCAGAGTCTTCTATGTCTTTTGGTAACTGTTGAAAAAAGCTTCTTAAAACTAGAATTGTTAGAGGTAAATTAATGCCTGTGTAAGGAATAATTAGGGATATATAATTATTACCTAAACCAAGAGTTCTAATAATTTCTAATAGTCCTAAAAATAACAAGACATAAGGAAACAGACTGACTATTAAAACAGAGGCAATAATAATATTTTCTCCTGGTATTTTTAATCGGGCTAAAGTATAAGCAGCAGGCGCTCCTATTCCTAAACAAATTATTGTGGAAATAATCGAAACAAAAGCACTATTAAAAATATAGCGCAGAAAATCCGAACCGAGACTGAGATAGTGGTCAAAAGTTAGTTGGTTGAGGGAAGGAAAGTAGACATTAGGAACTGCTGATATTGCCTCATTAGTTTTGAAGGAAGTTAGTAATTGCCATAAAACAGGAGCTAGGCAAAATATGACAGTTAAAACTACACCTATCCACAGAATTATTCTGCCTATTTTGATTGATGATTGATTTTTTGAGATAGACATTTTCTTCAGTTATCAGTTATCAGTTATCAGTAATATCATGTCCGGATAATCAATGATAAAAAAACTTGTTTCTTCTTTTTCCCCTCCTGGGAGGGGTTAGGGGTGGGTTAACTCCTGACTCCTCCCTCGTTATTTATAACTATTCAACTGGCTTTGGAGAATAAGGGTGTACCATCAGTATTGGGGAAAGTTCTTAGTTTGTATAGGGTACGGTTCCCGAAAAATTGGAGACCAAACCCCTAGGTTCTTGAATTTTACCGATACTTTTGCCTTTTAATTTTTAACTTTTAATTTCTGGGTAGTAATGCTAGCGATCGCTACCACCAGAATTAATAATAGAAATGTTACGACAACTAAAGAAGCTCCATAACCGAAATCTAAATAACGTCTAATAGTAGCATAAATATAGATAGAAATTGTTTCTGTTGCTCCAGCAGGTCCCCCTCCGGTCATTACTTGTACTAAGTCAAAAATGCCAAATGCTTGAGCAAATCTGAATAATAAAGCAATTACTATTTGTGGCATTAATAGGGGGATAGTAATTTGTTTAAAACTTTGGATTGGGTTAGCTCCATCAATAGCATGAGCTTCATATAAATCAGAAGAAATAGATTGTAATCCTGCCAATAAAATAATAGCAATAAATGGGGTTGTTTTCCAAACATCAGCAATAATCATTGCCCACATTGCTCGGAAGGGATCTCCTAACCAAGTAATTTTTTCTGCTATTAATCCCAACCGTAAAAGTAAGTCATTAACTATGCCAAATTGGTCGTTAAAAATCCATGCCCAAGCTAACCCCATAACTGCGGTTGGTAATGACCAAGGAATCAGATTAATAGTACGAACCAAACCTCTACCTCGGAATGATTTATCTAAGATTAAAGCAATGCTCATTCCTAATATTAATTCTAGGAAAATAGAGCAGGTTGTAAATATTGTTGTGTTCGATAAAGTTTGCCAAAAACGACCATCAGCTAAGATGCGGTTGTAGTTGGTTAAACCAGAAAAAATAGGCTTTAATTCTGTACCAAGATTTTGGGTAAATAGACTTAACCAAAAAGCGCGAGTAATTGGATAAGCAAATACAAATAATAATATGATAATGGCTGGTGTAATTAATAGCCATCCTGTTAATTTTTCTCTTTTTTCAAGGGAATTATACATAGAAGCATTTTGGGAATTTTCATACTGGACCTAGACAGAAACCGGGTTGATGAACGAAATTTAGTGGTTTTAACAACAATATCAGGGCAATAAACCCGGTTTCTTGGTTTGTTTAGGTAATTCTTGTCATAGATTTTTGTTAAGTATAGCAATCCTAATATAGATTGTCAGATTTTATAGTAGTGGTTTGGCCTCCAAACCCAAGCGCAAAGGGATTTGGAAACCAAACCCCTACAGTTTTTTTACAGATGATATTATTTTGAAATAAATTGTCTCTAATAAAAATTATGAATATTGAGCTAGCTTTGTGGAAAGTTGTGATTAATCTACCTGAATCTTTGAAGACCGAACTATTACATTATGTAGAATATTTACAAGAAAAATATCCTCATAATCAACAATATCAGGAAAAGATAGAAACTGTTGGGCGTTATGGTAGTTGGGCAGATAAAATTATTATGTCAGATGATTTTGATGAACCATTATGAAGATTTGACTATATATAATATGAAATATCTTTTGGATATTCATGTTTTTATTTGGTATTTACTAGGCAATAATACAATTAAATTCAAGGTAAGCATTCAGTTATTAGCCATCAGATATGAGCCATAAGAGCTTATGTTTAAGGACAAAGTTTAAATGAATATAGACTGGGGATATGAATTTTTTAGCAAGATTTTTCGTTTCTCTATTAAATATTGCTTTTATCACTAACTAAAAGCACTCTTCTGATAGCTGAATGCTGAATGCTAAATGCTAAATAATTACAAGTAAAAATATTATTGACAGCAAAGAAGACTTATATTTTAGTATGGTTAGTCTTTGGGAAATTGCTATTAAAATTAATAGAGGCAAGTTGGAAATTAATCAACCTATTGAAGATTTATCTAAAGAATTGCAATATATGAATATTTCAATCTTACCTATTATAGAGAAAGATATTGAATTATATGCAGGACTGCCTTTTCCATCAAATCACCGCGATACCTACTCAAATAACGTTCTAGGGGCAGGTTTATGTAAATCTTAGAGTAAGCATTAAAATTATAGCTAAAACCTGCCCCTACTATTGCACCGTTTTAGCTGTGTCAGTTCACTACTAGACTTTACAAGAAGAGGGAATTAATAATTAATAATTAATAATTAATAATTATTCTCCTAACAAAACACGAGTTTCTTTAGCTGCAGTTTTCATTGCTGACTCTGGTGTACCGGAACCTGTTAAGGCAGTACTTAAATAACGTTGTAAAATATCTGATGCTTGAGCATATTGAGGAATAGGTGGACGTAAGACAGAATTATTAACTACTGAGAATAAATCTGGTAAATAAGGAAATTTTTCTACCAAAATAGGGTCATTAAAAAGAGACTTTCTAGCTGGAATAAATCCTGTTGCTAAAATCAACTTCCGCTGTATTTCTGGTTGATTGAAGTATTGAATAACTTCCCATGCTTCCTCTGGATGTTTTGTAGTTTTAACTATTCCGAAACCCCATCCTCCTAAACAAGCTCCACTATTTTTTCCTGGAGCATGAACCATTGGTTTAATATTAAAATTTCCAGCTATTTTTGATGTTGATGCTAATGGATATACATAAGGCCAATTACGCAGAAAAACTGTATTGCCACTTTGAAATAAAAGACGGGTTTCTTCTTCTCCATAAGTAGTTACTCCAGGAGGAGAAATTCCTTCATCAATAGTTGTGCGTAAAAAATTGACTGCCTCGATAGCTTCTGGTCGATCTAAACCTACTTGATTTGTTTCTGGGTTTACCCAAAAACCACCATAACCTTTGAGTATTTCTATAAACATTGCCGATAAACCTTCATATTGTTTACCTTGCCAAACATAACCCCATTCTGTTAATTTTTGCTGTTGTAATTTTTTTGATATTTTTATTAGTTCGGCAAAAGTATTAGGAGATTGAAATCCTGCTTTTTTTAGTAAATCTGTGCGATAATAAAGCATTCCTCCATCAGAGCGCAATGGCATTCGATAGAGTTTGCCTTGATAAGTTCCTCCTTCAACATCTCGTGGTAAATATTGTTCTTTTAATTGTTGTATATCGACTTTTTCAGAAAGGTCTTTTAACCACTCAGCAGCAGCAAATTTTTGTACCCAAACAATATCCATATAAGCTAGATCGTAAGGAGAATCTCCTAGCAAAAAAGAGGATGTATAAAGGTCTTCTACTAGGTTAGTATTGTTAGGACCTTTAACAATTTCTAAATTAATATTGGGGTGAGTTTTGTTAAAGTCTGCTTGAATTTTTTCCCACTGAGTACCTTCTAGAGCTTGAATTAATACTTGGATATTTACAGGTTTTTCCTGAGTTTGTGCAGGTAAAATTGATATACATAGAATACTTAGGAAAGTTGCTAAAATTAAAATGGTTATTTTGAATTTTTGTTTGAGTCTAATTATCATAAATTTTAACCAGTTATGAACTTTTGGCTTGAGTTTTTCTAGAGTAGGATTGTAAAATTTAATATTTTTCATTTAATTAGGGAATAGGGAATAGGGAATAGGCAGAAATAATAGATAATTTACAGCATATTCCAGGCATAATTAAGTACAAATATTAATTAGTAAATCTTACCAGTGCGATTTTTCGGGAACCGTGCTTCCTGCTTCCGTGGATGTACCTCACCAAACTAGAATCCCCTGTATATCTCAATACGGTTCATTTAAGACGAAAAATCCTATAATATGGAAGGATTAGATAGGCTTTTCAGACTAGAAAACTGCAAAAAATATGGTTCAGTTAAGTATATTTATTTATATCCGATGACTGATTTAATTTGTTATTGTTGGAAAGGTCTATTACCAAACAATTAATAATTAATAGTTGATAGTTAATAATTATTCATTCAATAATTCATGCCTTGAAGCCTCCCCTTAGATACTATGCTTTATAAACATCTTTTTTAACATAATTAGACATGATATACAAGTTATGTGTAAGCCTTTAAATGGCTTTTGTTGGGGAAAAAGTGTATGAAAAAGTACATTTTTTTGATAACTTGAGTAGTGTTACCTAGCTACGATGACTCTTTCTCCCTTCTCCCCTGCTCCCCCTTCCCCTCCTGGGAGGGGCTAGGGGTGAGTCCCACAAGGGTTTCAGTAGTTCCTGCTCAGGGATAGCTTTTAATAATTAATAATTAATAATTAATAATTATTAATGGCTTTGTTGCTGAAATATCTGTCTATAAGGTAAGCATTTCTTGCGGAATACTAGGCAAACAGCAATAATATCCTGCTTTTAAGGAGAGAGTTTAAATGAATTAAAACTTTAAAAATTTTTGTTCCCATATTTAATCTGGCTTAATTAATACAGCTTTGAACTTACGTTAAAAGCAATAGCTGATCAGCTAATAGCTGACGGCTAAATACTTACTCTATAAGACTGATGAAAATTTTGTACATAACAATAATACTATATAAGTATTTAGCTATTAGCTGTCAGCTAGCTTCTTGGGGAGGAGCTGCGCAGTTCAGCAATAAAAAACTCAACTTTAAGGAGGATATTTAAACGAATAAAGAAAGTGAAAAATGAATTTTGTAGTTAGATAAAATTTCTGATTGATCGGGAACCGTATCATAAAGCTTTTTTCTTAAACCAAAATAAATAGCTGAACGCTGACTGCTGAATGCTGAATGCTTACAACACTATAATTTTGGCTTGATAATTCCTATCATATCAAACTTTACTTTCGACTTCCATAAACCTAGAATAATTAAAAGCTGCCAACAAAGAGTCGGACTGATTATTCCCAATTAAATCAGCAATTAATAATGCTGTTATAGGTGCTAATAAAATTCCATTTCGATAATGCCCAGTTGCTAAGGTCAAATTATCATAATTACTTTTTCCTAATATCGGCATTTCGTCAGGAGTATTAGGACGAAAACCCCACCAAAATTCTAAGATTTCGTAATCTCTTAAAACTGGATATAATCTAATTGCATTTTCTAATAACTGTTTAATTCCTGCTGCGGTATTTCCATCAATAAATCCGACATTTTCACAAGTCGCACCAATAATTATTCTACCATCTTGGCGCGGTACAATATAAGTTTCTTTTCCAAACAAGACGTGCTGTAAAGGTAAATTTTCTATACTTATATCTGAGGGAATTTTTAATGATAACATTTGCCCTTTGGTGGGAAATATAGGAATTGGTAATAATTCTTGAGACCATGCACCTGTAGCTAAGATATAATGTTCTGCTTCTAATTCACCTTTTGATGTTTTAAGATTATTAATTTTCCCTTTTTGGCAAATTATTTCTTTAACAAAACCTTGGATAATATCAATTTTTAATTCTTTAGCTGCTGCCATAATCGACTTATACAAATAACGATTATCTACTTGCCCATCTTCAGGGTAAAACCAGCCACCAATTACTTCCGGACTTAATCCTGATTGATATTGATGAATTGCTACTTGATTTAACCATCGATAATTTAGGTTTGGCAAAGCATAATTTTTTCTCTCTTTTGCGGCATAAACTGGAGCCAAAATTCCACAATCCCAATAACCAGTTTCTAAACCACTAATTGATTCTATTTTTTTTACCCATTCTGGATATAATGTTCGACTTTTTAAACATAATTCTAACATTTTTCCAGGGGGAATAGCTTCAGCTTGAGGAGCTAACATTCCGGCAGCAGCATCGGTGGCAGTTTGCTGAAAGTCTCGGCTAATTACTGTTACTTTGGCTCCGCGTAATTTCAGTTCTATTGCTATTGATAGACCGATAATACCGCCACCAATAATTAATATTTCGTTTGATTGATTCATATTTAAGTAAGAAGGAAGATGAATAATGGATAATGGATAATGGATAATTTATAATTGATAAATAGCAATCCTAAATAGGTTGTGAAAAATTAAAAAGTAGATAAAAAAGTGAAATTTCTACTTGTTCTTAGTTCCTTAAAAGCTTGGGAATTTTGTACAGGACTCAAATAGAATTAATATAGCATTTATCTAATTCAAAGGAATACTTTTTTTTCTTCTTTTGTGTTCCCTGTTGTCTAAAATGTTCTAATATCTCACAACTAAAATCAACTTTCAGGAGACCAAACAATGTCAGAACCTTGCCCCCAAAAACCATTATATTTAGTTATCTTTATATCTCCTAAAACTTTGACTTGACAGGATAAACGTTTCTGAGAATTAGGAGAATGAGGAGGCAAAGAAAGTCTAGCTTTTTCTCGCCATTGAGCTTGAGAAACTTTTCCTTCTATTTCTACAGCACAAGTGCCACAAGTTCCGAGACTACGACAGTTAATAACTGTAGCATTACCATTATAAACATCTACATTATTTTTCAGTAAAACTTGACGGAGATTTGCACCAACATCGCAGGTTATAATTTTGCCTTGAGCTTGAATTTTAACCATAACAAATTATTTATTCTATTGACTAATATTGATTATATATCAACAGCTCAAAGTTTACATAAAAAGTCAAATAGAATTGGCAAATAGTGATAGAGTTTAAATTAAGTTGAAAAATCTTGTTACCTGTGACTATCTTCCTCCAAACTAAGTTATATGATTAGAACTTATGCAAACAAACCCGGTTTTTAGGATAAATAGGAATTACGCATCAAATCTAGATATAGTGCTTGAAACTGTTGTGCAATAGTTTTGAAACTCTATATATAGTATCTTGCCGTAAGTGTTGAGCAATCTTGGTTTTTGAGAACAGGAAATAAGCGATAACCATAGATATAGTGCTTG
>NZ_JAYKGW010000226.1:0-51155 GCF_035285525.1 Okeania sp. | reverse complement strand
CTACCAACCCACCCAAGGTACTCTTACCTTCCAACCTGGTGAAACCCAAAAAAATATAACCGTCCCCATCTTGGGCGACACAAAAGTAGAACCTCACGAAACCTTTAAGCTCAACCTCAGTAACCCCATCAACGCCCAACTCCAAGATAATGGAGGTATTGGCACTATTCGCAATAACGACCTTGCCAAAGTTTCCATCAAAGATGCTGAAATAACTGAAGGGGATGACGGCACAAAACAACTAAAATTTGACGTTACTCTCAACACCAAAGTTAACAAAAGGGTTGAAGTAAATTATGCCACTGTTGACGGAACTGCTAAACAAGATTCTGACTACCAACCAAAAGAAGGCAAAATCGTTTTCAAACCCAACCAGAAGAAAAAAACCATAACCGTTCCCATATTAGGAGATACTCTCAAGGAAGAGGACGAAACATTTAGCGTCAAACTCAGCAAACCAAAAAATGTTCAATTGGGAGATAAATCTGCTGTTGGTACTATTGAGGATAATGATGAGAACAGCGGTGAACCCGGAGATAGTTTCCAGACAGCGCTCGATTTAGGCAAACTTACAGAGGAAGTGGTTGTAGTTGACGACATCGGTTTTACCAGAGGAAGTTATCGTGATACCAATGACTTTTACCGCTTCCAAACAGATAAGGAAGGAGATTTTGCATTGTTCCTTGACGGTTTATTCAAAGATGCCAACGTCGAATTATATGGCAGTGGTGAAGAATTGATTAACCAGTCTAAAAACGATGGTAATAACCCAGAAATCATAATCACCACATTAGAACCAGGAAATTATTTTGTGCGGGTGTATCCTCAAGGTAGTAGTCGGACTCCCTACCGTTTGAGCATTGATTTGCTGTAACATAAAACCCCTAAAGGTATCTTGATTAGGACTTACACGGGAGGAACCCGTTTTCTAGGAGAAATCGTTGTTTTGAGCAATAGAAGTCTAGGAGAAACCGGGTTTCTGGGTTCATCTGCGTAAGTCCTGTTTATAATAATATATGCTATAACAAAGTACCTAACATAAAATTACTTATGGCATACGATCGCGAAAAACAAATAGCTATAGAATCGGCTCTAGCAGCAGCTAAACTCTGTGAACAAGTCCGCAGCAATATTCCCCCCGCAATGGAAAAGGGGGATAAAAGTCCTGTAACTGTTGCTGACTATGGCGCTCAGGCATTAATTTGCAAGGCTTTAGCTGCAGCTTTTCCTAAGGTTCCAGTGGTAGGAGAAGAGGATGCTACTGATTTACTGACTCCAGAAATGGCAGAAAATTTGACAAAAGTAACAAATTATGTTAAGCAACAAATCCCAGATGCCACCTCAGAACAGGTTATACAGTGGATTAACCAAGGTAACGGTAAAGTGGGACCTCGTTATTGGACATTAGACCCCATTGACGGCACAAAAGGGTTCTTACGTCAAGACCAATATGCAGTGGCGTTAGCATTAGTGGAAGCAGGAGAAGTGAAGGTCGGAGTGTTAGCTTGTCCAGCGATGCCAGTGGAAAATAATGAACCAGGAATGTTATATGTAGCGGTGCGGGGTGAAGGTGCAGCGATGATGCCAATAGCAGGAGGTGAACTGACTCCGATTCAGGTTGTGCAAGCGGATGATACTGCTAATCTTCGGTTTGTGGAGAGCGTGGAAAGTTCTCACGGCGACCAAGACCGTCAAAATGCTGTAGCTCAGGCAGTTGGTATTACTGCACCATCAGTTAGGGTAGACTCCCAGGCAAAATATGGGATTGTGGCATCTGGAAAAGCTGCTTTATATTTGCGTTTGCCATCACCAAAGAAACCAGACTACCGAGAAAATATTTGGGATCATGCTGCCGGAGCGATCGTGGTTGAGGAAGCAGGGGGGCGCGTTACCGATATTTATGGCAAACCTTTGAATTTTGCTGATGGATCAAAAATGGTTGATAACCGGGGTGTGGTTGTTAGTAATGGGATAATTCACGATCGGGTTTTATCTGCTTTACAGAGTTTTTCATAATTACGACATCACAAAGTAGGGACGTTCTATGGAACGTCCCTACAAGGGCGAATGCCATTCGCCCCTACTGTCAGCTATAGCATCTGTTCTCTATTCCCTATTCCCTATTCCCTATTCCCTATTCCCTATTCCCTATTCCCTAGCGCCATCTAATCTAAAATTATGAATTTGATTTTATACAGTAAACCAGGTTGTCATCTCTGTGAAGGACTTCAAGAAAAATTGGAAGAAATATTGAAAGACCCCGAAAGCACTTGTAAATTTGAGTTAGAGGTTAGAAACATCACCACCCGTGATGACTGGTTTCAAGCTTATCAATATGAAATCCCTGTACTTTGTGTTTCTGAAACAGATACAGCAACAGAAAAGTTGATACCACGTTTTTCACCTCGAACACCAGTCAGAAAATTGCAGCAAGTGTTACAGAAATATTTGTAAATTGCGACTAGGTTTAGTAACTGTTTTGGTGGTGTACAGTCATCATATTTGTGAGAAATAGGACTTAGATCAAATCCAGATAATTACTATACCAAAGTCATATCAAATGCGTTAGTATTCGTAGAATTGAAGACCGTAGGGGTTTGGTCTCCAAACCCTCTACCAGCTACGAAGCAGACAAAGAAGACCAGGAAGACAAGGTGGGAAGGGAGGAGCTATTGGTAGGGTGCGTTACGCTACGCTAACGCACCAACACCCCATATATATTCTATTTGTGTAAGTCCTGTTGATCAAGAATACACCTAATTCCTTTGGAAAAAATAGCTTTTCCCTAACCAACAGCAAACCCACTAAACTGTCGCCGATAAGCAGATTGAAAACTAAAAACTATATCTGTCTTGGGTACACCTGCCTCTAATAACTCGTCAGCAATGCCGATATCGCTACAATCTTGTTGTACCCAGATTTTCCCATCTTTAATATCAACATGAACTGTAGTCCCATATACCCGTTTATGGGCATCCCCACCTAGATTAACGACTAAATAGCGATCGCGTACTGTATCGAAAACAACTTCTACTTCTGTATCTGGAGAAATATC
This sequence comes from Okeania sp., assembly GCF_035285525.1. GTDB lineage: Bacteria > Cyanobacteriota > Cyanobacteriia > Cyanobacteriales > Microcoleaceae > Trichodesmium. The sequence goes on along the minus strand of NZ_JAYKGW010000226.1, from coordinate 48,100 downwards.
TTCTCCTAAGAAACTTTCGGTCAAAATTTTTTGCACCAGTTCGGAATAATTTAGTTTTTCCATGTTATAATATTCTCCTTGCTAGAATCAAAAATTAGTAATTTTAATTAATGTTCGGCGATGACATCTCGAACAAATTCGCGACGAAAAAAGCTATCGTAAATTTCCAAGGTAATTGCCAGATATAATATTCGTAGGACTTACGCATGAACGCTATTAGTAGGGTGTGTTTTGCGTTCCGCAAAGCTCCGCTTTATATGTCGGCTCAAGCGCCGAAACGCTACGGGACATGAAAAGCGCACTTCGTCACCCACCAATACGCTATATATAGTGCCTTTGCGTAAATCCTGATTCGATTTGGATGTGCTTTTCTTAATGCAGAGCGGTAGTTAAGCATTTAGCCAAGGGTTAAATGAAATTCTTTCACCTCGGATGCTCCTACAAAAGATTTCACTTCTACTGCTATTTTTTGCTCGCCTTTTTCAGCAACAATGATTTTTGCTCCACCTAAATCTATTTGGAAACTAACGTCGCCGACTCTCATAAATAGAGGATCGTGAGTTACAGTCCATCCATCTTTTTCGAGGACGAAGCGTACGGCATTATCAAAGATGTCTTTGGCTGACATAATAGGGTTTTTTTGAGGTTTAATTTTGGTTTAGTTGCTGGGGTTGTTTTTGATATTATAGCACTGAGGAAATGCTTATGGTTCTAAAAAAATGACTTTTTAACTATCATCTTGAAGTTGATTTTTTTGTTGAATAAATTATTAAAATTCCTCTGCTATAATGAAAAAAAATTAGAAGAAATATGATGAGTTTTAATTTTACTAATCAAGCAGAAAATTCCACCAAATTGAATTATCCAGTTTTGGTTGAACCTATCGAAACTGGTGAGTATCGAGCCACAATATTAGGATGGCCGGAATGTTAAGCTATCGCAGGAAACCGCGATGAAGCACTTACCAAATTCTCTCAGATAGTGACAGCACGTTTAGAAAAAGTGGAAATTGTATCCCTGGAAATTGAACGCCCGAAACCCGAACATCCCTGGATGAAATTTGCCGGAATGTTTAAAGATGATCCAGATTTTGAGGAGGTACAAGCTTTTATTGAAGAAGATCGTCGCCAACTTGATGCAGAGATGGAAATTTATTATCATCAACTTGATGTGGAGGAAAAAGTAAAGTGAGTTTGTGGGTACTGGATACCGATCATGTCTCTCTATTTCAACAGAGACATCCAATTCTTACACGGCGTATTAATGCCGTTAATTATGATGAAATTGCTGTAACTATATATTACTGCAAAGGAACAATTTTATGGACGACTCAATTGAATTAGAAGATCAAATTCAGCAGCAAAACTAATAGCAGCTTATACAAATTTGAAGACAACTTTAAATTATTTTTTAAGTGTAAATTTGCTTGATTTTGATGAAAAAGCTTATATTTGTTATAGACATTTAGTTAGTCAAAAAATTCGGATTGGCACTCTGGATTTACGAATTGCTGCTATTGTAATTTCTCAGAATGGCATTCTATTAACTCGAAATAGCAGAGATTTTGAAAGAGTTCCTGGTTAACAATTTGCAGACTGGAGAATTGAAGAGTTGTCAACATTCAGCTATTAGGAATAGAAGTTTCCTTTTGTTGCCAAAGTTAAATTTGGCAGGACTTACCCAGAAACTGGGTTTATCAACAAAATCTCATGGTTTGAACTGAACCCAGAAACGCGGTTTCTAGGCTCGTACCGGGTTTCTTTGCCTAAGTCCTATTTGGTTTAATAAAACTAAAGCAATTGCTAATAGCTGAGGACTGAATGCTTACGAATAGTTTTGTGGAATAAAAGTGGTCATATCAAATCTTTTTGCTTTGGAAAATAAGGTTTTACTACCAGTATTGGAGAAAATTGCTAGTTGGTATAGGGTTTGGAGACCAAACCCCTACGGCATTCAATTGTAACGATACTAGCAGATTTGATATCATATAGCAATCCTATTTAAGCGATCGCTAGAATTATTCCTTCTTTAGTAAAATTAACAACAAAACTTTTACCAACAATGAATTATAATAAAAGTTATTTTTGATGTTGTAATTTTATATTCAGGACTTACACGGGAGGAACCCGGTTTCTAAGGTAAATCATTGTTTTTAACAATAAATATCCACCCTCCTACCGGGTTTCTGGGTTCCCGTGGCTTTAGTCCTGATATTCACTCCTTTTGGACATTCCTTCTTTCTTTTTTTTTTGCCAAAAAATCCAAAATACCCTTAAAATTACAAAAAAAATTATCGGAGTTTCTAATATGAAATTGAGAGAATTATTAGCCAAAGTTCCCAGCATCTCACTGACAAATAATCACAAAGCTTTAGAAACAGAAGTTACAGGTTTAGCTACAAACTCTCGTACTTGCCAACCAGGGGATTTATTTATAGGAATACCAGGTAATCGCGTTGATGGAGGAGACTTCTGGGAGAGCGCGATCGCTAATGGGGCAATAGCAGCTTTAGTTTCTGATTCGGCAGCTACAAAACATCCACCTCAAAATGAGTGTGTAATTGCAGTTGCAGACATGAGTCAAATTTGCCCAGAAATTGCTGCTGCATTCTATGATTATCCTGGGCAAAAAATGAAAATGGTAGGCATTACTGGTACGAACGGCAAAACCACTACCACCCACATAGTCGAATTTCTCCTCAATAATGCTCAACTACCTACCGCTTTATTCGGTACTCTTTATGCACGTTGGCCTGGATTTGATCAAGTAGCAGCTTTTACCACACCTTTCCCAGTAGAGTTGCAAAATCAATTGGCGCAAGCAGTAGCAGCAGGTAGTGAATATGGCATTATGGAAGTTAGTTCCCATTCTCTGCATCAAAAACGAGTTTGGGGTTGCACTTATGAAGTGGCGGTATTTACAAATTTGACTCAAGACCATCTTGACTATCATCAAGACATGGATGATTATTTTGAAGCAAAAGCGTTGTTGTTTAGTTCAGACTATCTGAAAGGTCGAGCGATCGTTAATACAGATGATGCTTACGGTAAAAAGTTAATTGCCAGATTAGAGTCAGAAAAGGTTTGGAGTTATAGCACTAATGATTCTTCTGCTGATTTCTGGGCATCAGATTTAGAATACCAACCCACAGGAGTTCAGGGAATTTTGCATACTCCGAAGGGTGAGATTCCTTTTAGTTTACCATTGGTAGGGCAATACAATTTATCTAATATGTTAGCTGCGGTGGGAACAGCTTTGCATTTGGATTTAGATTTGGCAATGGTGGTTGCTCAGTTATCAGAATTTCCTGGTGTACCCGGTCGGATGGAAAAGGTACAAATTTCTGAAAAGCAAGATGTAAGTGTAATTGTTGATTATGCTCATACTCCTGATAGTTTAGAAAATTTATTAAAAGCAGCACGACCTTTTATTCCTGGTCGAATGATTTGTGTATTCGGTTGTGGAGGCGATCGCGACCGCACCAAGCGACCAAAAATGGGTAAAATTGCTGCTGAGTTATCAGATTTAGCTGTGGTGACTTCTGATAATCCCCGAACTGAAAACCCAGAAAAAATTTTACAGGATATTTTAGAGGGAATATCCCCAGAAATTAAGCCTTTAGTAATAGGCGATCGCGCTGCAGCTATTCAAACTGCTATTATGGAAGCTAAGTCTGGAGATGGGGTTTTGATAGCTGGAAAAGGTCACGAAGATTATCAAATTCTGGGTACAGAAAAAATTCATTTTGATGACCGGGAGCAGGCAAGAGATAGTTTGAGCAATAAGTATGGTTTAGTATAGATTTAGGTTGGGTATGGGGGCAAGTTTATCTAAGGAATGAGAGTAACCATAAAAATTCTGTAGGACTTACACGGGAGGAACCCGCTTTCTGCGAGAAAGCGGGTTTCTGGGTTCAGTTCAAATCACCAGATTTTGTTGATAAGCCCAGTTTCTGCGTAAGTCCTGTTCTGGTGAAAATCTGCCCCTACTATTGTACTATAGCGCTGCGCGCAGGGAACAGGGAGAATGAATGGCCAATAATATAAGGCTTTTAGCTATTGGACAGGTCCAAAAATAAAAAGTAAAATCAATTATTATAGCAACAGACAAGGCGATTAGGACATGGACTGATGATGAATCAAAGACCACGGAAAGACTTTTCCACCTGTTCCCTGTTCCCACATATCTAGTGTTCCCTGCTATATCTATAAATTATCAATTCTTCTTCCCTGTTCCCACATATCTAGTGTTCCCTGTTCCCTCTTTTCTGGAGATGTCTATTGGACAGCTCCTGCAATTTGTAAAGATTAAGTGCGCACATTGCTATATTTTATATGTGTCAGTTCATTTGGGTGTATATGGGGGCGGGTTTATCTAAATTTGAGAGTAGCCATGAAAATTCTGGTGAAAACCCGCCCCTACCATATTCTTTGATTACAGCGGTTTTTAGATCGGTAAACCACAGTAGGGACATTGCATAAGGGCGTCCCTACTGTATTTTGGTTATGGCGATGTAGTTCATCGAGAGTGAAAAGTGCTTTAAGTCAATACTCCTAAAAAACTACTTAAATGAAGATAAAATTTTTTCTGATTTTTTTTCACCCTAATTTGCTAGATAAAAAATCACAAAAGCAAAAGGAATTAGTAAATAAGTATCACCCATCCGTTATAGCAAAATTTAATAAAATAATAATAATCAAATATCCTGAAATTAGTTATAATAAATAGTTTAGTAAAAGGGATTATTTCTACTTGGACTTGGCAAAGTTTTTTTGCTGAGAATATAGTTTGGCGAAAGTTAATTTATGACAATACTTATTTAAGGTTAAAACACTAACACAAATTTGTACTGTTTATAGTAAACATTAATATTTTTTCTTCCTAGTCCCAGTATAATTAGACCTATACTATCTAACTCAGGGTAAGCATTTATCTGTCAGCTATTAGTTGTATATACGATCCCCCTAAATTCCCCTTTTTAAGCTATGCTTTATAAACATCTTTCTTAACATAAAATTTGACAAAAGAGAGAAGTTATGAGTTTGTCATTCAATGGGTATTTCGGGAGAGTAAAAGTACTTAATTAGAGGCTTTTCTCCCCCGACCTCCCTATATCCCCACCCCCCATCAAAAGGGTTTCAGGAGTTCGTTATAAGGGACAGCTTTTTAAGGGGGGCTTTGAGAGCTTCTCCCGCTTTTTAAGGGTGGCGGGGGAGATCGAAAATTGTACTTCCATAGATTAGATAACTACTATAATTTTTTGAGAAGCTAAATGCTGAAAATTAATGTTTACTTTAAAAATTAACTTGAAAAGCGTAATATTACTTTTTCAAAAGAGAAAAAAAAATCTATGTCTCGACCTACTTTATATCTTGCTATTACTAATCATGGATTTGGTCATGCGGTGCGCATATCATCTGTGGCTAATTTGGTGCAAAAAATGTGCCCAGATGTCTTATTAATTATGGTGACAACTGCTCCCCGTTGGTTATTAGAATCTTATATTGATGGTGATTTTATTTATCGTCCCCGTGCTTTTGATGTGGGGGTAATTCAATCAGATAGTATCACTATGGATAAGAAAACAACCCTGGAAAAAGTGCAAGAAATTCGAGAGAAAGAAAGGTCAATTATTGCGGGAGAAGTAAATTTTATTAAACAAAATCAAGTAGATTTATTATTAGCAGATATTCCACCTATTGCTGCTAAAATTGCTCAAGTTGCTGATATTCCTGGTTGGATGTTGGGTAATTTTGGTTGGGATTTTATTTATCGTCCTTGGGGTGGTGAATTTCTCGAAATTGCTGATTGGATAGGAGAATGTTTTAGTAAATGTAATCGTTTATTTCGTCTTCCACTTCACGAACCGATGGGAGCTTTTCCTAATATTTTAGATGTGGGTTTAACTGGAGGAACTCCACGTTATCAACCAGAAGAAATTAAAGCCAAATTTAATATTAATACAGATCAAGAAAAAACTATTTTACTGACTTTTGGTGGTTTAGGTTTAGACCAAATTCCTTATCAAAATCTGGCTCGTTTTCCTGACTGGCAATTTCTGACATTTGATAATAATACTCCTGAACTTCCTAATCTAATAAATGTCAGAAAAGAAGCTGAAAAAATAGATATAAATTTACCACATATTCGCCCTGTAGATTTAATGCCTATTTGTGGCAGAATTATTTCTAAACCAGGATATAGTACCTTTGCTGAAGCTTTACGTTTAGAAACACCTATTGTCTCATTAATCAGAGAAGGTTTTGCCGAATCAAAATTATTATTAGCAGGGATTCAAGATTATAGTTATCATCAAATATTACCTCCTCAAGAGTTTTTTGATAGTGACTGGGAGTTTCTCAGACAACCCCTCCAAGTCCCCCGTAAATCTGAAAAACTAGATAAAAAAGGCAGTGAAGCGATCGCTAAAGCTGTCGTAGAAGAATTAATAATTAATAATTAATAATGAAAGAGTTCTGGAAATCTCTAGAAAACTAAAGAAAACTATTTATCCACGAACTTGTACTTACAGTAATTTCGGAATTAGTGAGGTACCTGATTATTTGTTAAAGACTGGAAGTCTGTTCTTAATTTTTACAGTTCAAGGTTCCTGCTGGTTACAGCCTAGAAGGCTGTGCTACAGATAAGTGTACATCACTTATCCTCAAAATTGCTGTAATAAAAGATAGAAAATATCAATAAAATTCTAGTTTTGGTAAAAGTTATTAAGTGCATTGTTACAGATAAATGGCATAACTCTATAATTATCAATTATCCATTATCCATTATCCATTATCCATTATTTATTAATTATGTTCTCTAACATTAATATCAACAACTTAATTACAATCGATCTAAACAGCATTATTTTAACTGTAGCTGAAGTCGGATTTATAATATGTCTATTTGTCGGAATTAGATTTGCTGTAGGCAAAGGATATGAACAATTATTAAAAGCACAATCTCAACAATTATTCAAAGCACCATCTAAACAATTAATTAAACTACCATCACTTGAAAAAAAGCACAAAGACCTTGAAATTATCTACCAAAATATTCACATATTATTAATTATAAGTTGCTTATTATTATGTGTATTAACAATAGGATTTAATGGATGGCTTATTTTTCAGGGAAAAGACTTAATTGACTTCCAAACTTCTCTGATAAAAAAAATATCTTTTGATTACTTGTTAATTTTAACAATTAGAATATTTAAAATCGTAGGCATCCTAATTTTAACTAAATGGAGTATTCCATATATAAATCAATTTCTCACCTGGTCAAAAAAGAAAGCAAAAAACGTTGATACAATCACTGCAAATGATGCCAGTATTGAAAATCTATTTGAATTTTTCAGAAGTAATTTTAATAAAATAATTTGGCTGTTATATGCTGGTGTATCAGCTCAAATAATGGTATTTCCACCCGTAATAATCAAATATTTATATGTAAGTTTACAAGTTTATATGATTATTATTGTCGGATTATTACTGACGAAAGCTAATACAACAGTTGTTGATACTTTGAATGGTCTGAGCAAGAAATATTCCGATCAAAGAAATATTTTACGCATCTATGATCGCCTTAGTATATTAGTTCCTCTGGCTAAACGATGTCTTGAATATGCAATTTATATTACTACAGCTACTTTAGCAATTGAAAAAATTGATTTTCTTGGTAAGTTAGCTCATTATGGTCCTTTATTTTTGAAAATAATTGGGATTGTTTTTATGAGTCGTGTTGTTCAAGAAATTGGTCAACTTGTAGTAGAAGAGGTACTTTTAAATAAAGAAAATATAGATGATACAGATGATGTATCTAAGCAGAGGCGAGAAACATTTTTACCTTTATTTCAAAGTTGTACTAAATACCTGATTTACTTTGGTACAGGTATAGCAATTTTATATGCTATGGAAATGGATCCGACCCCTATTTTAGCTGGTGCAGGTATTTTAGGTTTAACAATTGGCATGGGAGCGCAAAGTTTGGTTGAAGATATAGTCGCAGGTTTCTTTATTTTGTTTGAAAATTATTACTTAGTAGGAGATTTTGTAGAGATAAATGGTGTTAGTGGTTTTGTAACAGGAATAGAGTTAAGAACTACTCGGATTAATTATGAAGATAAAAACTATATTATCCATAATCGTGATGTTAAAGATATAGTTAATCATTCTAGTTTCAGCAATGCGGTGGTGATGTTAAAAATTCCTTATCAAGTTAAGATGAATCAAGTCAATAAAATTATAGAAAAAGTTGGTAAGCAGCTTCAAGAAAAGTATCAGGAAGACATACTTGAACCAACAATAATAGAAGGAGTAGAAGAGTTTTCTCATAATCAACTATTAATAGAAGTCATTACACAAGTTAAGCCAGGAAAACATTTAATTATCCAGAAAGTTTTAGGTGTAATGATTAAAGAAGCTTTTGAGGAAGCAAATATTGAACTGACAACAGTTAACCACATAGCACTGAATAACGATCAACCTATTCCCATATTTTTAAAACCATTACGTTAAAAGCAGGAATAAGGAAGAAGTAAGAAGGAGGAAGGAAGAAGGAGGAAAGCTTAAAAGTATAAAAAAACTTAAATTTCTTCTACAAAAGTAGGAAGAAAGGTTAAAAGTAACTGGGGGCAGAAAAAGCCAAGGATTTTAATCCTTGGCTCATAGCTTAAGTCATTTTTAGATGACTATAAAATTTCATGCCTCGTCTTTTTTTTCTTGCTGATAACTGATAACTGAAAAAGCTGATAACTGAAAAAGCTGATAACTGAAAAAGCTAATAACTAAAATGACTCAATATCAACAATTATTGCAAATTAATACTACTGGTAAATCTTTGTCTAAAATCACTTCTAAAGTTGAGGAAGCTGTAGCTAAGTCAGGGATAAAAATAGGTTTATGTAATCTATTTTTACGCCATACTTCTGCTAGTTTAATAATTCAAGAAAATGCTGACCCAGATGTTTTAGTTGACTTAGAAAACTTTATTTCTAAATTAGTACCACAAGGTTATCATTATATTCATAGTGCAGAAGGACCTGATGATATGCCAGCTCATATTCGCAGTGTTTTAACCCATACTTCTGAACAAATTCCTATTAATAATGGCAGATTAGTATTAGGTACTTGGCAAGGAATTTATGTTTGGGAACATCGCCAACGTAGTCATCGCCGAGAATTAGTAATTCATATTAGTGGGGAGTGAAAGTAAGGCAGAAAGCAGAAGTTTTAGAGCGATTGGGAAAAACTAACTGTAGGTTGGGTTTCGTTCCTCAAACCAACAACCATAAAGCTTTGTTGGGTTGCGCTGCCCGATCTGAAAAGCGTTTCGCTACGCGACATCAATTTGCAGCATTCCGCAGCGAAAGCGTAACTCACCGAACATTATGGAAGAGTCGGGTCAATTCCAATTAGACGTTTACTGCTAATATCTACTTTTTTTTGGTTTTTTCATTTTCTAGTAGATTACACATTTTATCATTTTATCTGAAACAGTTTACTACAATTTTGATGGAAATAAGTGTTAAATTTTTTCGACTCTGTTATCCGATCTTATTTCCTCTAGGTTATCTGTTGAAAATATTTTACAGCGCTTTTCGCTCTTGATGAATCACATCGTTATATTATCTACCATCTCAAAAAAAGGTGCGTGACGGCAAAATTTTATAAGTTTCCCTAAAATTGAAAAGAAACTGCCGTCACACACCCTACAATTTTCTACTATTTTTGTGCTGTAACTTCGATTATTTCTGTATCCATAATAATCTTACCATTACTAACTAAATCTTCATGTTTATTAGTATTCAGAGTAACAGCAATTTTATTTTTTCCTGGTTCTAAATTTTTAATATAATACCAATTACCATAAATTCTAGTTATTTTTTCGTCGTTTATATACAAATGAGCATGACCTTCATAATAGTTACTATTTTGATTAACTGCTTCTGGAACAAATTTAAAATTAGTTAATTTCAACTCTAAATTCCATCCTTTCTTGGTATCTGGATAAACTAATAAATCAACTTTAGGAACAGGTTGTCCTGGTTGAATTTCTAATTTTTTATGACTATGATAATTATCTGCAAGTAAATAATTATTTGCAGAATTGACTGTAGTAGCAACTCCTAATCCAGCGGTTAAAATTAGTATTGTTGATGTTAGTTTGAGTATTTTGTTCATCTTTTTTTTCATATTTTCAGTATTTACGCAGAAACCGGATTTATCAACAAAATTTCATCCTTTGAAAAACAATATAATATTAGGGCAATAAACCCGGTTTTTTAGGGAGTTTGCTTAAGTTATGATTTGATTATTTTGTTCAAAATAATATATTATAGAAAAATACTAAAATGTCAAAAGACAACTTGTCATACTTATCAGTTGCAAAATGAATTTAATTGCCCAAGAATTTCAACCAATGGCCGCGATCGCTACAACTCCTACAGCGACAAAATTCTTACAACCTATTTGCCAAACATTGGGGGCAACTCTCTGGATACCAGAATCTTGTCAACTAAATATCAAACTTCCTCCCAACACCCAGGTTTACACCGACTCTCTGAAAAATCATCTCCCAAATATTTGGCAAAACTATTGTGCAATAGTTTTTTGTCTTGCTAGCGGTGCAGTTGTACGTTTAATTTCCCCATTGTTGCAAGATAAATATCGCGATCCGGCAGTAGTTGTGGTTGATGAAGGGGGTAAATTTGTCATTAGTTTATGTAGCGGACATCAGGGAGGTGCTGATCAATTAACTAATATTCTTGCTCCCCTCCTGAACGCTACCCCAGTTATTACCGGAGCATCTCATAATTTAGAATTACCTGGTATTGATATTTTGGGTAAACCTTTTGGTTGGCAACGGGGAACTGGTGATTGGAATCAAGTTAGCGGTATCGTTGCTAGGGGAGAAACTGTAGAAGTGATTCAAGAAGTAGGTTCGACGTTGTGGCAAAAACATCTACCGGAGCAACATCCATTTTATTTTGATTCTCCAGAAATAGGTGCAGCATCCCCTACTCCGAAGGCGAAAATTTTGATTGGTTTTACTCAAGAGAAGTTGTCGCCAAATTCAGATTTACCAAAAGTGCAATGGCATCCGCGAGTTTTGTGGGTAGGAGTTGGTTGCGAAAGAGGAACTTCTCAAAAATTAATTGCTACTGGTATCGAAGAAATATTTCGCGCTCATCATTTAGCAATGGAAGCGATCGCTGGTATTGCTACTATTAATATTAAAGCTGATGAAGTAGGATTAGTGGAATTTTGTCAGGAACGAATTTTGCCTTTAAGGACATTTTCAGCGGAGTTATTAAACAGCGTTGAAGTGCCTAATCCTTCTAAGATTGTCGCAGCAGAAGTGGGGACTTCTAGTGTTGCTGAAGCTGCTGCTATTTTAGGAGCAAAACAGGAGGAAAACACTAATTTTTCCGAATCTACCGATGACTCTTTTCCTTCCCTTAAACAAGAATTAAAATCATCTTTAAAAACAGAAATTAACCAGAATGAAAAACAACAGAAAGATACAGATTTTTCCGAATCTATTGATAATTCTTTTTCTTCCCTTAAACAGGAAGAAAATCTCTTAAAATCCTCTCAAAAATTATTAGTTAATAAACAAATATTCCGTCTGGAAGGGGAACCAGGAGCAATGACTATTGCTGTTGCTTTAGCTAAAAAAGAATATACAGGGAAAACTGGAAAATTATTATTAGTTGGTACAGGTCCCGGTAAACTAGACCAGATGACCTCCGCTGCTAAAACTGCCATTAGTTATGCAGAAGTTGTGATTGGTTATTCTCTTTATATTGACTTAATTAAACCATTATTAAATCCCGGACAAATAGTAGAAAAAATGCCAATTACTCAAGAAAGACAACGAGCCGAAAGAGCAATTGAATTAGCAAACTTTGGTTTAACTGTAGCAGTAGTTTCTTCTGGAGATTGTGGAATTTATGGCATGGCAGGATTAGTTTTAGAACAACTTCGAGCCAAAGGTTGGAATGGGAAAATTCCGGCAGTAGAAGTATTTCCAGGAGTTAGTGCTTTACAGTCTGCTGCATCAAGAGTTGGTGCGCCTTTAATGCACGATTTTTGTGCTATTAGTTTGAGCGATTTATTAACACCTTGGGAAGTAATAGAAAAACGTTTAATTGCAGTAGCAATGGCTGATTTTGTGGTGGCAATTTATAATCCTAAATCTCAGAATAGAACTGAACAATTAGTTAAAGCAGTGAATATTTTTTTAGAGTATCGTCAACCAGAAAATTCAGTAGCAATTGTTCGTTCTGCTTATCGAGAAAAAGAAGAAATTACATTAACAAATTTAGGTAAATTATTAGAAATTTCAGTTGATATGTTGACTGTAATTTTAATTGGTAATAAATCTACAGGAATTCATCATAATTGGATGATTACACCAAGAGGTTATTTAGGGTAACTTCAGTTATCAGTTATCAGTTCAAACTAACAACTAATATCATGTGCGGTTGAATAGTTATAACTATAGCTTGTATAGCAATCCTGAATAGGTTGTAAGATTTTATAGTAGGGGTTTGGTCTCCAAACCCGTTTGGTCTCCAAACCCAAGCGCTAAGGGATTTGGAAACCAAACCCCTACAGCTTTTTCTCGCAAATCATTTCATATTGTTATAGCACAATTTTTTGTATTTCAAATAAGAGTATATCTCAATAATAAACCAGGTGTATTTTTATGGTTTTTCAAATCACAAAATATTATTAATAAAGCAGGTTTATGGATTGATATATTAATATATTAATAAAAAAGTGAAATATTAAAAATATGGAGACAACAATTCCTATTAAATTACCAACAGCAGTATTTTCTGCACTTCGCAAAACACCGGATGAATTTGTCAAAGAAATGCGTATTGCAGCAGCAATTAAATGGTACAAACTTGGAAAAATATCTCAAGGTAAAGCAGCAGAGATAGCTGGTTTAACTCGTTCATAATTTATCAATGCTTTGTCTCGTTATCGGGTAGATTTTATCCAATATTCTGAAGTCAGAATTAGTGGCAGAAATGGAAAATGTTGATTAAGCAAGTTATTATCAACTCTTCTCCACTAATTGCCCTATTTAAAAGTCAGTAAGCTGATTTATTACCTCAGCTTTTTACTGATATTTTAATACCAGAAGGAGTGTGGAATGAAGTTATAGCAGAAGGTAAAAATGATATACCATCTCAAAAGTTACCTACTGTAAATTGGGCACAAAAAAAGAAAACAAATATTATTCCTGAAATAGGAGCTTGGGATTTAGGAATAGGAGAATCAGAAGTATTAAGTCTAGCTCTTAATACTTTTAATTTTGGGGTTATTATTGATAATCGGGCAGCACGTCGTTGCCCTGATACTTTTGGTATTGTTACTATTGGAACAGGTGGAATATTAATATTAGCTAAACAACGAGGAATTATCTCTTTAATATTTCCAAGAATTAAAGCTTTGCTTGATGCAGGTTGGTGGTTATATCATGTCCGGATCAGAGCCTGATCAAAAAGTTTTTGTTTATATAGCATTTCATTAACTAGATTGTCACATTTTACGGTAGGGATTTGGTCTCCAAATCCCTACAGGATAACTTTAATTATAACTATTCAACCGAACATGATATTATCTGATAATTTAATCAATCTGCTCACACAAAAAGCTGGTGAGTAATTATGATTTTTAAAGTAGCGGACTTCATCCTAGTAAAATAACACAAGCAAAATACCTGTTTTACAAAGGATTAAAACCCGCTAGCAATTTGCTGCCCTAATATTTGAGCTTTTATTCTGTAAGCATTCAGCCTTCAACTATCAGCTCTTATTGCTGATAGCTAACAGCTAATAGCTGTTTGCTTACTTTATTCTTCACTCATAATTTTTGGAACTTTAAAAAAGTCCCCATCTTGCTCTGGAGCGCAAGAGAGAATTTCTTCTCGATTCGGAAAAGGTTCTAAACGATCCTCACGAGTAATATTACTAACATCAATTGCCCTAGTAGTAGGAGCCACATTTTCCGTATCTAACTCACTCAACTGCTGAAAATATTCCAGAATACTACTTAACTGAGTAGTAAACATTTCTTCTTCTTCTGGTTTGAGTTCTAGTCTAGCTAAATGTGCAACTTTATGCACTTGTTCATTGTCTATAATCATTAGTAACTGTTCCTATTTTCAAAACTATTATAGTGCGTAGCGCTAGGGAACACTTAACTGGAAACAGGGAACAGGGAACAATTGAGTAGAAGTGTAGGTTGGGTTGTTCCCGTTAGGGTTGCGCAGCATGGAACCGAAACCCAACAACCCTATTATTCGTAGGTTGGGTTGTTCCCGTTAGGGTTGCGCAGCATCAAATGAAACCCATGCACTATTTAAGGTGTGTTAGTCTACTGCTATACCTAATGTTGGGTTTCGTTCCTCAACCCAACCTACTGGATTAGACCTAATGTTGGGTTTCGTTCCTCAACCCAACCTACTGGATTAGACCTAATGTTGGGCTTCGTTCCTCAACCCAACCTACTGGATTAGACCTAATGTTGGGTTTCGTTCCTCAACCCAACCTACTGGACTACTTGCTCTGTTCATCAAAGAAAGTCATCGATCTCCGTGTCCCCCCTGTCTCCGTGTCTCCGTGTCAAATCTTAAAAACTTACCCTTGTAAGCTACTCCCTACTCCCTAAATTTAGAAAAATACCTCTTTATTGGAACGCCCAGTAGTTTTCAACCAATTTTGAGCTTCAATGTAATTATTAGGAGCTAAACTAATTGCTTGTTTCCAATATTCGGCAGCTTGATCAAACCACCTATTAGCTTCTTCTGAGTTACCTATTTCTTTTGCTTTTTCTCCTCTATAGTGAAAAATTACAGCAATATTATTTAAAGCTTGAGGCATTCTAGGATTATTTTCTAAAGCTTCGTGATAATATTCTAATGCTCGATCATGTTCCCCATTACTAGCATGAATTAAACCTATATTATAAAGAATATAACTCCGATCATTAGAATCTTCTTCTAATTTTAAAGCTTCATTATAATTTTCCAAAGCTTCCGCATATTCCCCATCAGCTTGTGCCGACATTCCATCACGATAATAAGCAAAAGCTTCTTTCGCTTGATTATTTGTTGGTAATAGCTTCAAAATCAAATCTGCCATAACCGTAAATGACTTATCAATAAAATTATCATTCCTTTGAGTTCTGGGCATATTACAAATCTATATTTTTAGGTACATAAACTAGAGTAGAACAATTTTGAGCAATATGTGCAATTTTTCATATTTTTTAGGAAATAGGAAGAAAATAGTAGGCACGTTAATACCATTTCTCAAAAAGAATACTATATTTGATTGGGTGGGTTCGTGTGGTTCATTTGGTCGGTGTGGGGAAAGATTAAAGGTAAGAAAAATAATTACTAACCAACTAATAATTGTCACGCAACAGATTTTTAATCTTGGTAATTATTAAGGTATTGAAGTGTAGCTTAAGTATAGCATTGCTTTTGGTAAGTAATTAGTATAACATCTATATAGAGTAGTCATTCTAGTTCGGAGGGAATAAAAAGTTAAGAAAAATAAATGCACTCTAATAATTATAATTAAGGTAAGGTAAAAATTTCCCATCAACTAATCCAATATCATGGCCGGTTTAATAGTTAGATTTTGGAGGAATGAAAATATAGCAATCCTATTTTATTCGTGTCAAAAATCTTGTCTTTTTTCGGGAATAAGTATGGAGGCAATAGCTCAAAGTTTCAGAATTGATTTCTAGTTTTTGATTGATTAGAATCTATTTAGGGTTTGCGCTCAACAGTCTGATGGTGAAGGTAGGGAACACTTAACTATTTAAACTATCTGCTACGGTCAAATTTTCTGACAAATTGTGTCAAAAATTTACTATTTGGAGACAACAATAGTCAAAAAATAGGTACTTTTTTTAAAGCTAAAATTGCTAAAAATTTATAATTTCAATCCTTTGATATTTCCATACGCAAGCCCTATTTAGAATTGCTATAGAAGACAGAAGGAAAAGAAAGGTTCAAAGGGAAAAGTTTTTGATCATTGATTATCTGGGCATGATATAAATTCATAGACATTTATAGTAATAAAAAATCAAGTCAATTATTACACTCTTAATTAATCAATTATTTTTCCCTACTTCCTACTCCCTTTTTCTAATACTTATATTGACAATCTGTTAAATATTGTGACCATACATAACCCTCTATTGGACGAATAATTCTGGTCCAATTTCTACCTTCACTACCATCAGTAACTCCAATAGCAACTACTGCACCATCTTCCAGAGTACCAATTATTGTACCATTTGGTTTTTGTCGTACATTCAAAGGTGAATCAGTTGGGTCTGATACTGTACAATAACCAACAGGAGTTTGAGCCAGTTGATATTTTGGAGTTGGTACAATCTTTGTTTTAGGGTTGATAGCTAGGGCAACTGTATTCAAGCCTAATAAACATAGAGAAACACAAGCAGTATTAATTAGATATTTTTTCCAATTATTCATTTTTATTTCCTTGTTTAAATTGACTACATAATATAATTATAACGTCAGCATTACAGTAGTTTTCATTTTGGTAGACTACAGACGTTACATGGAACGTCCCTACAAGGTTTTGGTTATGGAAATTTGGTTCATATTGCTGTTAGCTGACTATAGCATTTCCCTTTTCTTGTAAGGTACATTGATAATCCCCCTAAATCCCCCTTTAAAAGGGAGACTTTTTGTTCACTTCCCCCCTTTAAAAGGAGGACTTTTTGTTCACTTCCCCCCCCTTTAAAAGGGGGACTTTTTCTTCACTTCTCCCCCTTTAAAAGGGGGACTTTTTCTTCACTTCCCCCCCCCTTTGAAAGGGGGACTTTTTCTTCACTTCCCCCCTTTCAAAGCTATGCTTTACCCACATATTTCTTAATATAAAAATTGACAAATTATGGGTAAGTTTTAATTTGGCTTTTTCAGGATAAAAATGTAAAAAAAACATATTTTTTTGCAGTTATTTAAGTAGTTTTACTTGGCTACTATCATATTTTCTCCTTTCTCCCCTACTCCCTTCTCCCCCTCTCCCCACAACCTTTTCAGGAGTTATGGGTAAGGGATAGCGCATCATCGGGGGGACTTTTTGTTCACTTCCCCCCCTTTAAAAGGGAGACTTTTTGTTCACTTCCCCCCTTTCAAAGCTATGCTTTATAAACATCTTTCTCTTTTCATAAAAATTGACAAAAGAGACAAGTTATGTGAAAGCCTGGCGTCGGCTTTTTTTGTGGAGAAAAGTGTATTGAATCAGACACTATAAGTGAAGAATATAGACAAAATTCTTACTCCCTCCTCTTACCCATCTACCTTGTCTACCTTGTCTACCTTTTCTTCCATAAGGGTTTCAGAGTTCCTTATAAAGCTATGCTTTAAAAGGGGGATAGAAAACTGTACCTCACAAGTATGGGAATTGCTATACTTACAAATAAAGAATCTAGAATCAAAAATTATAATCAGGTAAAATGGATACTAAAAAAGTAAATTTCACTAATAACTATAACGAACAAATTAATATTCCTGACTACATTCAAGATCATGGAGTATTATTGGTTTTACAAGAGCCAGAGTTTAAGATTATTCAAGTTAGTAGTAATACAGGAGAATTCCTAAATATTCCTCCAGAAAATCTACTCCAACAAAACATTAACTGTCTCTTAGCACCACATCAAATAGATAAAATTAATAATAATTTAGTGGGAGATTTTCAATGTATAAATCCACTGCAATTATCTATTAAATGTGGAAATGAAGTTAAATTATTTAACACTATTGTTCATCGTCATAATGAGGTTGTAATACTAGAAATTGAACTTTGTGCAGATAAATCAAAGCCAGATTTTTCCCAGTTTTATCGACTCACTTTTCCCACAATTAATCTAATTCAAAAATCGGCTAATTTACAGGAACTTTGTGAAATTATAGTTAAAGAAGTTCGCAAAATTACTGGTTTTGATCGAGTAATGATTTACAAATTTCATCCTGATGATAATGGAGAAGTTATCGCCGAAGATAAACGAGAAAATATGGAAACATATTTAGGTTTACATTATCCTGCTTATGATGTTCCCCAACCAGTAAGAGAGCTTTTTTCTGTTAATTCTCTACGCATTATTCCTAATATTCACTGTCGAGCTGTGGAGTTAATACCTAAATATAATCCCTTAACTAAACAACCTCTAAATTTAACTTTTTCTGTGTTGCGGGGTGTTTCTGATTGTCATGTAGAATATCTGGATAATATGGGTGTTATGGCTTCAATGGGAATTTCTCTGCTTAAAGAAGGCAAATTATGGGGATTAATTGCTTGCCATCACCAATCAGTTAAATATATTCCCTACAATAAACGAGTGGTTTGTGAATTTTTAGGTCAAATAATGTCGATTCATATTCCAGTTAGAGAACAGAATGATAATTTAGATTATCAAATTGCTCTGAAGTCGGTTCGAGCTGAAGTAATTAAGATTATTTCTGAGTCAGAAGATTTATTAAATGTTATCAAAAATATTGATAGTAAATTATTAACAATTGTGGGAGGAACTGGAGCTGTAATTTCTCTGGAAGGAGAGTACCATAAGGTAGGAAAAATACCAAAAGATGCCGAAATTACAGAACTATTAAATTGGGTAAAAAATCAGATTTACACTGATATTTATGCAACTAATTCTTTGCCAATAATTTACCCACCAGCTCAAGAATTTAAAGAGGTTGGTAGTGGATTATTAGTATTAGAAATTGCTAAAGTACAAGAAATTTATATTTTATGGTTTCGACCAGAAGTAAGTCAAACAGTTAATTGGGCAGGAAATCCAGAATATCCAATTGAGATTGAATCTAATGGTACAATGAAACTTTGTCCTCGGAAATCTTTTGAGGAATGGCAAGAAATAGTTCAATTTCATTCCTTACCTTGGCAACCTTATGAAATAGAAGGAGCGCAAGAGTTTAAAACTGCAATTGTGGGAATTGTAATGCGCAGAATTTCTGAATTAGCAAAGATTAATTTGGAATTAGAAAAAACTAATAGTGAGTTAGATTCTTTTACTTATTTTGCTTCCCATGATTTAAAAGAACCATTGCGAGGTATTCATAATTATTCAACATTTTTGATGGAAGATTATGGAGAAATTATCGATCAAGATGGTCGAGATAAATTAGAGACTTTGGCGCGTTTAAGTCAACGAATGGAGGATTTAATTAATGCTTTGTTATATTTCTCTCGTTTAGGTCGTCAAGAACTCCATAAATCTGCTATTAATTTGAATGAATTAATTGACAATGTGTCTGAGATGGTTCGGGTTAGTAAACCAGATATATCTTTTCAAGTAAAAAAACTGAATAAGTTACCAGTAATTTATGGAGATAAAATCCTTCTAGAACAAGTATTTAGCAATTTAATTACTAATGCAGTTAAGTATAATTTAAAAGAAGAGAAAATTGTCGAAATAGGTTATAAAGAAACTGAAGAATCTGCAAATATTATATATATCAAAGATAATGGTATCGGTATTCGAGAAAAGTATCAAAATACTATTTTTCAAATTTTTAAACGATTACATAGTAAAAATAAATTTGGGGGTGGAATCGGAGTCGGTTTAACCATAGTGAAAAAAATTATGGAACGTCATAATGGTCAAATTTGGGTGAAATCTATTTATGGAGAGGGAACAATATTTTATCTAAAATTCTGGAATAATTAATAATTCATAATTGATAATTAATAATCAAAACTATAGCAGTCAGTTGTGATTTGTGAGAAGAGGATATAAATGGTACTGTCATTCTATTAAACTTGGTTTATGCAGGAGTTCTCACATCTAATTTATGATTGCTATACCTCTAATTATTAATTCTCTATTGGTAATAACTTTAGCATATTCAGATTAAATATAAGTATTCATTCGTCAACTCTTAGCTAACAGTAATGAGTTATTAATTCATGATTCTGGAAAGAGGAATTATTTTCACTCCGGAAAGTTAAATACCATAACCCAGGAAAAGTTGAATGGGAGTGCATTCCGGAGGAAGGGCTAACTACTAATAGCTGAATGGGAGTGCATTCCGCAGGAAATGCTTACCGAATAATTAATAATTCATAATTCACGGCTGGAAGCCTCCCCTATCCTAGGGGATAAATCAAAAATGTTCATGATTAGTCAATCCCCTTCTTTGAAGAAGGGGCAATGATTAATTGTTCATTATTAATTGCTGAAAATTAAATACGCTATATGTCGCAAGATTTTGGTGGCAGTTAGGAGTTATAATTAAGTGAGAACTGAGCTATTAACTATCAGCTATAAGACCAGTTTTTTGTAGTTAAGATTAATTCTGGCTCAATAAAACTTTGCTCTTAAAGGCTGGGGTTTAAATAAAGTTTTTATGTAAAATAAAAAATAATAGCTGATAGCTGACGGCTGACTGCTAAATTATTACATAATTAATAAATAATATTCAAGGGTTTTATAGCGTTTCCCAAAGTTATAAGGCACATCTATTTTTATTCTATTCTCTCCATACCTGTTCCCTGTTCCCTAAAACCCAGTTTTTTTTACCAAAAAATGAGGTATAAAGTCCCCCCTTATTCGGGGATGAAAAAATATTTAACTCAGTCTTTCAAGCCTCCAAATTTAGTCGAAGGTTCACTCTTTATTGATAACTGATAACTGAAATGACCTCACCACAAAACTATGATTACTATAGCAATCCGTGCATAGGTTGCAACAAATCAAAAACTAGAAATAAACTCTGAAAATTTTACCCATTGCCTATTGCCTCTATACCTATTCCCTAAAAGTAGTAGGATTTTTATACACAAATAAAATAGGATTGCTATATAGTTTAAATTCACTATTATAATTTTTTTTACAACTGATTAATAATTGTTATAGTGAACCTAGATATTTTGTCAAAAATCCAATCTATATTTATAGATAATAACTTTAAAAAATTATTACCTTTAAGTAAGCATTTCCGGCAAAATGCTGCGCCAACAGCTATTAGCAATAAAAATCTCCAGCTTAAGGAGGATATTTAAAGGAATCAAGAAAGTGAAAACTGTAAGCATTTAGCCGTCAGCCATTAGTCGTTAACTCATGTTGTTTGTCAGGAGGAATTATTCTCCAAGAAGTAAAATATAAATATAAATAAAAATATCATCAGCTAACCTTACTACTTACTAACCTTAGTAACTTATTACCTTGAAAAGCTGATAGCTGAATGCTTACTTAAAACTGGCTTTTATCGTAAAATTTCATTCTGAATAATAAAGCTTTTATCAAAAACTAAAAGCACTCTTATTATGGCTGAATGATTACCAAAAAAAAGAGGTATAAAGCCTCCCCCGTCTTCGGCGATGAAAAAAATTAACTCAGTATTTAAAGCCTCCGAATTTAGTCGGAAGTTCACTCTCTACTGATAACTGAAATGACACCTTTATTACCATTATTCCCTTTTCCAATGAATAAAATCAACAATAATTTAAAAAAAAATTTATCTTTGTTAGTAATTGAAGATAATGAAGAAGATTACGCTGCATTAACTAGAATAATGAAAAAGCTAGATTTTCAGCATCCTATATATCACTGTTTAGATGGAGATGAAGCTCTAGACTTTTTGTTTAATACCGGAGAATATTCAGATCCGAAAATAGCACCCCGTCCGACAATAATTTTAATAGATTTAAACCTCCCAGGAACCGATGGACGAGAAGTAATTAAAGTGATTAAAAACAATCAAGAACTTAAAACAATTCCTGTAGTTGTACTTTCAACTTCATCAAATCCACAAGATATTCATATTTGTTATGAACAAGGAGTGAATAGTTATATGGAAAAACCAGTTAATATTAAAGATTTCCATACAAATATAGAAAACTTTTTATCTTATTGGTTTAGAACAGTTATTCTGCCTATAAATAGTTATATATAATAATCCTAAGTTTGGGGGTTAAGGGCATTTAGTTCCTACTACATAAGGGGGGCTATACATCAGTCTTATTGTTATTACTTTACAAAAATTTATACAAAGTATCTTAACATTAAGAATTTTTGGCATTAAATATGTTATTATTTGATAAAATATCAGAACTTACTCAGGCAAATCAAAATCGGGTCTATTATCTTGATTGTTGTTTTTCAAGTCACAAAATTTTCTGAGTAAACCCGGTGTCTGCATAAGTTATAACATATATCTATACCTTTAGCTCTAAGCAAATTAAGGTCTCAAGTCTCCTTTTTCCAAGAGATGAAAAAAAATATTCGATTTACTATTTAAATAATTTGGCTGCAGCTATAGGTACTGATAATTGATAACTGAAATTACTGACTATTTATTCAGAAAAATGTCTAATCCAATCTCCACTCAAAACTCCCATATTAACAACAATGTCAGTAAACCAGAAGTATTATTATCTAAGATAACTATTTTACTTTTGGATGATTCTGAGGTAGATCGTTTTACCTATATTCGTTATCTGAAATCAGACCCACACAACACTTACCGCATCATAGAAGTAGAAACTTTAGAAGAAGGAATAGAAATGTGGGAGTCGGAGAAACCAGATATTGCTCTGGTGGATGTCAACTTACCAGATGGAGATGGATTAGAATTTTTAGAAGAAATTGCGACTAACTACCCTAAAGAGAAATTACCAGTAATTGTGCTGACTGGTATGGGAGATGAACGGGTAGCAATACGCGCCATGAAATTGGGAGCAGCAGATTATCTGGTGAAGGAAGATATTACCCCTAATTTACTATGCACCTGTGTTAGTCAAGTTGCCGTTCGCAGCACAGTTATTACTCAGCTAGATTTGAAGTTGGCAATAATCCGTAATCCTTTGGTTGTTAGTCCAGAGACAACAGTGAAAGAAGCTGTGAACCTGATGAGTCAAGAGCGATCGCTATCTCATCAAATTAAAGCAAAACCAGAGAAAGACCATGTTCAACAGTCAAGAGCAAGTTGTGTGTTAGTGGTTGCAGAAGATCAAATAGTGGGTATTCTGACTGAGCGCGATGTGGTTCACCTTAGTGCTGAAGAGCAATCTTTAGATAATTTGGTAATAAGTCAGATGATGACAAGTTCTGTGATGACCATGCGGGAATCAGATTTGACTGATTTGTTTTCTGCAATCAACCTGCTTCAGCAATATAAAATTCGTCACTTACCAATCATAGATGACCAAGACCACTTAGTTGGATTGTTAACCCATGAAAGTTTGCGACAAATCTACCAACCAACTGACTTCCTCAAAGTACATCTGGTGAGAGAGGTGATGAACTATGAGGTGGTTTGTGCAACACCAGATACTTCTGTGTTGGCGATCGCTAAACTTATGGCAGAATATAAAATTAGTTCGGTTGTGATTGTAGAACCGGGTGGTACGAGTACACAACCCCTAAAAATTCCAGTAGGAATAATCACGGAACAAGATGTGGTAAGATTTCAAGCATTGAACTTAAATCTAGAAAATTGCACCGCAGAGACGGTAATGAGTAAACCGATTCTAGAAATTAAGCCAGATGCTTCACTTTTGGTTGCTCTACAGCTCATGGAGGAACAAAATATCCGTCGATTAGTAGTGACAGGGAAACAGGGAGAGATTTTAGGTATCGTTACTCAAACTAATGTGTTGCAAGGTATTAATCCCTTAGAAGTTCATAAATTAATGGAAGTTTTGGAACAACATGTGGTGCGCTTAGAAGCAGAGCGAATTAAATTGCTGGAAAGTCGCACTATGGAACTAGAAAGTCTGTTGGATGAGCGGAGTGCTGCTCTAAAAGCAAAAGTGGAACAAGAAAAATTACTGATGACGGTAATGGAGCAAATTCGCTCATTTTGGGATTTGCAGAATATTCTGGATACATCTGTGCGAGAATTTCGTTTAATGTTAAAATGCCATCGGGCAATAATTTACCAATTTCGTCCTGAATTTTCTGATATTGTGGTTGCTGAGTCGGTTGCAGAAGGTGAGCGATCGCTATTAAATTTAGAACTTCCTCATAGCTTGGTTTCTCCAACATGGATCGATCGATATCGCAATGGTGAAATTCGGTTAGTCAATGACATACTATGGAAATCACAACGAACTCAAGAAAAATCTCAAGAAATTTGTGTTAGCTCTGATATTTGTAATGCTTTAGTTGTACCTATTGTTGTCGAAGATCAACTATGGGGTTTGATGGTGGCAACTCACCAAGATGCTTACACTTGGAAAACAGATGAAATTAATTTAGTGCAACGGTTATCTATTCATATTGCCATTGCTATCCAACAAGCAAAAGCATACCAAGAAATGCGAGAAGCAAAAGAAGCGGCCGAATATGCTAACCGGGCTAAGAGTGAATTTTTAGCTCTCATCAGTCACGAAATCAGGACTCCGATGAATGGTATTATCGGACTTACTCATTTAGTCAAACAAACTCCTCTTCAACCTAATCAGGAAGACTACCTCGACAAAATTCATAGTTCCGGGGAATCATTGCTAGCAATCATCAATGACATCCTTGACTTTTCTAAAATCGAAGTCGGGAAAATGGAATTGGAATCTATTCGATTTGAATTAGCTCAAGTCTTAAATCAAATCAATAATATTATTAGTCTCAAAGCTGCGGAAAAAGGATTAGAACTGCTTTTTAAAATTGGGGATGATATTCCCCAATATTTAATTGGAGATCCTTTGCGCTTAACTCAGGTATTGATGAATCTAGGGAGCAATGCGGTTAAATTTACTGAAAGTGGTTTTGTGGCGATTAAAGTGGAACAGGTTAGTTGTACTGATCAAATGGTGCGTCTCAAGTATGAGGTACAAGATACAGGGACTGGTATTAGTGAGTCTAAAATTGAAAGACTATTTCAATCTTTTACCCAAGGTGATGCTTCCATCAGTCGCAAGCATGGTGGAACCGGACTCGGACTAGCAATTTGCAAAGGTTTGATTGAAATGATGGGAAGCAGTATTGGAATCAAGAGTGAACTGGGTAAAGGTAGTACATTTTATTTTGAACTAGAGTTTGGCTATTCTAGGAAACAAAGTGATACTGATGACGTAAAATCATCTAATGGTTTTCTTGGAGCTAATCACCTCAGAGAACATCAATTTTCTAGCTTAGTAGAACTTGAGAAAATTCAGGGAGCTAAGATTTTACTGGTAGAAGACAATGCAATCAACCGACAAATTGGTCAAGAATTATTAGAAAAGGTGAAGATGAATGTAGATTGCGCAAACAATGGAAAAGAAGCGATCGCTAAAGTTCAAGAGAGTAGTTACGATCTAATTTTGATGGATATTAGAATGCCGGAAATGGATGGTTTAGAGGCAACTAGATTAATCCGGTCTCTAGCAGATGAGAATAATAATGAAACAAAGTGGTTAGCTACTGTACCAATTATTGCTATCACAGCGAATGCGATGGATATAGATAAAACCAAATGTTCGGCAGTTGGTATGAACGCGCATCTCTCCAAACCTGTTAATCCCCAAGAATTATATAATACTCTCTATAAGTGGATTGCTCCTACTCAAAGTTCTGCGATCGCTACCAATAATTTCTCTAGGGTTTTGCCCAAAAAGACTTCTGTTTCAAATACTAATTTAGCAGCTTTACCTAGTTTGAATGTCAAGCTAGGTTTAGAGCTTATAGGTGGTGACTGGGATAGTTATCAGGAGATTCTGAAACTTTTTCAAACCTCTGAAGAAGACTATCAGACCGAAATCCTGGCATCTATCAACCAGGGAGATTTAACTAAGGCATTATATTTGGTTCACTCCCTGAAAGGAATGGGAGGTAATATTGGAGCAGAGATTCTCTACAAATCTGCTGCCGCTTTAGAGAAAGATTTACGAAATAAAACTTGTAATATAGAAGTCTTGTCTACCAAAGCTACTCTTTTAGTTCAAGAGTTTCAAAAAGTATTAGATAGTATTGATATAGTGCTAGGGTCAGTAATTGTAGCATAGGCATTTTTAACCCATAGCAATCCTAAATAGGTTGTTATATCAAATCCGGTAGTATCGGTAAAATTCAATATCGTAGGGGTTTGGTCTCCAATTTTTCGGGAACCGTACCCTTACAAACTATCAATTTTCGCCAACATTGATGGTAAACCTTATTCTCCAAAGCAAGGGGATTTGATATTAGATTTTATCTAACGAGGTTTGGTCTCTAAACCTCTTTAAGCTTGGGTTTGGAGACCAAACCCCTACAGTTTTTTCTCAGAAATTATTTCTTATGGGTATAATACCAAAACAAGATTACAGCGGTTTTAATTTCGACAGACAACAGTAGGGACGTTACATAGTCCCTACAAGGTTTTGGTTATGGCGATGAGGAAATCCCCCCAACCCCATGAGTGAAAGGGGGGAAGCAGAAGGGAATATTGACAGGACTTACGCTGTTACCCTAGATATAGTGGTTAAAACTATTGCACAATAGTTTTTTTACTGTATTAGGACTTACGCATGAACGCTATTGGTAGGGTGCGTTAGGGTAGCGTAACGCACCAAGACTCTATATATACTTAGGGTAGGGTGTGGTTAAAACTATTGCACAATAGTTTTTTTACTGTATTAGGACTTACGCATAAACGCTATTGGTAGCGTAACGCACCAAGACTCTATATATACTTAGGGTAGCGTGTGTTTAAAACTATTGCACAATAGTTTTTTTACTGTATTAGGACTTACGCATAAACGCTATTGGTAGGGTGCGTTAGGGTAGCGTAACGCACCAAGACTCTATATATACTTAGGGTAGCGTAACGCACCAAGACTCTATATATACTTAGGGTAGCGTAAGTCCTGATTGATTCAAAGAAATAAAAGTTTTTGGTCGCGTCAGCGGAACGGAGTTCGATCGCGATCTGATCCGGAAATGATATAATCTATAGTTTAAATTTCCGCTTATGATTAGCAATACTCGTTGGACTATGCTCAACTGGACCGCCAGCAATAGGAATAACCTGATACTTGCGTTCTGCTTCCAATGTTTTCAGTTTAGTATAATCAACCCAGTGAATACAATCAACCGGACAAGTATCGATCGCTTCTTGGATTAATCCTTCAGAATCGCCATATTGCTGAAAAACTCGGGATCGCCCATGTTCAGGTTCTATATAAAAGGTATTATGAGCAACGTGAGCGCAGTGTTTACAACCAATACAGGTAATTTCATCAACGTAGACCCCTTTTTGTCGCAACACTCCACCAAGTTCTGGTTCAAAACCCGAACGTTCAGGAGCATCCCGTAATATTCCACCAAGTTCTGGTTCAAAACCGGAGCGTTCAGTGTTAGCTTCAGGAAAGGATTTTGTCATTTCAGTTATAAGTTATCAGTATATTGATTAAGGTGCGTTACGCTCCACTTCGTTCGGCTAACGCACTCTACTAGACTGTTTCAACTAAATAGTGCATGATTATTTGTCATTGCGAACGACAGTGTTTGCCTAGCATTCCGGACCGAAAGCAATCTCAGGCCAACTTCCTATTGCACCATTAATTAAGATCAGGACTAAAGCCATGAACGCTATCAGTAGGGTGTGTTTTGCGTTCCGCAAAGCTCCGCTTTATATGTCGGCTCAAGCGCCGAAACGCTACGGGACATGTAAAGCGTATCTCGTAACGCACCGATAAGCTATATATAGTACCTTTACGTCAGTCCTAAAGATGAAACAATCCACTACTAGACTGTTTTATATTAATAGGACTTACCCATGAACGCTATTAGTATGGTGCGTTACGCTACGCTAACGCACCAAGAATCTATATATAGTGCCTTTCTTTGCGTAAGTCCTGATTAAATGTTGCACAGGGTAGGGACGGGTTTTAGCGGAAATTTTCATGGTTACTCTAAGGTTTACACAAACCCTGCAGAGTCTGATTCCCTAATCCACTATTTTAGATGTGAATGAATAATTGATAATTTAGAGATAGTTTTCATTATTAGACATCTCCAAAAATAAAAATTGAAATCAATTCTCCCATACGAAATTATCAATTATTCTTCCCTATTCCCACCTTCTCTGTTCCCTGTTCCCTCTTTTCTGGAGATATCTATTAATTATCGATTATGCATTATTTAGGCGCTCCAGCGTTGAACAACTAAACGAATGGAACCATCTTGATTTTTTTGCTGTTCAGTCACTTGAAATCCTTGTTTAGCAGTTTCCTTAACTACAGTCTGGAAAGCATAACTTTGAGTCACCATTTTCACAAAGCGATCTACAGACCATGCTTGTTGCCAAAATTGTAAATCAGCAACCAGCTCATATTCATTACCATTCCAGGCAAAACCTAAGTCATACCCATTTTTTTGTTCGATCACTACTTCAGCAGTGCTAGTTTGTCCGCGATAACCCCGGACTTCTGTAGGACCAGATTTCCAGTCAATACCTAAATCTGTGAGAGCAGACTGTAAAGAATTCAGATTACGAATTTGAGTTTTGATTTGACTAAAGTGTGACATAGTTATCTTAAAAAAAATTTTTACCAATTGCTAAAAGAAGAAACCTGCGTTTTAGCAGTATCAGACTGATGCTGCTGTTGCGCAAAGTATTCGGAAGTTGATTGTTGAGTGAGGACAATACCTAACTCAGCTTCGATCGCCGCAGTTACTTCTGTACAGGAGTTACCGACAATACCAGTAACTTTTTCCTGGACTCGGCCATCTGGATGAATAATGAATTCTAAAGTTTCCATGTTCATGGCTAAATGATGAACAGTTATAGGTGTATAAACAGACAACAATTTTTTCAAATTGATATCTGCTGAAGTTGCTTCTAGATTTTTTCAATGACTTTTTTTAATCTAAATCAATTTTTACTAATTGATAGATAGAGAATCATTTCTTAACAAAAGTTATTATAAATAGAAGCAATAGATCAGTTATTTGTTAAGTTTGGCGTATATTTGGGAAACCGTCAAGATACTTAGGGTTTACTGAAACAGGATTTAGGCAAAGGTACTATCTATAGAGTTAAAAAACTATGGCTCCATAGTTTTAAACTCTACATATAGCGTCTGGTGCGTAATTCCTATAAAACTTACATTACGCACTTCAAAATGTAGTGCAAGTCCAGAATCCAGGTGTCAGAATTTCCTACTCCATGCTGCGCAAATACGATAAAATCATAGTAGTCAACAATTAAGTAAGTATTTATGCTTAATATTTTCCTGAGAATTTGACCAATGAGAAAGTTAAATAGAAATAATTCATAGAGTATAAATACTTACTTGAGTATGACTTTCTTTATAATTCATAATTCTGACTCCTAGTTTAATACTACAAATTGAAGTGCGGAATGTGGGATCAAAGAATTCTTTTTTAAGGGTAGGGACTTTGTATGCAAAATTCCTAAAGGACTAGGAGTGGGGGAGTAGGGGAGTAAAGGACAGGAGAGAAATATTTTTGTTGGGTTACTAATGCACAGAAGCAAGCTACTTCCTATGTTGCGCAACCCTAAGGGCAACAACCCAATCTCCATCTTGGATATGGCGCTCGTCGGTAAAATATCTGAAGTTTCAGAAGTGTGGGAAAGTTTGAAGAGAAGGTAGTATAAACAGGTCAATTTTAATTAAAAATTTAAGTTAAAAAACTATTGACAAAAATAACTTAAACTGAATTCTCATTTTTTGACTTTTGACAGCTACTTCCTATGTTGCGCAACCCTAAGGGTAACAACCCAATCTGCATCTTGGATGTGGCGATCATCGGTAAAATATCTGAAGTTTCAGAAGTGTGGGAAAGTTTGAAGAGAAGGTAGTATAAACAAGTCAATTTTAATTAAAAATTTAAGTTAAAAAACTATTGACAAAAATAACTTAAACTGCATTCTCATTTTTTGACTTTTGACAGCTAATAACTGATAACTGATAACTGTTAACTGATAACTTAATTAGTGCTATGAGTGAAATTACAACTTCCAAAAATCAAATCCATGTAGGCGTTTTAGGTTTCGGTGGTCTCGGACAAGCTGCAGCTAGGGTACTTACACCCAAACAAGAAATGGTCTGGGTTGCTGCTGCTGACCAAAAAGGTTATGCCTACAACCCCGAAGGATTAAATTCTGACCAATGTATGGCCGTGTACAATACTCAAGGGTCTTTAGGTTATTTAGAACCAGGCGGAATTTTAAGTAATCAGAGTATTGAAGAATTAATTAAAACAGGCAAAACTGTAGATGGTTATTTTCTGGCCCTTCCTAACTTACCTAATACCTTTATGGCAAATGTCGCCAAACAATTTATGGCTGCTGGTTGGCGAGGAGTATTAGTAGATGCCATTAAGCGAACCAGTGCTGTCGAACAATTATTGGCCCTTAAAGATGAGTTACAAGCTGCCGGTATTACTTATATGAGTGGTTGTGGGGCAACTCCTGGTTTATTAACCGCAGCAGCAGCAATAGCAGCTCAGAGTTATGCGGAAATTCATAGTGTAAAAATTACTTTTGGCGTAGGTATTGCTAACTGGGAAGCTTACCGGGCGACAATTCGCGAAGATATTGGCCATTTACCTGGATATGATGTAGAAAAAGCTAAGGCCATGACTGATGCTGAGGTAGAAGCTTTGTTAGAACAGACAAATGGTTTGTTGACCTTGGAAAATATGGAACACGCTGACGATATTATGTTAGAGTTGGCCGGAATTTGCGATCGCGACCGGGTAACAGTAGGAGGTATTGTGGATACTCGCAATCCGAAAAAACCTTTAAGTACAAATGTACAGGTGACAGGTCGGACTTTTGAAGGTAAAATTTCTACCCATACTTTTACATTAGGAGATGAAACAAGTATGGCAGCTAATGTTTGTGGTCCAGCGTTTGGTTATTTGAAAGCAGGAGTAGATTTATATCGAAGAGGTATTTATGGTTTATTTACTGCTGCTGAAATTATGCCAAAGTTTGTTAGGTAGTGATTTGTGTTGAATGGGTGAGGTAATAAATTTCACAAACAGGAATTAGGCAAAAAAGCCTGGTTTTTGGGTTTGTCGGTATAAGTCTCTTGATACATAGCAATCTTAAAATAGGTTGTAAGGTTTTACCGTATACTTGGGTTGGGAGACCAAACCCCTACTTCGGTTGGGAGACCAAACCCCTACAGATTTTTTTTTACAAATCATTTAGCATTACTATATTTACTTCAAATAAAAATATTGGGGCAAATACATAAAGCTATAGATTTGACATTTTCTCTAGCTCTAAATTTTCACCCCAACTATCAAAGAATATATCATCAAGAATAGAAAGTTTTCTACTTGACAAATGAAAACTTTTCTGTTCTATCTTTTCCTAATTTTCAATCCGAATTATTTCCACTTGTCAGCTTGATCTATAACATAAGCTACAACATCCTCAAGCTCTTTAGGCTTGAGCTTCTTGCCAAAAGCTGGCATTGCACTTTTACCATTTGTTACTTGGTAAGTAACTGCTGCTACAGGATCATCTTTAAAACCCTTGAGATATTTGTTTAGGGCATCTGTTTTTAAGGTTTTCTGAGCCATGATAGTATTTCTACCTCCCAAATGGCAGGCATTGCAATTACCTTGGAATATCTTTTTTCCATTACCTAAATCAGCAGCTAAAGCTGGAGGTTGTACTGCAACAACAACAAGCATGATGGCTAATAGGACAATTGATAATAGTTTTTTCATTTGTTCTCCTCTCTCAACACAAACACACATGATTAAATATGCGCTTCCTATTCTGAATTAAGTCGAATATTACGTCAAACGACAGCCTGTCAAATATAAAAATTCTTACGCAGAAACCGGGTTTATCAATGAAATTTGCTGTTTGGAACAACAACATAACATCAATAAACCCGGTGTCTTGGACTCCAAGTATATCAAGACTTATGCAGATAAACCCAGAAACCCGGTTTCTCTTAGAAACCGGGTTTATTTGGGTAAGTCCTGATAAATTTAAACCTATTTAAACTTCTGATATCTCGGA
The DNA here is from genome assembly GCF_035285525.1 of Okeania sp. Taxonomy (GTDB): domain Bacteria; phylum Cyanobacteriota; class Cyanobacteriia; order Cyanobacteriales; family Microcoleaceae; genus Trichodesmium. The sequence continues at coordinate 16,102 of NZ_JAYKGW010000226.1, read as the reverse complement.
TTTACTATTATTCAACAATTAAATGGCCAACCATACCTGCACCACGGTGAGGAGTACAGAAAAATTCATAATCACCAGACTTAGCATCTGCTGGGATATTTAGATCAAAGGTTTCTGCAGGTTTATATGCCAATTGTTTATGGGAAAGTGCTTTTGATAGACTTGGGTCAGGAGAATTACCAGGATTAAAAATTACATTATGAGGTGCAAGCATACCATTCTTGAATGTAACTGTATCACCTGGTTTAACAGTTACTTTCTTAGGACTAAATTGTAGTCCACCAGCACCCATGGTTACTGTTATGTTTGCTGCTTTTGCTGGAGCAGAGAATACTAAACTACCGATAACTAGAGTAACTACACAAGCTAATAGTGCTATAGACTTAGAAAGTGAAGATATAAAGCGCATCTTTTAGAACTCCTATTTTTTGAGATTTTTATTCTGTATGTAAAAGTCACTTAAATAATAATATGACAGCTCGTCATATTAAGTAAACTATCATAAGAAAAAAATTTTTCAACTAGGTATAGTCCAAATCGAAAAAAATTAGAAATTATGAGTCCTCTACCAATTCATCGTCCCCAACAAATGTCCCTTGGCCCTCTCGAAACAGAAATATTGAATATTGTTTGGGACTTAGGTTGTGCTACAGTCAAACAAGTACATGAACATATTCTGGCCGATCCAGACCGAGAGTTAGCCTATACTTCAGTCACGACCGTTCTACGTCGCCTAACTCAAAAAGGTTGGCTAACTTGTGATGAAAATGGTCGTGCTTTTGTCTGGCGACCTTTAATTTCTCGTCGAGAAAGCAAAATCTTAAGAGCGCACCAACAATTAAATCAATTTTTGGCAGTAGGAAATCCTGATGTGGTGGCCGCTTTTGCCGATAGTTTAGACCCTGCAAGTATAGACCAAATAGAGGCGATCGCCCAGAAGCTAAAAGCAATACGTCAAGCTAGGGAGGAGAAAAAGTAATGCACCTAATTATTATATTTTTGGCTTTAGGTTTAGCTTATGGTCTTAGATATGTAGATTTTTTGACATCTTCTAAGTGGTTAGTCCGTTGGCAAATTTCTTTACTATTATTTATTTCTCCACCCTTACTTTTAATTGCTACAGCTATTGCGGTTATTTGTATGGGACCTCAAGGGAAAATGTTAGGATTCTCAACTGGATGGGTTAGTTATATATTAGCCTGGATTTTTTGCGGATGGACGGCTATTTTAGGTTTAGCTTTAGCTTATCAAGGTTGGCAGTCTGTGCAAAAGGTTAATAATTATCCTCAAATAAATATTGCAGGTAAATCTGTATTTTTACTTGATAATCCAATTTTATTTAGTGCGCAAATAGGATTTTGGGATTCTAAATTAGTTGTTAGTAAAGGTATTTTAGAAAGGTTAAATTCTGAGCAACTTGATGCAGTTTTAAATCACGAACAAGGTCATTATTATTATCGAGATACTTTTTGGTTTTTCTGGTTAGGTTGGTTAGGAAAAATAGTTCCTTTTTTACCAAAAACTCAAGTTTTATGGCATGAACTTTTGACACTCCGAGAAATTCGTGCTGACCAATGGGCAAAAAAACAAGTTGATGGATTATTATTAGCAGAAACTTTGTTATTAATGGTAAGCGATCGCTTCACTGAACAAAATAACTTTTATGCAGCTTATAGTTGTACAACTCCTCCTAATCGTTTGACAGAAAGAATTGATGCTATATTAGCAGAAACAGATTTTTCTATGGAGCAAAAAAGTTATTGGTTTTGGAGTTGGATATTGTTAAATTTTTTACCTTTGATTACTATGTTTTTTCATCAGTAGAAAAATAGAAAAGAGGTGAAAATATTAATCTTAAATGCTAAATTATTTGTGAAAGCAAACTGTAGGGCTTTGGTTTTCCAATCCTATATGTTTTTTCATCAATGCTAAATTATTTGTGAAAGCAAACCGTAGAGGTTTGGTTTTCCAATCCTATATGTTTTTTCATCATTAAAAAAATAGAAAAGAGGTGAAAATATTAATCCTAAATGCTAAATTATTTGTGAAAGCAAACCGTAGAGGTTTGGTTTTCCAATCCTATATGTTTTTTCATCAGTAGAAAAATAGAAAAGAGGTGAAAATATTAATCCTCAATTATTTGTGAAAGCCAACTGTAGAGGTTTGGTTTTCCAATCCTATTTATGTTAGTGTTTGGAGACCAAACCCCTGCAATAAAATATTATATTAAATTGCATTAATTAACTACAATACAAAAAGACATTATAGAAATTTAGTCATCTTTCAGATGACTTAAGCTATTAGCCAAGGATTTCAATCCTTGGCGGGTTGTGTTATCTCCTTGGCAAGGTTTGTCTATCCGCCAAGTCAAGAAATAAATTTCTTGGCTGGAAGCAAAAGTCATCTAAAGATGACTAAAAATAGCTGATTTATTTATTATGGTTAATTAACCAGACTTGACATTTCAACCAATTTAGGATTGCTGATAGAGAATAGGAGGTAATAGTTAATTTTTTAAGCAATAGCTAAAACTTTCTTTTGTTTTTTCTGATGTTGTAAATTGTGCATGTGTTCAAATAATTTCCAACAGTATTCTTCAGAAAGTCCGCAAGTTGTTGCTCCTCGAAGCACAACATGAAAATACCAATCATTAGGAGCTAATTCGTGAGATAATTTATCAACAACTACATAAGTATTAACATCAAAAAATAACTGATCTTGATAAAATACATCAACTTTTTCAGGTCGATAAGTACCATAATGAATTTGCTTCACCAAATCAAATCTTACATCCTCTCTTTCATCAAGGCGATCGCGTAACCGTAAAGGTAAATAATAAAGCACTCCTTCCACAGTAGAACTTTCATCTTTTACTACATCTAATACTCCACATTTACGCACTTCTGAATAACGATAAAATCCAATTTTGTATCCTTTAAGTTTTGCCGGACCAATAACATAAGGATGAGTATTTTCACCTAAAGTTCGTTTTAAATCCACAGGACACATACACGAACCATAAGCAAAGTAGTAAAATTTTTTCTCTCCAGAAGTTGGTTTTTTCATCTTAATTTTTAACTGGATAATCTAAATTAGTATATTTTTTACGGTAAACTTTAGCTAAAAAAGTTACATTTTTTAAGCTTTGCTGAAGTAATATTTACAGAACTTACGCAGAAACCCGGTTTATTAAATAAATTTGGTAGTTTGAACAACAATATCACAGCAATAAACCCCGTTTTTTGGTAACATTGCCTAAGTCTTGATTTAGATATTTTTGTTGAAGATGAATCTTAACTCTTAGCTATTTGCAATTTCTGTAAACAAACAAACAATAAAAGTGATTTTATATTTTAGGAAGGCAGAAGGCAGAGTCTGGGAGTGTGGGAAGTGTGGGAAGACTGGGAAGTAGAGGGAATAGTTTTACCTTGATTTTTCCGTCCTTGTCTATCGCAAATCCTAACTTTTTGGTAGTTATATTTGTAATAGTTGCACTTTTTCGAGCTGGAAAAAGGCTATAACCTTTATATGTAAAGACTTTTATATTTAATCAGCCAGCCTAACTCAAAGGTACTGATACCAAATCCGGTTATTATAGACTGATTAAACTTTTGTAACACAGCCTAGAAGGCTGTCATACCAAATCCGTTTATTATACTGATTATAAAGTGAAGCATAATATGGATATCTATAATCAGCTTTTCTAAACCGGATTTAGTATGGATAACTGATCAGTGAGAACTGAAATAGCCCCATCGCCTTATCCATAAATTTAATCCCACAACCGACGACCAGATACACCCTTAAATCTTTGATGGGTATCTTGTAATAAATTTGGTATATCCAATTTTTCGGGACATCTGGGTAAACACTCCCCACATTCAGTACATCGGTTGCCTTTATTTCCAGGGAACCAATGACCAGCATTTTCAAACATTCCGTATCGGTATTTACCGAAATTTACCATGTCATAAGCTATGCCCAAATTCCTTAATCTCAGGACTTCTGGAATATTAATACCCTCTGGACATGGTAAACAACCATAACATTGACTACATTTCTCCATTCCCAAGCGCTCTAATGCTATGGTTTCCAAGCGCTGAAATACTTCTTTTTCCTGAAAAGTCAGAGATTCTGTGCGATCGCTCATAGTCAGTGGCCATTCTAACTCTTCTGGTTGAGCAGCACCTAAACTCAAAGTGGTAATTCTAGGGTCACTTAACAAAAATCTATAATTTAATTCCAGTGGAGAAAAAGGCTGACACAAGTTCTGAAGAGTAGGAGGTGGTGTGTATAACTGTCCACCTTTATCTGCTGGGGAGATAATAAAAATGCCCATATCTTTTTGATGGGCTAATTCTACTGCCGGAGCGTTACGTTGAAAAAAGTAGTAATAATGTAAATTAATAAATTGAAAAAAGTCTGTATTAATGGCAGTTAAAATCACTTCTAAAGGACCATGAGTTGAGAAACCAATATTTCTGACTCGTCCATCATCTATTACTTTTTGAAACCCTTTAATGTTATGATAGATAATTTCTAAATGTTCCCAAGTATTAATGCCATGAATAGCTAAACAGTCTAGATAATCTGTATTTAGATTTGCCAATGATTCATCTATATAACTTTCTATCAAATTGACATCTTTTGTTGGTGTAATTTTTGTGGTTATATAGAGTAGGTTACGTCGCAATCCAGATATTAAAGCTATGCCTAAATACTTTTCACTTTTACCATAACCTCTAGCTGTTTCTATATGATTAATTCCCTTATCCACAGCTTTTTGTATTGTTTTTACAGCATTTTCCTCAGATACCAAATATCGCATAGTACCCAAAGAAAATACTGAAATATTTAAGTTTGTTTTGCCAAACCTACGATAATGCACCTGTATATAGCAATCCTATTTTATTTGTGTATCAAAATCTTAATCTAATTCAAAAGTCAAAAGTTAAAATTCATGCCTTAAAAAGTAAGATATATAATTCAAAAGTCAAAATTCATGCATTAAATTAAGAAGAAAACGAAATAATTGTTTTGTTTTATTCATTAAAAATCTGGGAGTTGACAGTTAATAGCTGAAAGTTTACCTTTTTCTTGAAATAGGGAGTAGGGAGTAGTTAAGAATCAGGAGGAACAAAAAATTATAGAGAAGGTAGTCTTTAAGAATGGTTTATTTATTTGTCTGCTTTGTGTTACCCCAAAATCTTAACTTGAGGAACATTATCTAAGTCAAAAGTCAAAATTCCAAATTCATGCATTAAGAATTAAGAAGAAGTAAATATTTTTTGATTTTAATTTTTAAAGTTTGACTCCCGTCAAGAAAAAGGGATATCAGAGTATAGCAGTTGAACCAGAGGCTAAGACATATATAAATGCTCAAACTCTCTCAGAGATTATTTCTAACTTTTGACTTTTCCGTAGTGCTATACTCCACCAGTGCTAGAGCGACCACGTTTGATTAAATCTTCAGGACGAAGCTTGGACACAAAATCGCGAAATGCTTGTCTTTCAGCTTCATCTGCATCTCGATCTACAGGAATAGAGGCATCTGCTATTACTTCTTCCATTACCCATATCGGGCTATTTGTGCGGAGGGCAATAGAAATAGCATCACTAGGACGAGCATCAATTTCTCTTCTAGCTTCTCCTTGCTTTACAATTAGCACAGCATAAAATGTGTTATCTTGCAATGAATGAATTACTACCTTTTCCAGAAACCCGTTTAGTGATTCTAAAATACTTACTGCTAAATCGTGAGTTAATGGACGTGGAGGTTGCTGACTTTCTAGAGCAGTGATAATTGCCTTGGCCTGTTCTTGACCTATATATATGGGCAATGCACGTCGCTCTGTACTATCTCTTAGCAAAACAATTGGGTTGCGTGTTGCTGCATCCAATGCGATTCCAGCGACTTTCATTTCAATCATTCTTTCTGCCTCATTTTATAATAATTTTAGTCAAACTGTGTAGTATGTAAATAACTAGGTCATTTCAGTTATTAGTTATCAGTACCTCGTAGCTTTTGCCAGAGACTTGAAATACTGAGGTTTATTTTTTTTTCATTCCCAAAGGGGAAGATTTAGACCCAATTTTTCGGTAAAGATAAATGAAATTTTTTTAGCATGATTTGATATCTACCTAGATTAATTATTTTTACATTTATTTATTATCTTCTATGGAGGTATGGTGTCTACCTTGACTAATAGGTTGCCATAATCTATCTCCTAAATGATATCTGAAAAAAACTGTAGGGTTGTAGTCTTTAAACTGCATCTTCAGTTTGGATATAGATAGAGTTTTTATTCATAAAATTTAACTAATCTTTAATTAATTAATCAGAGGAAAAAAAGTGTTTACAGGATTAATTCAAGCTTTCGGAAAAATTAAGCTTTTAGCAGAAAGCCAAATTTTAATATCTCTGGGGTCATCTACTAACAGTCAAATCATCTTAGAGGATTTGGCCATTGGTGACAGTGTAGCTGTAGATGGTGTTTGTCTGACAGTAACAAATATTTTAGCTCAAGAATTTGTAGCGATCGTGTCACCTGAGACGCTACAACGTAGTACCCTCGGCCAATTATCAGATAAATATGTTAATCTTGAAACTTCATTAAGAGCGGGGAGTAAGTTGGGAGGCCACTTTGTTACCGGTCATATAGATGGGGTGGGATGTTTGCAAAGTTCTACAGAAACTATAAATGCTTGGGAAATGAAATTTGCAGCGCCACAGACAGCAGATCAAAGATGGGAATGTCAGATTGCGCCTTATATCGTACCGAAGGGTAGCATTGCAGTTAATGGTATTAGTTTAACTGTAGCTGATTGTGATGTGGATGGTAAATGGTTTGAGGTGGCAGTTATTCCTCATAGTTTTAATGAAACAAATTTGAGTTATTTAAAACCAGGTAGTTTAGTAAATATTGAAGCGGATATTCTGGGTAAATATGTAGCTAAATTTTTGCGTCATGGAAAGAATAATTATTCGGTTTTGCCTTCAGCTTTAGGAACAACTTCTACTAATAGTTTAAAAGATATTACACCTGAATTTTTAGTAGAAAATGGTTTTTTATAGGGAGGTTATTTCAGTGATCAGTATCTCTAGCTGAAGTCATACACTTAAAATACTGAAGTTTATTTTTTTATCCCTTTGAAAGCTTTATCTAGTAAACTTTTGAGTATTTTAAATTTTTATTTCCAAACAACTCTAGAGTCTTGGTGCGTTACGCTACGCACTCCACACCCTACTGGCGTTTCAAGCTGGAAATAGTGTTTTAGGAAAATCGTATAACGCTCATTTTTCAAGGCTTTTACCTCAAAAATCTATTCTACTACTTTAAGCTTGATGCACCACTACCAATAGCTTTTGCTTTTATGGGTAAATCCTAATCCTATTAGATAGTTTCAGAAAAGAGAAAGTAGGGGGGAAATGAAGATTTTTTTAGAGACAGAAAGATTAATTTTGCGACAGTTTACAGAAGTTGATACAGAATTATTATTTCAGTTAGATAGGGATCCAGAAGTAACGAGATTTACTAAGTTAGGCGCTCGCTCTGGAACACCAACTTCATACAATGAGATTAAAAATGAATTTTTGCCTAAAGTTTTCCGATATTACCAACAATATCCTAATTATTATGGTTTTTGGGCAGCTATGGAAAAGTTAAGTAATACATTTATTGGTTGGTTTCATTTTCGACCAGGTTTAGATGGTTATATGGGAGCAATTTTGTATGAAGTTAATGATATTGAACTTGGTTATCGGTTGCCAAGAAAAGTCTGGGGAAAAGGATATGCAACTGAAGGTTCAAAAGCTTTAGTTAAGAAAGGTTTTTTAGAGTTAGGAATAGAGCGAATAGTTGCTAGTGCTTTGTCAGAAAATAAAGCTTCTATTCGAGTCATGGAAAAAGTAGGGTTAAAGTTTGAACGAAATTTTGTTTATTCAGAATCTCAGCAAGTAGGTGTTAAGTATACTTTGAATAAAGAAGATTTTATGGAGGAAGAAAGAAGGAAGAAGTAAGAAGTAATATCATGTTTAGTTAAATAGTTATGATTAGGATATAGATAGAAGAGATATCTCAAACCCGTATCTATTGCTTCCTTCGACTATGTTCCAGTCGCAATGAATTTATTGTTAAGTGATTATCCGAGCATGATCTAAGAAGGAAGAAGTTTAACTAATAGACATCTCCAAAAATTAAAAATATCATCAATTATTATCCATAAATTATTAATTACTCTCCCCTATTCCCTACTCCTTGTTCCCGGTTCCCTCTTGTTTTGATATTACTTTTTACAGAAGGGTTGCGTCGGTGAGGTTTAGATGTATTAACAGTTCAAGAAGATGGTCTATCTGGAGAACCCGATACAAAAGTATTTAATAGCGCTAGTCAACTTCAGCGTGTCTTATTTACTCAAGATGATGATTTTTTAACTGAAGTAAGTTACCGTTAAGCTGAGAGTGTAAGTTTTTCTGGAATTATCTATGCTCACCAACGGGATGTTTCTATTGGTAAATGTGTACAAGATTTAGAAATTATTGCTAAAGCTTCTATTCCTAAAGAATTGGCAAATCAAATTACTTACTTACCTTTATAACCAAGACACAAACCAACCTAGAAACCAAGTTAATTGACTTAGTTGTTCTTTAAAGCAGGAAATTTCCTCTAGCGATCGCCTTTGACAATAATGTGAGAATTATCATAAAATAGTTAACAAAGCGATCGCTTTTATAATTGGTCAAAGGAAATTTAGAAAACTATAACCTTACATTTTGAGAATTTGTGGATTATTAATGTCACATCAAAAATCTGTTATAATATAAAAAATCTTGTTAAACTTACTAGAAAAATAAACAAATGATTCAAACAATTACTCAAGAAAAAACTATTTTAGAAAGTCTGAAAAAATCAACTCCTCAACAACAGCAAAAGGTTGGAGATGTTATTGAATTTTTGCAATTTATTTAAAGGGCAAAAACAGAATTTTTCGGATCAACAAGAAGAAGTTATTTCAATCTTAGAAGCAGCTCAAGAATTTGTTGGTTGTTTGGAAAGCGGAATAGGCGAGCTGTCTTTGAAAAAAAAGGAACTAAAATAGAAAAAATCAACTAATATGTACAGAAAAGTTATCCTAGATACAGGAGTTTTGGTAGCTATCCTAAACAAAAGCGCTCGCCACCATAACTGGGCACTTCAAGAATGGGGAAATATTGCTAAACCAGTATTCACCTGTGAAGCAATTATTAGTGAAGCTTGTTTTATTTTGAAAGATATCTATGGTGGTAAGGATGCAGTAATAGGTTTAGTCAGTAGTGGTTATTTTGAAGTTCCTTTTCATTTCTGAAATGAAGTAACTATTGTTCGAGAGTTAATGAAAAAATACCAATCTTTTCCTATGTCTTTTGCAGATACTTGATTTATAGCAACCGACAAGGCGATTAGGACATGGACTGATGATAAATCAAAGACCACGGAAACACTTGAACAACTCTTCCCTGTTCCTACCTTCTGTGTTCCCTGTTCCCTGCTATAGTCAGAATGAGCGAATTAATTATAGGCAGTAGTTTATTAACTTTAGACAGTGATTTTCGCATTTATCGTCAAAATAAAACAGAAATAATTACATTAATTATTTCCGATGAATTATAAATACTTTAATTTAGTTTTTGGGGTGTTATTTATAATATAAATAAAGTGCTATTAGACTTATTATTATTAACAACTTTAGGATTTTTCGGCAGTTTCGGTCACTGCGTCGGAATGTGCGGACCAATAACTGCAAGTTTCTCCCTTTCTACAAAATCTCCCATTTATGAGAAGAAATGGCATCAATTTCAATTTCATACCCTACTTAACTTTGGTCGTCTCTGTAGCTACACCCTAACAGGTGCAGGTATTGGAGCATTAGGTTCTGTGTTAGTAGCAAGCGGTCATTTAGCAGGTATTGACAGTGACTTGCGACGATGGTTAGCAATAATTACAGGTGTAATGCTTATTTGGTTTGGTTTAGCAAAAGTGCAACCCAAACTATTACCAAATTTGCCAATATTCCATCCTCTGAAAAAAGGTAAATTGCATCAGCGCTTGAGTACAGTTATGGTCAACCTTTCTATGGAAAATAAATGGTGGACTCCCCTGTTACTAGGATTAGTTTGGGGTTTGATGCCATGTGGTTTTCTGTATGCTGCTCAAATAAAAGCGGCAGAAACTAGCAATATTTGGTTAGGTGCAGGGAGTATGTTCGCCTTTGGTTTAGGAACATTACCTTCAATGTTGGGAGTAGGAATGTTGACTTCTTTTTTGAGCGCAGATAAACGCAGTCAATTATTTCAAATGGCAGGTTGGGTAAGTATTTGTGTTGGCGTTATGGTAGTGCTGCGAAATGGTGATATGATTGACTACACTGGTCATGCTGCCATATTTTGTCTGATTTTAGCTTTGGTAGCGCGTCCCCTCAGTCGGTTTTGGAGTCAACCTTTACGTTATCGTCGTGCTTTGGGTGTGGGAGCGTTTGTGTTATCAATGGCGCATACAGGGCGAATGTTAGACCACAGTTTAAATTGGAGTCTCCAAGCAGTTTCGTTCATGTTGCCTCAACATCAGTTCGCCATAAGGACTGGTTTTATTAGTTTGGGATTAATGTTACCGTTAGCGTTAACGAGTTTTGATGGCGCAGTGAAGTTTCTGGATAAGTGGTGGCGGAGGTTACATTTATTGAGTGTGCCAGCTTTTATTTTATCTGGAGTTCATGCGGTAGCAATGGGTTCTAATTATTTGGGTTCCCTAGAATGGAGTTGGGAAAATAAGTTGCGTTCCGTCATTTTGGGGATGGTAATATTAGTTGTATTGTTTGTGCGATCGCGATATTTTTGGTCTTGGTTTAATTTAGATAAATATTATGTTTTACCATTGAAACAAGTTAGTGATAAAATTAATAAATAGTAGGGGCGGGTTTCTTGATTAAGTTAATGAGTTTTCACCCAAAATTAGATAAACCCGCCCCCCAATAATATTGTAACGCACTTTAAATAATGTCTCAGTAGGGACGTTGCATGCAACGTCCCTACTGGAAATGCAACATCCGTAACGGTACAATTTTTTTAGGATTACAAAATAATGAAAATTAGTATCAAAATCTTATTGTTAATTTTAGCATTTTCTGTTGGCACAAAAGCAGAAATAGTTAATCATAAATTGCCTAATAAACTAATTCCTACTTACGCTCATAATGTAGAAGTTTCTCAAGATGTAGCTTGTACTTTTCACATTACACCTAATCATAATCCCAAGGTTGGTAAGTCTTCTTTAGCTTGGTTTGCTCTGACTCGCCAAGGAGGTAAAAGTATTCCTTTTAGTAAATGTAATTGTCAGTTAAATGTTTATCTTGAACCTCGTAACTCTGACAGTAAAACGATAATGAATCCAGAATTAAAAGGAATTAAGACTGAACAATATCAAGATATTCCAGGGGCAGAAATTATGTTTCCTCAAGCTGGTGTTTATGATTTAGAAATTATTGGGAGTGCTAAAGATGGAACCAGTTTTAAACCTTTTAAATTTAATTATTCTGTCACTGTTACTAATAGATAATTAATAATTAATAATTAATAATTAATAATGGATTATTGATCGGGACTTAGGCAAAGAAACCGGGTTTCTACAGTAATAGGACTTACGCAAAGAAACCCGGTTTCTACGACAAATCCTTATTTTGAACAGTAAGCGTTTACGCTCGTACCGGGTTTCTGGGTTCACCTGCGTAAGTCCTGAGTAAGTCATTGTTTTTGACAATCAACATCTACAAGAAACTCGGTTTCTGAGTTAGCCTGCGTAAGTCCTATTGATAATAAAAATTGGTATCTTTAAGGTAGAGTTATCGCGGGCAAAATCCCCGCACTACAATAATTTTACTATCAATGCTTTGTACTCATTATTCAGAAATATGTTGTAACTAATAACTAATAAGTAATAACTAATAACTAATAACTAATAACTAATAACGGATAAGTAATAACGGATAACTGAAAAGATGGGAGTAGTTTATATAGGCGATCGCGCTGTGGGAAAAACTCATTTGGCATTAGCATTAACTAAATCCAAAGGAAATTATGTTCGGGTTAATTTAGTTAATCAAAATAATCAAAATATCCAGGCAAATTTGCTAAATTTAGATGGTACGATTAAACCGACTAAAACTATTGAAAAATGTTCTTTAAATGTGGAAGTTAAATTGCCTATTGGTGTTAGTAAAATTTCTGTAGATTGGATAGATTCTCCAGGAGAATTATTTCGGAGGTCGTGGCAATTTGAGCATATTAATGAATGGCAAAATTTTCAAGAAATAGTTAGTAAAAGTGCAGGAATTTTTTTAATTGTTCCTCCCTATCGAGAAATTTTACAGCCTCATATAGATCGGGAAAATTTTATTACTCGGCAACAATGGTGTAATAGATTTAATCGTTGGGTTGAGTTTTTTATTAATGATTGTTCTCAACCACGACGGATTATTATTTGTTTAAATAAAGCTGATTTAATTAATTGTGATATTGAACAGGAAATTTCTCTATTGAGTTATTTGCCTCATGGCTCTAATTTGAATTGGTTACAACGTCATAATTATGTAATTAATAATTATTTTCAACCTGTAAAATCGGAGTTGGAAAAAATCAATCAAAGTCGTTCTGGTTTGTCGGTGCGATGTTTTATTACCAGTATTTATCATCGTAATTTATTAGAATTACCTTGGATATATTTGGCAAGTTATTTGGATAATTAATAATTATATAAATTCTCAAGAAATTATCAGATTTTCTGGTAAGGGTGTGGTCTCCTTTCCCCAAGTGCTAGGATGTTTGGAGACCAAACTTCTACAGTTTTTTGTCACCAATGATTTCTTGTGGCTATATCAATTAGCGATTATCAATTAAATTTCAATTCCTGATTGCTGAAAAACTTGTTCAACAGTTATTTCTAATTCTGGCAAAACTTCATCTGTTAAACATTGTTGCCCCCGTTTAGTTTTTGGCGGATAAAAAGGATAAAAAATCGTAATGCTTTTTGCTTGTGAATCAACAATCCAAACTCTCAAAATTCCAGCATTCAAATAATCTGTTGCTTTTTAACTTAGATAGCCAAAAGATTGACCAGGAGATCTAATTTCAATGGCTAATTCTGGAGGAAAAGGACAGAGTTCATCCTCAAATCTTTCTTGGGGTAATTTATGATAAGAAATATATAATAAATCGGGTACGGGAACCCAATATTTACCATTTTTTTGTAGGATAATTCCCCATTCTATTCCTACTTCTCCTTTTGATTTACTTCAGTTAGTTAGGAGTAGATAAAGTGCTCCTTTTAAACGATAATTAAATCTTTTGGGAGACATTTTAGATTGTATTTTTTCGTCTATTAATTCATCAGTTGTATCTCTTTCTGGAAGAGCTAAAAATTGTTCTAAATTTAGTTGTGTTTGTGTAATCATAATATTTTAGAAAATAATAATAAACAATGAATAATGAAAGTTATAGTAATTCCCTTATAAACTATCCGTTATATCAAATCAATTACTATACCTTACGTCATTGCGACGGTCACTCCATGGAAGGAAGTAATCTCAGGGGTGCCCAGATATTGCTTCCGCTTCGTCGATAGGGACTACTGTTAAACCGAATTTTATATTATTAATTATCAATCGCTTCCCAAGATTCGGTAACAGGAGCGACTATATCTACTAATATTTCGGCGCTTCCTTTCATTACTCCACAGGGATCACGTTTAGTTTCAGTAATAGCAGGATGAATAACTATTAATGGTTTTCCTTCATGGATAACAGTTAGTAGAGTTTTTGTGCGTTCGATTTCGATAAATAGAGTTTGTAAACTTTGGGGTAGTTCAAAAGCTTTAAAAGTTCCTCAGCATCCATATTAAATCTGACATTATTAACAACTACTATAATTATAATTCCAAAAGTCAAATAAATAATATTTTTTTCAGAGCGATCGCTTTGAGAAAACTATAACGTTTGAGTAAGATAATAATACCAACTAAAGCATCATTTATGATTCCTCAGATTTTCAAGAGTAGGGGAGAATGGCATTCGCCCTTATCGGGATGTTATATTCAACTTCCTTACTGATTTATCATTTTTTCATGTGGTTTATTGACCTAAAAATTGCTGCAGTAAAACTTGTAAATAGCAAAAAAATTGTATGATCAATTTTTTATGTTATTACTTAAATAGTGATATTCAATTAACCAATGAAAGAGGAATTCATATAACTGAAAAACATCCAGATTGAGGAAGAGTATATCAACAGTTAATTGCCGATACCTTACTTGAGGTAAATAAATTTAGATGTGATGTAAGGTATGAAAATACAATCTTATTATCAAGGTAGTATCCTAATATTCGTAAAGGCAGGTACATTGTGGTAGTTGTTGTCACTGATACTTTTCCTGAAGAACGTAATTAGATCGTAACTGCTTACTTGACGGCTAAAATTACTCAAGGAGAAATTATATGGACTCGAAATTAACTTTTGAATATGACCGTATAGGAGATACTCTTTATATTAATAAATGCACTCCATACCCAGAAAAAGAATCAGCAGAAATTGAGTATGGAGTTGTTGCTAGTTTTCATCCGAAAACAAATGAAATTGAAAATTTAGAAGTAATGTTTTTCTGAAAAAGACTATCGGAAAAAACCTGGTTTGAATTGCCGATTAATGCAGATTTTAGTTTGGTAGGATTATCCTCAAAAAATTAGCTAATAAAGCTGAAAATATTATTCTCAATGGAGCCTCTTTAAAATCTACAATTATTGTTGATATCTTTCTCAGGAGGGAAGTCTTCAAAGTCTCCCTTACAAAGGAGCATTTAGGGGGATTATTTATGACTCTTATTATTTTCAATTAATTCATATAGCAATCGTATAATATTTTAATGGTAGGGGCGAATGCCATTCCCCCCTGCATTTTAATAATTAATATAAACACCTAAAAATTTCAAGAATTAATCAAAAAAAATGGGGAATATTTGCATTATCGGACCTACTGGTGCAGGGAAAACAACTTATTTAGCTGGATTAGCTTATTGGCCAGAAAAAAATCATCCTAATTTTCAAATTACACCTATTACTAATGATGCCAAAAAATTAGCTAATAAAGCTGAAAATATTATTCTCAATGGAGCTTCTTTAGAACCGACAATTATTGACGGAATTAGAATTAAAAGTTTCTACGATTTACCTTTGTATTCTTTTCACATAGAAGTCAAACATTGGTGGCAACGAAAACCAGAAGAAATCAACCTAGTTGTTCGAGATTATCCAGGGGAAATTTTTAATCAATTACAAAGTGGAATTTCTAATCCATTGCATCAAGAATTTCTAGAAGAATGTCTGATTAAAGATAATCTTGGTTGTCTAATTTTACTCCATAAATGGGAACCAGGAAGTGACATATTTTATAGTAAAGTAATAGAAAGATTTATTGACTTAATAGATCAAAGCGATCGCATCGAAGATTTACGTTTAGCTATAGCCATGAGTAAATGTGAAAGAGGAGAAATATGGCCTGGTCGTTTAGACCCAGAATTAGATATATTTAAAGTTCATTTACCCAGAACTACAAATATATTAAAAAGGGGTATTCCTAAACAAAATTTACGTTTTTATGCTATATCTACTTTTGGTGTTTTACATCGAAATGACCCCCGTCCAAATCGTACCGATGAATTCGGTAGTCCCCACTCTATTTTACGAGAACCTTTAAAATGGAAACCTTATGGAATTGTTTCTCCTTTATATTGGATAGTTCATTAATGAATAATTAATAATGGATAATTGATAATTATTTGATTGTTAAATTCTGTACTTTATATACTTAGAATCGGTAATTTGTGAAAAAAAACTGTAGGGGTTTGGTCTCCCAACCCTAGCCAAATTAGATGGAGAAATCAAACTCCTACGATCTTGATAATTGACTATGATAAAATGATGCTGAAAAAATGTTTAAATCTATATTTAATCAAAAAAATAATCAGAATATAAAAGCCGAAAATTATTCGGGAATTTTACGAGTCATCGGTAATTTGTGAAA
>NZ_JAYKGW010000225.1:0-7576 GCF_035285525.1 Okeania sp. | reverse complement strand
TAAACTATCTTATTCATTGAATTAAATCCCAAGCAAAAACGATGCAAGAAACTCAAAATAACGAACTCTTTTCTGATATTTCTACTGAAGAATCTGCTGCTATTAATGGTGGTCATGGTTGTGGTTGCGATGGTTACAGTCGCTCTGTAAGTTATGGTCGCCGTGACTATTACTATGGTGATTATGGATATGGTCGCAGTGTAAGTTATAGCTACCGTCGTCCTGGTTATGACTACCATCATGTTACCTACCGTCCTGGTGGTTGCTACTAAAAGCCATATCATATCGGAATTATACAGCAGATTCGATTTTGTTGAGGTACACCTGTCGCGGGCAAAATTCCCGCACTAGAGACATTTAATTAACAGGACTAAAGCCACGCGAACCCAGAAACCCGGTTTCTACGCTCGTACCGGGTTTCTTCGCGTAAGTCCTGATTAAATCAAACACCTATAATTAATTTTATAGGTGTTTTTTTCTGATTTAATTGTCTATTAATAGAAAGAATTATTTGTATGTAAAATTTATCCGTTATAAGTATTTAGCTATTAGCTTTTTGAATTTGGGTTAATCCCTAGTTTCTATAAATTGGATACTTTAGAAGGAGTTAAATTCACTTCTATTCTAAACTTTTAAGAAACATAATTCTATTAATACTCAATGCTATAGTAATCAGGAATGAGATGTGAGAAAAATCTGTAGGGGTTTGGTCTCCAAATCCCTTATAAATTGGGTTTGGAGACCAAACCCCTACTATAAAATACTACAACCTATTTAGGATTGCTATAACTGCTTTTTTCAAAGGCAATTAAGCTGATAGCTGACTGCTTACTTATTATTTTTAATTTAAAAATTTAATTATTATGTTAGATATTGTACCAGTACCAATATTACCAAAAGCATCTACTGAACGAGAGGTAAATAACTTTAATAAATATCCCTTAATTCTCCAACAAAGTGAGGAAGATTGTGGAGCTGCTTGTTTAGCTTCTATTGCTAAATATTATGGTCGTAATTTAACAATTAATCGAATTAGAGAAACTATAGGTACTAATCAAAAAGGAACCACATTATTAGGTTTAAAACAAGGTGCAGATAGTATTGGTTTTAATGCTAGGTCTGTCAAAGCAAATCCAGGAATTTTAAATAAAATTGACCAAGCTCCTTTACCAGCAATTATTCATTGGCAAGGCTATCATTGGGTAGTATTGTATGGTAGACAAGGGGATAAATATGTGATTGCTGACCCTGGGATTGGAGTTCGTTTTTTGTCGGCAAAAGAATTAGCTGAAGCTTGGCAAGATTGGGTTTGTTTATTAGTAGAACCTGATGCTAAAAGGTTTTTTTCTGAGGCTGATGAAAAGGTAAGTAATATTAGCAGATTACTCAGACGAGTTTGGTATTATCGACAAATTATTATTCAAGTATTTTTGCTAAATATTGTTTTAGGTTTACTTTCTATTGCTTCTCCTTTTTTGGTGCAAATTCTTACTGATGATGTGTTAGTTAGGGGCGATTTTCAATTACTTACCAGTGTAGTAATTGCTGTAATTGTGATGAATATATTTAGCAGTTGTTTGGAGTTAGTTCAATCTAATATGATTGCTCATTTTGCTCAACGTTTGGAGTTAGGATTAGTGATGGAATTTGGCAGACAAATTTTGCGTTTGCCATTAAATTATTATGAAACGCGACGTAGTGGTGAAATTGTTAGCAGGTTGACAGATATTAAAGAGATTAATCAGTTAGTTTCCCAAGTAATTGTAAGTTTGCCTAGTCAATTTTTTATTGCTTTAGTTTCTGTGATTGTGATGTGTATCTATAGTTTTTCCCTAACTATAGTTGCTGTTTTTATGGCGGTAGTTATGACTTTATCAACTATTGCTTTGTTGCCAATATTACAGCAAAAAACTAGAAATTTATTTGCTTTAGAAGCAGAAACTCAGGGTGTTTTAGTAGAAACTTTTAAAGGTGCAATGACTCTCAAAACTACTTCTAGCGCTCCTCAGTTTTGGGAAGAATATCAAGGTAGATTTGGCAAGTTGGCTAATTTGAGTTTGAGAACTACTCAAATTGGAATTGTGAATGATGTATTTTCCGGTTTAGTTAGTAATATTGGTAATATTTTTCTGTTATGGTTTGGCAGTAATTTAGTGATTGCTGAACAATTAAGTATTGGTCAGTTATTGGCTTTTATTGCTATGAATCAATATGTATCAAGTTTGGTGAGTACGTTAGTGGGATTGATGGATGAATTGGCAAAAGTTCAGACTGCAACTAAACGACTTTCAGAAGTAATTGATTATCCTCCAGAAACTGATGAAAAACATCAAAAACCAGAGGCTAAAATTCAGAATAATGCTGATATTATTTGCTCTAATATTAGTTTTCACTACGCTGGAAGAATTGATTTATTAGAAAATTTTTCCGTGAGGTTTCCTGGTGGTAAATCTATTGCTTTAATTGGTCAGTCTGGCTGTGGAAAAAGTACAGTTGCTAAATTAATTGCTGGTTTATATCCAGTGCAATCTGGTAATGTGCAAATTGGTATTTATAATTTGCAAGATTTAGATATAAATTCTTTTAGAAAACAAGTTGTATTAGTTCCTCAAGATGCTCATTTTTGGAGTCGTTCGATTATTGAAAATTTCCATTTAGCAGCGCCGGGGGTAACATTTGAACAAATAGTTCAAGCTTGTCAAATTTCTGGAGCCGATGAATTTATTAGTCGTTTACCTGATAAATATCAAACAGTTTTAGGAGAATTTGGAGCGAATATCTCTGGCGGACAAAGGCAACGTTTAGCAATAGCAAGAGGTATTATTAATGACCCCTCTGTATTAATTTTAGATGAGTCAACTTCCGGTTTAGACCCGATTGCTGAGTCCGAAGTTTTGGAAAGTTTATTATCTTATCGTCGGGGGAAAACAACAATTTTTATTAGTCATAGACCAAGGGTTATTAGTAGAGCAGAATGGATTATTTTATTGAATCATGGAAAGTTAGAATTGGAAGGTTCTGTCGCATCTTTACGGGCAAAACATGGGAATCATTTAGACTTTTTAAATCCTTAGCTAGTAGCTAGACACGGATTTTGGCACGGATAAACGGATTAATTATTTGGGATTATTCTGTGCATCTGTATTTTAGTTATAATGTAGGGGCAAATGGCATTTGCCCTCTTACAGATAGGGTATTATTTTAGAATTTCCGTAAGTCCACTAGAGTGCATTTTGCTGCGTGACATGTTTAGGCAGCATTCCCTATACGAAAAATGAAATGTAATGCACCACCTCTCCTAAATTTTTCCGTGCTAAATATCTTCAAGTTATCTAATTATTATTAGCCGAATTAGCTATTTTTTGAACATCAGACAAAGGTAAGCCTAAAGACTCAGCAATTACCTCTAAACTCAACCCTAATTTGAGCAATTGAGGAACTGCTTTTTCTTTGGCCTTCTGTTGGCCTCTTTGTTCTCCTATTTCTTCACCTCGTTGTTCTCCAATTAGTTCACCATCAGCAAAAGCATCTCGATAAAATCTAGTTTGTTTCAGATCGCCTAAACTAAACATTGCCGTAATTCTCTCCCTAATTTTTTTTAGTAACTTGACTACAAATAAAATTAATCATTTATCAAAATATTTTGTAGTCAAGTTAGCCTAAATATCTTCAGTTATCTAATTATTATTAGCAGAATTAGCTATTTCTTGAACAACAGACAAAGGTAAATCTAAAGACTCAGCAATTACCTCTAAACTCAATCCTAATTTGAGCAATCGAGTAACTGCTTCTTCTTTGGCCTTCTGTTGGCCTCTTTGTTCTCCTCGTTGTTCACCATCAGCAAAAGCATCTCGATAAAATCTAGTTTGTTTCAAATCACCTAAACTAAACATTGCTGTAATTTCCTCCCGACTTTTTTCTGGTAATTTATAAACTATTATCGTCTCTAATAATTCGATAATATTTTGTTGTCTGACTGGATCTGTTAATTGAGCTTTAGATTTTTCAACTAACGACTTAGCCAGATCGACTGCGGTTTCTTCTGGTTCTACTACCAGTTTAACAATTCCTACTCCTAATGAATTAGATTTTAACTCATCTAAATAGATTCGTTGGACTCTTTCTAAACTTAAAATTTCTCCAAATTGATGAGCTTCTTCCCTCTCAATACTACGACTTGGATAGATGACTACTACCCTCCCAGGATGAATGGGTCAATATTGTTTGAAATACAGAAAAAGTTCTGTAAAAATACGATAATATAATTCATTTTTGGGTTGAAATTGTACTTCTACTAAATAGAACGGTTTAGCTGGATTATTATTTTTAGGCATAAATAATCCATCCATACGAAATGCTAATTGTTTGACTTCACGGGAAGTAAATTTATAATTATTAGCTTCCTGTTTATTAATACCAATTAATTCAAAAAAACTCTCTGGAAATGTGAGAAATAGTTCATAGAAAATGCTGTCTGTTTTCACTCTGATTAGCTTTTAGTTCATCAATATTAATTACAGCATATTTCGGGTAAATGATGTACAGGATAAATGGTGAAAATTTTATAGTGCGAGCTGGAAGTTCGCTTCGGGATATACTTGATAACGACGACTTACGCAAAGAAAGGTAATATATATCGGTTCTTGGTGCATTAATGAAATGTAACACACTACCTCTCCTAAATGTTTCGGTGCGTTACGCTCCGCTAACTCATCCTACTGGACTATTTCATCTTAAATGCTGCAATAGCAAATTGGTCTGAGATTGCTTTCGGTCCGGAATGCTACGCAAACACTGTCGTTTGCTATCGCAAAGCTGCGCTAACGCTTCGGAGAAATAATCATGCACTATTTTAGGTGAAACAATTGAGTAGTGCATTGTTTCATCTTAAAATGCTGCAATAGCAAATTGGTCTGAGATTGCTTTCGGTCTGGAATGCTACGCAAACACTATCGTTTGCTATCGCAAAGCTGCGCTAACGCTTCGGACAAATAATCATGCACTATTTTAGGTGAAACAGTTCACTGCAAACAGCGTTCATGTGTAAGTCCTAATTAATTACTTATATTTTTATTCTCTTCTCTATTCCCTGTTCCTTAAAACTACGCTAGACTATCATAACAGTTTCTTTGAGAGTAAAAAATGAAAATATCTAATAATACACTCACGACTCCTGCAAAACTTAAACCACTTCCTGTTATCAATAAACAACGTCGTGGCATAGAAATTAAATCTGAACGAGAAATTGCAATCATGCGACAATCAGGCCAAATAGTCGCCACCGTACTTAAAGAAATTTCTCAGATTGTGCAACCAGGAATGACTACTGCTGATTTAGATGCTTATGCGGAAAAACGCATTCGGGAAATGGGAGCAGTACCAAGTTTTAAGGGTTATCAGGGTTTTCCTGCTTCTATTTGTGCTTGTATCAATAATGAAGTTGTACATGGTATTCCGAGTCCGAAAAAAGTGATTCGAGTGGGTGATGTTTTAAAAGTAGATACGGGTGCTTATTATCAAGAGTTTCATGGTGATTCTTGTATCACTATTGGTGTAGTTGAAGTTGCTCCAGAAGCTGCTAAGTTGATTCGGGTTGCAGAGGAGGCAATGTATAAGGGTATTGAACAAGTGAAAGCAGGTGCTTATTTACTTGATATTGCTGGAGCTATTCAAGATCATACTGAGGCAAATGGTTTTTGCATAGTTGAGGAGTTTGCTGGTCATGGTGTGGGCAGAAATTTGCATGAAGAACCTTCCGTATTTAATTTTCGGACTAAAAATTTGCCTAATGTGAAGCTCCGAGCAGGTATGACTTTGGCTATTGAACCTATTCTTAATGCAGGTTCCAGATTTACTAAGTTTTTATCGGATAGGTGGACTGCTGTTACTGTTGATAATTGTCTTTCTGCTCAGTTTGAGCATACCGTTTTGGTGACAAATAATGGTTATGAAATTTTGACTATCAGGGAGTAGGGAGTAGGGGGAAATATAGTAGATTTTGGGTAAATGATTTACCTTATAAATAGTGAAAAAATTGCAGTGGGGGCATCTTGCTTGGGAGAGGACCCCTACAATGGGGTTAACGGCCGTTAACTACAGCATATTCCGGGCAAATGGTGCAAAAATTGTAGTGGGGGCATCTTGCCTGGGAGGGGTTTGGAGACCAAACCCCTACGATAGTGATTTTTTTATCACAAGAATAAATTTTAGTCAAGTGTTGGAGACAGTATATTTTTTTCACTCCACTCATAATCAAAATTAGGTAAATTATAAAAAACAATTTAAAGTTAAGATAAATCCATAAGCCTCAAATAATTCAGGCTAAAAATAACTAAGAGGAAAAATTAAAAATGTCAGGAAAAATATTATTAGTAGATGATGAGCCTGGATTACGGGAAGCCGTACAAGCTTATTTAGAAGATAGTGGTTTTGAAGTAAATGCCGCTAGTAACGCTAATGAAGGATGGGATATCTTGCAATTAGGTTTACCTGATTTAGTAATTACAGATGTGATGATGCCTCAAGTAGATGGTTATCAATTTCTGCAAAAATTAAGAGACGAACCAAGGTTTCAAGCTTTACCTGTGGTTTTTTTGACTGCTAAAGGAATGACTACAGATCGTATTCAGGGTTATCAAGCAGGTTGTGATGCTTACCTTTCTAAACCTTTTGATCCAGAAGAGTTGATCGCTATTGTGGAAAATTTGTTGAAGCGTCAAGCATCTGCACAAACAACTAATGAAGGGGAAAATACTCCTGATATTGCTGCTTTAGCAAATCAAATTGCGGAAATCAAGGCAATGTTGATGGGGAAGAATGCGATCGCTCAAAGTCCTTCACCAATAAAAATAGATTTGACTCCTAGAGAACAGAGTGTTTTAGATTTAGTAGCTAGAGGTTTAATGAATAAAGAAATTGCTAGAGACTTAAATACAAGTGTGAGAAATGTGGAAAAATATGTGAGTAGACTATTCACTAAAACTGGAACAAATAGTCGAACAGAATTAGTTCGATATGCTTTGGAGCATGGGTTGACAGATTGATAGGGTGATGGGGCGATCGGGTGATGGGGTGATGGGATGACGAAAAAAGCTAAGGCACTATTTTAGCGATCTGCGTAGGTTGGGTTGAGGAACGAAACCCAACATTAGGGGTGGGTTGTGTTGTTTCACTTTTAGCGATCTGCGTAGGTTGGGTTGAGGAACGAAACCCAACATTAGGGGTGGGTTGTGTTGTTTCACTGACGCGACATTAAGACGAATTTCGTTGCAAAACATGGAACGTTATCGCAGCTCATTCCTAAGATAAGGATAAACCGAAAACTAGTATAGCAGAAGAAAGAAGGAAGAAGGAAGAAGAAAGAAGGAAGAATCTGACGTTGTCTGAGTTTTCAGCTTTTGAACTGTCCTAACCTTTGTTTCTACTGCTGTAAAGTTTTGTTGGGTTTCGTCCCTCAACCCAACTACAACTGTTCAAAGTTTTGTTGGGTTTCGTCCCTCAACCCAACCTACAACTGTTCAAAGTTTTGTTGGGTTTCGTCCCTCAACCCAACCTACAACTGTTCAAAGTTTTGTTG
>NZ_JAYKGW010000224.1:0-36124 GCF_035285525.1 Okeania sp. | reverse complement strand
TAGGGGAGTAGGGGAGTAGGGGAGTAGGGGAGTAGGGGAGTAGGGGAGTAGGGGAGTAGGGGAGTAGGGGAGTAGGGGAGTAGGGGAGTAGGGGGGGTGGGAGAGGTAGTTAGATATTTTGTTCCTTCATTTTTCGGTAGTGGTGTATTGTAATAGTCGTGCATTTTTATTACCTTTGTTAGGAGGTACAGTGAGAGCATCTTGCTCCCATATCAGGTATTCCTTTGATTTTTCGGTAGTGGTGTATTGTAATAGTCGTGCATTTTCATTACCTTTGCTAGGAAAACAGTAGGAGCATCTTGCTTCCGCGTATCTATCTTCCTGATTTTTAGCATACCATTACTAGAACTATACACAACTACCAATTTTTCTACTATTTTCAAAATTGCATTGATTAAGGTACAGCTATTACAGACAAGATGCCTGTGTAACAAACGATAAAAAAATTATTTCCCAGAATTATGAATAATCAATATACTTTAGGATCAGAATTTTCACAGTCCGGAATAGGTTTACATAGTGGTATAAAATCTCATATTAAAGTTATGCCTGCTGCTCAAAATACAGGTAGATATTTTGTCAGGGTTGACTTGCCAGAAACTCCAATTATCAATGCTAGAATATCTTCTGTAATTTCTACTACCCTTTCCACAGAATTAGGTGTTCGAGATATTCACATCCGGACTGTAGAACATTTATTAGCTGCCCTAGCAGGAATGGGCATAAATAATGCTCGAATAGAAATTGATAGCCCAGAAGTTCCCTTATTAGATGGTTCTGCCAAAGTCTGGACAGAGGCGATCACTTCCGTAGGATTAGTAGAAGCAAAAGAAGAAGATCGGGAGATGGGGAGATGGGGAGATGGGGAGATGGGGGGACGCGGAGATGGGAAGTAAAAATACTTATGCTCCAGACCTAAGATTTCATAACCCACCTGTGATTTATCAACCAGTATGGGTATATGATGGGGATGCTTTTGTGGCAGCTTTACCTAGTCCAGAAACTCGCTTTACTTATGGTATAGATTTTGATTTGCCAGCTATTGGTAACCAATGGTATAGTTGGTATCCGAAAACAGAAAATTTTGCTGACTGTATTGCTCCAGCTCGGACATTCGGTTTAGCCCATCAAATTGACAAATTACGAGAAGCTGGTTTAATCAAAGGTGGTACTCTAGAAAATGCTCTAGTTTGTAGCGAAACTGGATGGTTAAATCCACCCTTAAGGTTTACAAATGAACCAGTACGTCATAAAATGTTAGACCTAATTGGAGACTTAAGTTTATTGGGAAATTTTCCTCAAGCTCATTATTTGGCATACAAAGCTAGCCATAAATTACATATCCAATTAGCTAAAAAAATTTCTGAAATTAGAGAGTAGGGAGTAATGGATAGTTAATAATTAATAATGATATTCAATTAGACATCTCCAAAAATAAAAAGTAAAATCAATTATTATCTATAAATTATCAATTCTTCTTCCCTGTTCCCTGTTCCCTGTTCCCTCCATACCTATTCCCTCTTTTCTGAAAAATTAATTTTAAGATTCCTCCTCTAATAAATGGTAGGATTAATATCGGCAATTAATAACTGTACAAATGTCAACCTTTGAAGAAACTACAACTAATTCCATAGCTACCACAGCCAAACCTCAGACTCAGGAAAATCAGGAGGCTACAACTACTGGGACAAATATTCTGACTGTGGAAGAAATTCACAAAATATTACCCCACCGATACCCCTTTGCTTTAGTAGACCGCATTATAGGATATGTACCGGGAGAAAAAGCTGTTGGGATTAAAAATGTGACTTTTAATGAACCCCATTTTCAAGGCCATTTTCCTGGAAGACCAATTATGCCAGGAGTCTTAATTATAGAAGCATTGGCGCAAGTTGGGGGTATAATATTCGCTCAAATGCCCGAGATTCAGTCAGGATTATTTGTATTTGCAGCTATGGATAAGGTAAAATTCCGTCGTCCAGTAGTACCAGGAGACCAGCTAGTATTAACTACAGAATTACTATCTATTAGAAAAGGTAGGTTTGCCAAAATGCGTGGTCTGGCAGAAGTAGATGGTCAAAAAGCTGCTGAAGGGGACTTGATGTTTTCACTTATGGATTAAAATATGCCTACTCTGATTCATCCCACAGCCATTATTGCTGAAAGTGCCGAACTACATCCCACTGTGCAGGTGGGGCCTTATGCTGTAATTGGAGAAAAGGTAAAGGTAGAGGCTGGAACTACTATTGGCGCTCATGTTGTAATTGAAGGGCCAACAGAAATAGGCTCTGGTAATCGAATTTTTCCTGGGGCAGCTATTGGTTTGGAACCCCAAGATTTAAAATATGCGGGCGCTCCCAGTATGGTGAAAATTGGTGATAATAACCAAATTAGGGAATTTGTTACGGTTAACCGTGCTACTTATGAAGAAGAGAGTACGGTTATTGGTAATGGTAATTTACTAATGGCTTATGTTCATGTAGCGCATAATTGTATTGTTGAAGATTCTGTGGTCATAGCTAATGCTGTATCTTTGGCAGGTCATGTTAAAATTGAGTCTAAAGCTGTAATTGGTGGAATTGTAGGTATTCATCAGTTTGTTCATATTGGTAAAATGGCAATGGTGGGTGGCATGGCTAGGGTTGTTCAAGATGTGCCACCTTTTATGTTGGTGGAGGGAAATCCTTGTTTGGTGCGATCGCTCAATTTAGTAGGATTAAAGCGTGCTGGTTTAACCAGTGAAGATTTAGCAATATTGAAAAAGGCTTTTCGGATTCTCTATCGTTCGGGTAAACTTTTTAGTGAAGCTTTAGAAGAATTAGAATTACTTTCAGATAATAAGTATATTCAAGAGTTACATCAGTTTTTAAGCTTATCTGTTCAGTCGAAACGTCGCGGACCAATGCCTGGAAAAATAATTAATAATTAATCATAATTACATCGCTTTGCAAATCTTTGAGGTAAACTTATCCTGGGTGGAATACCCGTACTATAGCAGATTTCATCATAGTGAGGTACACCTGCGCAAGCAAGATGCACGGTGATACCCATTACTTACTTTGGTTAAATATTTAGAGGTATTAGAAACAGATTACTTTTACAATTTCATCCCTTGATTTACCAACGCCCTAATCCGTATATCCGTGGCATAATCCGTGTGAGCTGATAACTGAAATAATGACTTCTATGAAAATTTTTATTAGTACAGGTGAAGTTTCTGGAGATTTACAAGGTGCTTTGTTAGTGGAAGCACTTCACCGTCAAGCTCAACTTCGGGGTTTAAATTTGGATATTGTTGCTTTGGGTGGCGAAAAAATGGCTGCTGCTGGTGCTACTTTATTGGGAAGTACAACTAAAATAGGTTCTGTGGGAATTATTGAATCTTTGTCTTTCATTTTCCCGACTCTGAAAGTTCAACAAAAAGCTAAAGAATATTTACGCAACGAATCTCCTGATATAGTTATTTTGATTGACTACATGGGTCCTAATCTAAATATTGGTAGTTATATTCATAAAAATTATCAGAATTTGCCAATTGTTTGGTACATTGCTCCTCAAGAATGGGTTTGGTCTCTGGGAAAAAGTAAAACATCTAAAATAGTTAATTTGACAAACAAACTTTTGGCTATTTTTCCAGAAGAGGCAAATTATTTTCGGGCAAAGGGAGCTAATGTTACTTGGGTAGGTCATCCTATTATTGATAGAGTTAAAAACGCTCCCACTAGAGAAGATGCTCGCCGTAGTTTGGGAATATCTGCTGATACTTTGGCGCTCGCTTTATTTCCTGCTTCTCGAAAACAAGAGGTTAAATATTTAATGCCTGTAATTTTTGAAGCTGCTAAAATTATTCAGGAAAGATTACCTCAAGTTCATTTTCTGATTCCTCTCTCTTTAGAAATTTATCGTTCACCCATTGTAGAAGCAATTAAAAAGTATCAACTACAGGCAACCATTTATCCATCTTCTCCACAAAGTAGTCAAGAAATACAAGAAAGGAATAATTTAGAAATTTTGGCTGGTGCTGATTTGGCGATCGCTAAATCTGGTACTGTAAATTTGGAAATAGCTTTATTAAATGTTCCTCAAGTTGTCATTTATAAAGTTAATCCCATAACTGTTTGGATAGCGAGAAATATTCTGAGATTTTCGATTCCATTTATGTCTCCACCGAATCTAGTGCAAATGAAATCTATTGTACCAGAATTATTCCAAGAAAATGCTACTGCGGAAAATATTATTTCTGAAGCTTTGGAACTTTTATTGAACTCTCAACGTCGTAATCAAACATTAGCTGATTATCAAGAAATGCGTCAATCTTTGGGAAAAGAAGGGGTATGCGATCGGGCAGCTCAAGCAATTTTAGATTTAGTTTTCACCTAAAAAAATATTTATTTACTATTGGTAAAGTCAGGCGATCGCTTTTAATAGCAACTTAGAAACCGGGTTGATTTTGACTTTGGTTAGAATATTGAGGTAAATTTTTCAGATTAATTTCTTTTCTCTACTTATTAAAGTTATGAAAAAGTACAGAAATATTATTTTTATAAGTTTGATTTTGACTGTAATTTTAGGTTTAGCAACTAAGTTCTATGAAGGAATGTTTGCTGAATGGTTGAATAATTCTTTTAGTTCGATTTTTTATGAAGCGTGCTGGATTTTATTAGTTATTTTGATTCGACCTCAACTTTCACCAGGTTTAGTATCTTTTTGGGTGTTTCTTGTTACTTCATTTCTAGAATTTCTGCAATTATGGAAACCACCTTTTTTACAAGCTATTAGAGCTACATTAATTGGGAGATTGTTGTTAGGAAATAGTTTTTCTTGGTGGGATTTTTGGTACTATGTATTAGGCTGTACATTAACTTGGATGATTTTACGTTATTTGAGAATTTATTTAGTAGAAAAAAATAACAAATTGTAGGAATTTTTCATTGATTTTTTTTATCTAAAACTGATAACTGAAAGGGCGGGTTTGTCTAAATTTTAGAGTCAGTATAAAAATTCTAGATAAAACCCGCCCCTACTGGATTGTTTCATTTTAAAATGATGTAACAGACGTAGGTTGGGTTGTTTGCGTTAGCATTGCGCAGCATGGGACGAAACCCAACAATAATCTTTTTAACCTACCTCTTTAACTTCTTAATAAGAAAGCGAAAAATCCCACTGGAAACATTTAGTTGGAATCTGCTGTAACTTGTGACTTTTGCATTAATTAATTCTTACTTTTGAATTTTATCAATAATAGCTGAAGTCAAACCATCTAAAGTATATTCTTTAGCTTCGACATCAACTCTACCTAATAAACTTTGACAACTTTCAGAAGTTTGAGGTCCGATAGAAGCAATACAAATATTTTCTAACCAATTTTCAGGCAACTTATCCTTATTTTTTTCAATTAAATTACAAAAATTTCTCACAGTTTTAGAACTAGCAAAAGTAATAACATCTATCTGCAAATTCTGTAAACCTAATAAAGCTTCCGGTGCGATATTTTCTGGGCAACTAGACTCATAAGCAGCTACTTCTATTACCTCTGCATTTTGACTATTTAATTCCTTTACTAATACTTCTCGACCACCAGTTTCTACCCTGGGAAATAAAACCTTTTTTCCATTCAAATTTTCTGGGAAATTTGCCACCAAAGAATCAGCCACAAAATTAGGTGGAATAAAATCTGGAGTTAAACCAAAAGTCTGCAAACTTTCTGCGGTCTTTTTACCAACTACTGCTATTTTTACTCCAGCTAAAGCGCGAGTATCTTTACCTTTTTCTGTTAATCTGGCAAAGAAATATTCTACTCCATTTGTTGAAGTCAAAATTAACCAATCAAAACTATTTATATTATTAATAGCCATGTCTAAATCGTGCCAACTTGAAGGTGAAGTAATAACTAAAGCTGGCATTTCAATTACTTTTGATCCTTGTTTTTTGAGAAGTTCGGTAAACTTACTAGACTGCCCTGCGGAACGAGTTACTAAAATAGTTTTATTTGCTAAAGGTGCTATTTCTGTTTTTGCTTCTGAGTTTTCTTTAATCATATTATTTGGATATTTTAAATAGTCTCTTAATCTAACTACTTCTCCTACAATTATCACACAAGGCGACAAATATTCAGCATAAGTTTTTTGAGCAATATCCCTCAAGGTACCAATCCAAATTTGTTGTTTAGGAGTGGCACAATTTTGAATAATAGCAACAGGAGTTTGGGGGGTTCTTTGATGTCTTAATAACTGATGTAAAATTTGACCTAAATTTTTTCCTCCCATTAAAATTACTAAAGTTTCAATTTTAGATATTGTTTCCCAATCTAATGCTTCGATATTATGAGCAGTTAAGACTAAAAAAATTCTACTCATTACCGGGTCTGTCAGCGGAATATTTGCCAATAAAGGTGCAGCTAAAACAGAAGAAATTCCTGGAACAATTTCAAAATCACAACCAGCTTCAATTAATGTTTGAATCTCTGAAGTAGCCCGACCAAAAATAAAAGGATCGCCTCCTTTTAATCTAATTACTTGTTTTCCTAAACGACATTTTTCTACTAATAAACTATTAATTTCTGACTGAGAAATACTGGGTTTACCGCCACGTTTACCCATCTCTATTTTCAAACAATTTTCTGGTGCTAATTCTAAAATAGAATTATCAACTAAAGCATCATAAATTAATACTTCTGCTTGAGTAATTAGGGAATATGCTTTGACCGTTAAATATTCTTTAGTTCCGGGTCCAGCTCCAATAATATATGCTTTCATTTTAGTTATTAATTATTAGTAAAAACGTAGGTTGGGTAGAACGAAGTGAAACCCAACATAGATATTATATTATAATACGATTTTAGGTTAGAATAATTCTAATACCAATTCAACTTAATGTTGCACTTAATAAAAAATAACAGCTATTAGTAAAATTCGGGTCTGCCTAAAAATTATTAAGCGCATTGTTACAGAGAAATAGTATAAACTCTGTTTGTGCTGCATTTCCGAACCAACAATTTAGTCAGAGATGGCTTTTTACTTGTACATAGCGCTATATTTTGTTGGGTTTCGTTCCTCAACCCAACCTACTGCTAAGATATACTTTTCTTGGTGATATAATTATAATTATTATTTATTCTTAAAAATGCCAGCCAAAGATATTTACCACGAATGCGTTAAAAAAGCACTAATTCAAAGATGGATGGGTAATTACTGACGATCCTTTAAGTCTTAAAATTGGTCAAAAAGACATCTTTATTGATTTAGGAGCGGAAAAAATCTTAGCTGCGGAAAAAGAAGGGCAGAAAATAGCAGTAGAAGTTAAAAGTTTTGTTGGCAAATCGGAAATAGAAGACTTGAAATAAACTTTGGGTCAATACTATTTATATTACAAAGTCATCAAATATATTCGTTCCGAAAGAGTCCTATATATAGCAATCAGAAAAGCAGTTTTTGAAAGATTATTCAGTTTATAAATCGGTCAAATGTTGCTAGAGGATAAGAGCTTAAAACTAATTATTTTTAATCCAGAAAAAGAGGAAATTACACAATGGATAAACTAGAAAATTATCAGATGATTATCTGTAAAGTTATGCAGCCTTATGTTGATATTAAATATGCCAATGTTCCGATTAAAAATCGTGCTGCTTTTGACAATAAAAATGGGCAATATGTGATTATTTCCGAAGGATGGATAGAGCAAAAACATTTTCATAGTTTTCTAATTCATGTGGAAATTATAAATAATCAAGTTTGGATTCAGTGCGATAATACGGAAGATGGGATTGCTGATGAATTAGTAAAAGAAGGTATTCCTAAAAAAGATATTGTCTTGGGTTTCCACGAACCAGAAGTAAGAAAATACACAGATTTTGGTATG
Organism: Okeania sp.; assembly: GCF_035285525.1. Lineage (GTDB taxonomy): Bacteria > Cyanobacteriota > Cyanobacteriia > Cyanobacteriales > Microcoleaceae > Trichodesmium. Next base: position 28,267 of record NZ_JAYKGW010000224.1, on the reverse strand, counting down.
AAATAAATTAGCTAATATTCATTTTTTGAATATCTGCCCTACTAATTTTTTTAGTGGAAACAAAGTTTTTCAATTTAGCAATATCAAGTCAAGTTTGTTTCATCAAAAGCTTTTTCTAATAAGCTGTTAAGCATTTAAACGACATATTTATTTTATACCTGTTTAACAACAAAACTCTTATTAATTTTTACTTTTTAATTGCTAATACGCATTTTAAATGCGTATTAGTCTATTTTATTGTATTGTATGCTAAATATATCCCATTTTATTTAATTAAAAAGATAGGAAAATAGTGAATTTAGCTATAGAAAAATTCAAAGGTAAACCGCCTTTATCAGAATATCCTTGGTGTTCAACCATTGAAAAATTATTAGATTGGGCTAGTAATAAAAATTCCCATACTCATGCTTTTTGTTTTGATGTGGTAATGTCTCTTGCTTATTATAGATGCGACATCAGGAATAGAAACATATATTGAAAGTTGCGACAATCTTCCAGCTCCCTATAATTTTCATATAGGATTTATAAACCTTTGTTCTCCTTGCTATGAAAAAGGAGAAATTTGGACTTACCAAAAAGCAGCTAAACCGCAATCTGGTGCTATTGGAAAATTAAGCAGTGAAGTTATCCTCAAATTTATAGAAAAATTATCAAATAATTTAGAAAAAGTAGTTTCGATTGGAGGTACAGAGTTAGCAGATGCTATTTTATATCATCAAGAAGGATTGCTAATTTTTGGAGAAGTTAAATCTGCTCCTTTAATAACTTATCCTATGCTTTTTTATCTGCAAAATATCGAAATAGAGAAACCTCATCAGAAAGTAATACTAACAAACATCTCAACTTAAAAATGCAAGTTCAGCTCTTTATATGCACAATCAATAAATTCTTCCTCTAGGAAAAGTATATGCCAAACTCTTGCCTTTTGAAAGCGCTGTAGAACTTATTATTACTCCTAAAAATCAACAAATAGTCTTTAGTTTTGTAGAAACTTGGTTAGAAGCAAAAACAGCTTATCAAAACAGGGATAAAAATAATAAAATGTATTACTTATCAAATGCCAGTGGTTCGCCACCTGCGATCGCTAAAACTATAGATAAATGGCCAATTCGAGAGTCAATTAGCGATAGTAAAACCAGTGTAGGTATGGATAGAACAGATGATATTAAAAAAGGTATATACCAAGTCTTAAAAATTGCTTCTAATTACAAAGAATATCGGGAAGTAAAGACTGCTCTAATCTCTAATTTACCAGCATATCGTCACGGCGAAGAATATATTTCTCCTTTCCTAAAAATTTTGTGGGGATATGAAGAAGATGTTGAAAATCTCTCAGGTTTTAATGTCCTGAAACAGGAAAAAATGAGAAGGATTTTTGATTATATAATAACAATAGAAGAGCCAATTTTAAGAGATTTTGAACTATGATAGAGGTAGTAAACCACGAAACTAGAGAATATACAGGAATTGTATTAGAAAGGATAAAAAATCTCCCCCCTGGAGGTAAAATGGGTAATCTACCCCCTCGACTTCAACACAAAAGTTTTGTTAGGAAAGGAGCTAAAAAAACAGGGGGTCCGAATATGCGTTTAATTAGACTAGAAATGGATAAACCTTCTCTAACAGTAACAGCGCATATTTTTAATAAATTTGTTCATCCTATAGAGGATAGATATATCACTCCCAGGGAAGCTGCTTGTTTACAAGATTTTCCTATAAATTATCAGTTTTGTGGTACTTTAGGGCAAGTACAAAAGCAAATTGGTAATGCGGTACCAGTGAGATTAGGGAAAGCTATTGCTGGAGAAATTAATCGTTATTTTCAAAGACAAAATAAGAGTAGAATATTGAAAATAGCTTCATATTTTACTGGAGCAGGAGGACTAGATTTAGGTTTCGAGCAAGCATCAAATGAAAGGATTAATTTTGAAACTGCTTTTTCTACTGATATAGAAGATTTTGTGGAAAAAACTATCAAAAAAAATCGCCCAAAATGGAATTTTTTCAAGGCAGATATTAGAGATTTAAAACCTGAAATAGTGCTAGAAAAAATAGGAAAAAAACCTGACATTATAATTGGGGGGCCGCCATGTCAGCCATTCAGTGTTGCTGGTAAACAAGCTGCAACTAATGATCCATTAGGTGTTTTATATCAAGATTATGTGGCTCATATTCAGGAATTACAACCTGAAATTGTGGTTATGGAAAATGTTTATGGTTTAGCTCAGGTTAAAGCTACTAATATGATAGAAGAAATTTATAAATCATTTAATAATATAGGATATGAAATTACTCATAAACAGTTACTAGCTACTGATTATGGAACGCCACAAAAAAGGAAGCGTTTATTCTTTATTGCAGCCAATAATTTAAGTAATTTTTGTTTTCCCAGACCTACTCATTGTGAGACTCCAAATATTTTTGGATTACCACTTTATAATGGAGCAGGTGCATCTTTTAAAGATTTACCACCTGCTTTAATAAGATAAGTTTTGATTGTAAAAAAAACTTTTGCTGAGTGGCTCTAATTTTTAGTAATTAATGAATCATATTTTTGTTGGCAAATCTGAAATAGAAGACCTGAAACAAACCTTGAGTAAACACTATTTAGGGTTTGCGGAAAAAGTCTTTTAGTAGAGGGGAGGAGCCAGAATCGGTGAATCCAGAATTTAGGAGGAATGGGAATCAGAGAAGAAGTAGCCAGAAGAATCTTCCCTTAATTTTTTACCCCTAGTTTGGCTCAAAATCGTAGATTTTTAAGCTGGAATCACCTAAAAGTTGGTACTTTCTTAGTATCTATAAATGCTGAAAGCAATGCCCGTAAAAACTTTGATAAATAATTCAGCAAGCCCTATTTATATTAGAAAGTTATCAAATATTTCCGTTCCGAAAGATTGCTATATATAGCAAAAAGATATTGTCTTGGGTTTCCACGAACCAGAGGTAAGAAAATACACAGGTTTTGGCATGAAAGAAATTAGTCAATATCTATTTTTTGAACATCCCAATAGAGTTTCCTTAGTTTAGCAATATCAAGTTAAGTTTGTTTCATCAAAAGCCTTTTCTAATTCTGGCGTTAATTGTAGATAATTACTCCATAATTTCAAATAGTCAAAATCTAATATTTGTTGTCTAGCTTTTAAGATTCCTAATACATCGCGCCATTGTTTTTGAGAATAATCATCTGCAATTTTGTACCATTTTAATTTCTGTAAAACAATATCTTCAGGAGTAGCAATATAAATAAATTGATTTGTGGAAAATAATTCCACTTGTTGACGGCGCGATATTGCGGAAAAATCAAAATTATTTGATTGTTGAATAGAATAAATATCAGCCTTAATGACGGATGCCAAGTGAATAATATTAAAAGTATTAGTACGACCACTCATAGCATCATCTATAGCAATGTCACTAACATAAAATTCTGTTGATAAAGCTGCTATTAATTGTGGTACTTTTTCTGGTTCTAAAATTACTGCCATATCAACATCTTCTGTTTGTCTCCGTTCTCCCCAGAAAGAACTAGCAAGACCACCACTTAGATAATAAGGAATGTACAAATCATCTAATATTTTCCCAATATTTATAGCTAAATCTATTTCCGAAATAATCATAAAATCTGTATCAATTAATTTATTTATTAAACAATATTCTTCTCCTAATATTAACTTGATATACTCTATTTTTAATTGCTTATTTGTTAAATTTTTACGTTCCTGTTTAAATAAATCCCACCAAATTTGTTGTGACTGAATAGATGCTCTATGATGTTGCATAATTCTGGTTTCTATAGGCATTTTGCTTATCAATTTAAACCAGATTTTTTCAGCTTCTATTGTTGTATCTGCTGCTTGAGTTTTGTACATTATTATCTATTAGGGAGTAGGGAGTAGGGAACAATTTAGACTATTTGTCACGGCCAAACTTTCTGATAGTCAGGGTTAAAACTTGATCATTTTAAGACAACAACAACCAAAAACTAGGTACTTTTTTCGATATAAAAAGGCTAAAACTTTATATTTATTAAAGCTTTTAGATTTATTCAGCAAGCCCTATTTAAAAATCATAAATGATTTGTGAGAAAAAACTGTAGGGGTTTGGAGACCAAACCCAAGTAGGGTTTAGCGAAAAAACAGAGTGTCAGAAACTTTGGGAAATCTGAGAAGGAAGGAACCCATCCCTAATATCAAATCTGCTTGCTTTGGAGAATAAGGTTGCCATTAGAAAAGAGCGAAAATTCCTAGTTTGTAGAGGGTTTGGAGACCAAACCCCTACGCTCTTCAATTCTGGGGAAGACAGACAAATTGATAGGAATAATTTTCTCTTAATTTTTATGTACTTGTCTACCCGAAAATTCTAATTTTCTGCTCACTCAAACCTAAAAACTTGCACTTTTTTTTGCCACAAACCCAAATAAGGCTAAAACTTTATAAGAGATAGCTTTTAAGGATAGGTAATTATCAATTATCCATTATCAATTATCCATTAATGAAGAATTATCCTGCATTGATAAAACCTTCAGTATCATCGACTTTCAATCTCTCAACATCAGGCAATTCTTTCTCCACCCGTCGCAACTCTGGAGTACGATAGGCAGTTAATACTGCTCCAATATTCAAGAAACCGATCAATACAAATAACAAAGCCATTCCTCTGCCATCTCCAACTCCAATAATTCTGCCGATACTACTTGCTAAAATACCATTTTCACTCATCAAAGGCTTAAACATAAACTGTACTAAAGGCGCCACACTCAGGTGAGTAATTACTAACAAACACTTTTCCATCATATTCTGCAAAGCAAATACTCGTCCTTGTAAATTTTGAGGTACTTTTTGTTGCCAAATAGTATGGTTCAAACTAACAATAATTGCCCGGGAACATAGATAACCAAAACCACCCATTCCAATGACAATAACAGCAGGTTTTAATGCTGCTAAACAGAAACATAATCCTTGAATAAATACAAAAAATAAAATTCCCTCTATCCTACGTTGAGAACATCCCCATAAACTAACCATGATACTGCCGAATAACATTCCTATACCACTAGCAGACATCACTATTCCTAATTCTTTTTCCGAAGCAAAACTTAATACCATTGGCAAAAATAAAACTTGCAATACTCCTGCACTTAAATAGACAACTCCAAAGAAAATTGTTAACTGGCGCAAACCAGTAGAAACCACCACATGATTCCACCCGGAAACAACTTCCTGCCATAAATATTTAATATTTACTTTTCGTCTTATATGTTTCTGTTGTCTGGTAGGAAATTTGACAGTTAATAAAGTGAAAAATGCTAGGAGATAGGTACTAAAGTCTACTAATAATATCCCATGAATATGAATTTTGGCTATTAATAATCCCGCTATACTTGGACCAATAATTCTAGCAGTTCCTATTGCACCTTGTACCATACCATTTGCTCGATTCAAGTGTTGTACTGGCACAAGTTGGGAAATTGCAGAAATATAAGCTGGTGATTGAAAGGCATTGCAAACCGAACTAATACCCACTGCTACATAAATATGCCAAACTTGTAGTTGCCCGGAGAAGACTAAAAACATTATTGCTAATGCTGTTACTCCACTCATTGAGTCACTGACAATCATTACCCAACGGCGACTCCAACGATCCACCATCGCACCAGCAAATGGAGAGATAAAGATACTAGGCAAATGAATGAATAAAGACAATAAAGCATAGTGGGTAATTGAACCTGTTGTTTGATATACCCATACTGCTAGAGCAAATTCACTTAGACTGGAACCTAATAGAGAAAATACTTGACCCAACCATATAAATACGAATGTTTGCATAACTTTGAGTTGTTAGATGAATCAAAACGGAGTTGAATGACATTTATTGATATAATCCCGACGTTGCCCTTACGGGAAAATGGGGGATTCTTCAGCCAGGGAAACCCTGACCGCTATTTTGACAGAGGTAATGTCCTACGGCCAAATTTTCTCGTAGTCAGGGTCAAAATTTTATCATTTTGACATAACAACAGCCAAAAACTAAGTACTTTTTTCAATATAAAAAGGCTAAAAGCTTTATTTGGGGTTTGCTAACAAAAGTCTGATGGTGGAGATAGGAAGTCGTAGGGAGGTTGGATGGAATGTCCTTACAGAGTTAAGAAAAATAGGAGTTACTAAACAATTAATAACTAATATAGGACTTACGCAGAAACTGGGTTTATCAACTAAATTTCGTGGTTTTAACCACAATATTAGGGCAAGAAACCCGGTTTCTTGGTTGCGCGTGTTTCTGTCCTGTTAATATAGGACTTACACACGCGCAACGTATTTCTGTCATTGCTCGCGAGGCGCGTTTGTGAAGCAGTCTGTTAGGATAGCAATCTCAAATGCCTAAAACTGGTCGATTATGCGTAAGTCCTGTAATAATCAAGGGTTTATAGTCAATAATTATTCATTCAACAATTCACGCCTGGAAGTCTCCCCCTTTAAGGGGATAAATAAAAATTTTCCTTTTAGCCAATCCCCTTCTTTTAAGAGGGAGTAATTATTAATTATTAATTTTTCATTGTTAATTGCTGAAAGAGGAGTTGGCCGGAAATAGAGTAAGAGTTATTCTTATATTCAGGACTTACGCCAAGGTACTATATATAGATGCGAAAAACGATTGCGCCATGGTTTTAAACACCATATCTAGGGTCGTTCCCTAAATCCCGATATCATAGTTAGCCAAAAATGCTCAATTTCTGATTTTTCGGGAACCGTACCTCAGTAACCTACAAGTTCAGACTTTTTGATACCTAAAAACTCTAAAATCTTTATCTATCAATGCTTCTATATTTATTCAGCCAGCCCTATTTCTCAACGCTTTTAACTTTAATTAGTAGCTAAATATATTAAAACTTACATTCCGCACGTCAAAATGTAGTACTAATCCAGAATCCAGGAGTCAGAATCCAGAGAAAATTTTGACTCCTAGTTTAATACTACAAATTGAAGTGTGGAATTTTTCTCAAAGGTAAATAATAGTCAAGTGTTGAAAACCTCACCTTTGTGTACGGGTATATATACTTAGACGAAAACGAAATATTTATTAAGATGATAATTAAGAAAGTTTACTGCTGAAACAAAAACAATACTTTGTAGCAGAGTAAAATTACATATAAGTAAAGTGTTACTTCTAACAGTTTTCTTTTCAGTAGCTGTTTAGAAGATTTGTATATGTGGTTTGGTCACGAAGCTACCTAGAGAAAAAATTTATTTCCATTCAGTCAATATAGTGGGATTAAATTAGCGGTAAAACTTAATTAACAGATGGATTAGTCGTGGTAGTTAAGTCACTCTATTCGCTTCTGGTGATTTTCAATACCTTCGGTAGAAGGGAAGAATGAGTAGTTAAATAATTAATAATTAATTGTTAATAATTACCTCTTCTTATAAACAAGAGAATTGGCTGTCAGGAAAAAGTTTTCCTAATACCGAAAAGGTTGGAAAACTTAAAGCTATCTCTACTGTAGCAATTAGAGTAGAAGTAAAAATTTCCAGGCGATCGCCCAAACTCCTGATTTCCTTCTTCAAACCCGACTTATTCATACTGAATCTAGTATTTATTAGCGATCGCTACTATAGGATTTCTCATTATTGGGAATGCTTGGCGAACAGAGATCGGCTAAAAATTTAAGGGTTTAAAACCCTCTACGTTTGTTGAGAATAAGTGTAGTGCGCTTTTTGCGCTCCGCAAAGTGTGCTACTTATTTAGTGTCAGCGATCGCTATTTTCGACAACTGCTAATACAAAATGTTGCGCAACATAAAAAGTGGCAGATTATAAAATTCGTTACAGAAACTGATGCAGTGTTACGCATTTATGGTGCAGACATTATCAAATATTCTGTGCTGTTAATTTACAGCAGATTTTACCAGGTGTGAGTTACATTCATGGGAGCAAAATGCACGGTTCCCGAAAAATCGCACTAAAATGCTTTTGCCATTTCCCTTCTACCTCATTTACTTGAAATCTGGTGAATTATTAATATCTGTAATTCTTATACTGGTAATTTGCTGTAACTGCGCGCCTTCTGATATCAATTCATATTAAGGATATCATATCAAATCTGCTTTCGAGAATCAGGTTCTACCATCAGAAAAGAGCTAAAATTCTTAGTTTGTTTGTAGAGAGTGCGGTTTCCGATAAATTGGAGACCAAACCTTTACAGAGAGAGAATTTTACCGATACTACCAGATTTGATATCACAGAGAGTTTCCAACTTTCATTGTGAAATAATTTCTTGAAATTACTCTAGTGTCAAAGTTTTGAGTCTATAAGTTCTCAAAACATGACTTTTTACTGCCGTGAAACAGTATAACTTCAGCTTTATTCCTCTGCTTGCACTTCTGAATGCAGAGTGCTGAAGGCTGCTTACAGACGCCTCTTTCCCAGATTAAAACTGTTATTTAGGATGAGAAAATATAAGGAGAAAAATACATGGATGAACTCAAAAGTTTAGTATTAGAAACTACCCTGTGGATAATGTTTCTTAAACCCTATATCGCTTTCTTAAGACATCCATTTTCCATCAACTTAATTGTTGATTTATCAAGGAAAATAAATTGGTATTTAAAGACCAATAATATGTTGGCATTTATAAATATTAAACAAAGACGTTATCAAACTGCAAAAATATAGTTAAATATTAATTATGCTATTCTTATTAAGGATGATAATTATCAGGTATCATCCTTATTATTTGCATTATAAAAATAGTAATCATCTGAATTTTATATTAAGGAGCATTTGTAGCAATCATTCTCTGTAAAGAGTATAATATTAACAGTTATCTACTGACAGGCCAATTAACCAGAAAGTCAGGTTTCAAGCCTGGCCTTTTAAGGGTATCAGGACTTAACAAATTATGGGTGTTTGATATTGCTATCCTTACGGACTCCTTTGCTATGCAAATGAAACGTAAACCTTGTCCCTGGCAACGACGAAATAGGTTATTTTGCGTAAGTCCTGGGTTAAGAACAGAAAACTCAGTATCTTAAGTCTTCTCATTGGACGAGGTACTGATAACTGATAACTGACTTATTGCTGGTTTCTTTGAGTTAATAAATATGATTACTTGTACAAACTGTGGAAATAAAAATCCTATTCCCTCCCGTTTTTGCTTTAGTTGTGGTACTTCTCTAGAAGCAATAAAATCTTCTCCAACAATATCTAGAGAATTAAAACCAGGAAATAAATTAAGAAATCGCTACATAGTTGTTCGGCAAATAGGTCAAGGTGGATTTGGGAAAACTTACTTAGCAGAAGATACAGGTAGATTTAATCAAGCAGTAGTTTTAAAACAATTAACTCCAGGAAATCAAGGTACAGAATTTATTCAAAAAGCTGAAGAACTTTTTCAACGGGAAGCGATGACATTGCATCAAATTAATCATCCTCAAATTCCTCGTTTTTGGGAATTTATTCGGGAAAATAAATGTTTATTTTTGGTGCAAGATTTTATTGAGGGGCAAACATTAGAATCTTTACTAAATCAACGTCGAAAACAAGGTAATTTCTTTAGTGAAGTTGAAATAATTGACTTAATGCGTCAAATTTTACCAGTTTTAAGTTATCTACATAATCAAGGAATTATTCATCGAGATATTGCTCCTGATAATATTATTTGTCGAGCGGATGATGGGTTGCCTGTTTTGATAGATTTAGGTGGAGTGAAACAAATTGCTGTTGAAGTTTCTCACAAAATGAAGAGTTCTAATAATGTTGTTTATGCTGCTACTAGATTAGGTAAATTTGGTTATGCTCCTGATGAACAAATGCGGTTAGGAATTGTGGGAAATCATAGTGATTTATATGCTTTAGCAGTGACTTGTTTAGTATTAATGACTGGTAAAGTTCCTGCGGAATTAATTAATGTTAGAACAATGGAGTGGCAATGGAATAAGGTGTTAAAATTAAGTCCGAAGTTTGAGGGAATTTTAAATAGAATGTTGGCTCCTATTCCTCGCGATCGCTTCCAGTCGGGAGAGGAAGTATTAGCAGAATTACAACCTCCTACTCCAGAAATTATTGCACCAACTGAAATTAGTAATATTGTGGCAAAAAATCAAGAAATACAGACAAACACATCGTTAGTTACTGTTGTAGAATCAGAAAATCTTATTCATACTTCTAATCAGGTGCCCGCAGAAATTATTGGTTGGAATTGGGGTGGATTTTTATTACCTGGTTTTTGGTGTATAACTAATCGTGTTTGGGTAGGATTATTTGCTTGGAGTGATTTTATTTTTCTCACTTCTGGTATGGGGTGGTTAGTAACAGCAATAATTTTAGGTGCTAAAGGAAATGAGTGGGCTTGGAAAAGTCGGGAATGGAAGAGTATTTCTGATTTTAAAAGACATCAGAGAATGTGGGCGATTATTTCTTTTTTATTGATTATAAGTATTGTAATTTTAGTGATTTTATTCTTCTTGGTTGTTGCTGTTAATGTTGTTAGATAAATAGGAAGTAGGGAGTAGGGAGTAGTTAGGGCTTGGTGATTAAAGATAAAAGTCTTTACAGATAAACTTTTGAGCATTTTTCGGTGGGTCAAAAGTATCAGCTTTTAAGCCTCTCAAGCTAAAAAGTCTAGGATTTTCTGCCATAATTAGCCGATTTTTCGGGAACCGTAAATCAAGGGATAATTCTTCTAACTACCTCTTGTGTGATTTTCCTGACTCCTGGATGGCAGGATGGCAGGATTCTCCTTACTATTAAAAGACTTTTACGGTTCCCGATAAATCAGCCAACCTTAGTTAAGAGTAAGAATTTAGATAATTTACAGAAGAAGTAGTTGAAAAAATAGTTTCTTAATTTTTTTGTTCTAGTTAATGTAAAATGTTAAGATACCTGAACCTAAACAGCCTAAAAATTTGCACTTTTTCTGACTCTAAAAAGACTAAAATTTTTATCTATGAATACTTTTAGATCTAATCAGCAAGCCCTAATTATTAATTGTTAATTGTTAATTGTTTCCATATCTAATAACTGCCAAATTTCCTGCATTAATTCTTCCAAACCAATACCCGCAACAGCAGAAACCAGAAAAACTTTTCCCTCAGAAATTTCCCTAAACCTATTCACCAGCTCCTGTACTTCAGCACTCTCCACATCAACTGCATCAACTTTATTTAAAGCCAAAACTTGTTGCTTTTCTTCTAAATATCGCCCATAAGCTTTCAACTCATTTTGAATAGTCTCAAAATTTTCCTCTGGGTTAATATCTGTAATATCAACCAAATGCAACAGTAACTTAGTCCGTTCAATATGCCTCAAAAATTCATGCCCCAAACCTAAACCAGCAGAAGCACCCTCTATTAACCCAGGAATATCTGCAAAAACAGTACCATCTCCCGTTGGTTTTCTGACAACTCCTAAATTTGGCACCAAAGTAGTAAAAGGATAATCAGCAATTTTCGGACGAGCAGCAGAAAGAGCAGCTATTAAAGTAGACTTTCCTGCATTCGGCAATCCAATAATTCCCACTTCAGCTAATAACTTTAACTCCAATCTCAACATTCGCACTTCACCCTCTAAACCAGGTAAAGCGTATTCCGGAGCGCGATTACTATTACTCAGAAAATGTTTATTTCCTAAACCACCCTTACCACCTTGAGCAACACAACAAGTTTGCCCCGCTTTAACTAAATCTCCCAATAATTCCTCAGTTTCCGCATCATAAATCATCGTACCAGGAGGCACTTCAATTAAGCGATCGCTTCCTGCTGCTCCAGTCATATTTTTCGGACCACCCCGTTTACCATTTTCTGCTTTAAAGACGCGCTGAAATTTAAAGTCCAACAATGTTTGCAGATTCGCAACGGCCATTAAAATCACTGAACCACCACGGCCACCATTACCACCTGCTGGTCCACCCGCAGGCACAAATTTTTCGCGACGAAAGGCCACCATGCCATCGCCACCTTTACCACCTTCGACTTGAATTTCTGCTTGATCTATGAATTGCATAATTTTTTTAGGGAACACTTAACTGGGAACACTTAACTGGGAACAGGGAATAGTAGGGAATAGGGAACAGAGAATAGTTAGGAAAAAAAAGTATTTTTTGAGGGAATAGAGAACAGAGAATAGGAAGTAGTTAAGGAAGAAAAAAAGTATTTTTTGAGGGAATAGGAAGGAAATTAGAAATTGTGGTCAGTTTTCAAGTTTCAAGTTTTTTAATCAAAGCAATAATCAATAATCATCTTAGCTTTCTTCTGTGAGAAGAGAAATAATTGTTTCTATTTCTTTTTTTTTTCACATAACCCTACTCGTTCAGACAAAATTAAGTGTGTTTCTAATTCATTAATTGAACCTTGAGCAATGTTTAAGAATCTCAAATATTCTCCAGTGTATCTTCGCCCATAACCTTCAGCTATATTAGCAGGAATAGATACAGCGCTTCTCCTTATTTGTTGCACCATACCATATAATTCATCTTTGGGAAAAAGTTTAGTCAAGAAATAGCATTTTTCGGCAATATCCATTCCGTTTTGCCAAATTTTTAAATCTTTAAAATCATTAATACCAGACATTTTTACTTACTTAACTCCTAATTTTTAACTATTTGTTCCCTATTCCCAGTTAAGAGTTAAGTGTTCCCTATTCCCAGTTAAGTGTTCCCTCCATACCTGTTCCCTCCATACCTATTCCCTATTCCCTATTCCCTAAAAACTAAAAACTAAAAACTAAAAATATTTAGAAACATCCTCTTGACATTCATCTGCCAAATATGATAAAGCGCGAAAACGCAGACCAACTAACTGATCGTAAACTGGGTTAAGCTTGCACATCGCTGGAATGTGGGCTACCTTCTTCCCAAAAACCACCACATCTCGTTCAAATGGACATTGAGCAGGAATCATCTTACAAACCATGTGAGCCACTTTGGGATCGTGAATATCCCACCCATCCAACCAATCTTTGATGGGAGCAAGAACGGTTTTATGGTGTTCGGGGTCATGGGGAATAGTAGAGCTATCTATATGTTCAGTTTCTTCTAGCCAACTTTCTAAAGTATCATTTTCTGCTTGTTCCTTAGCTTTCTCCAAATTTTTCCGCAATGCTTCTAATGCTTTAACCTTTAATCCCAAAGCATCACAATATTTATGAAGCACTTCATCCTCAGTCACAGAATAAATTCCATCTGCTAAAGCTACCATTACAGCAGTTCTCATAAAATTTTCTGCTAGAGTAGGATTTTCTCCAAATACTTTTGCTAAATCATCTGGACTAATAGGTTTGAGTTCGGAAATTTCAATTTTTGAAGCAAATTCTTCGTGACTAAAGTGGTCAAATAAATCTTTTTCTGCTGTATCAAGTTCTCCATCTGCATAAGCAATGGTCATTAGTCCTCTTAACCAGGCAGTGGTTTGTTCTTTATTTAGAGAAGATTTGACAATATTAGTCATAGCTTAACCTTTAATTAAATATAAGTATTGATAATCTGAACCTAAAATCAATCATCATTATACCTAAGAACCTTATATTAAATCTGCTGTAGTAATCCTATTTGATTTGTGTCAAAAACTTAGTTGCTTTTAGGGAACTAGAGAACAGGGAATAGGTAAGAGTTGTATTTTTTTTCTTTAATTTTTGATTACCCGCAACCTCCGCACGGATTGCTATAGCAAACGAGAAACCTGGTTTATTAAATACTTTATATATTAACATCTATCTACTATAAACCCGATTTCTGATAATACTTTATTCTTTACTCTATAATGTTTACTGATAAACAATCAAATAAATATAGTCACCTGACTGCTAAAGAACGTAAATTTATCTCATTTCCAGCTAAATTAATGCTAGAGAAAAATTTGTTGGTAGGTAGGATTCTTGATTTTGGTTGTGGTTGGGGTAATGATGTTAAATTACTACGAGAAAAAGGTTTTGATATTACTGGTTACGATCCTTATTATTTTCCTGAATATCCCCAGGGAGTTTTTGATACTATTGTCTGTTTTTATGTTTTAAATGTTTTGTTTGAGAAGGTTATATTTGAAGTTTTGATGCAAGTTTCTCAGTTATTAAGGTCAGGGGGAAAGGCTTATTATGCTGTGAGAAGAGATTTGAAAAAGGAGGGTTTTCGAGAACATTTTGTACATAAGAAACCAACTTATCAGTGTTTGGTTGATTTACCTTTTAAGTCGATTTATACTGATAAATTGTGTGAAATTTATGAATATTCTCATTATAATGAGCAAAAAAATTCGGATAATAAATGTTTATTTTGTAATCCTCGAAAAAGTCTCAAGTTGATTACAGAATCGGCAAAAGCTTATGCTATTTTTGATGGTTATCCGGTCACAAAAGGACATACTTTAATTATTCCGAAGCGTCATTTAGCAAATTATTTTGAGTTGCCTATAGAGGAACAATTAGAATGTTGGTTTATGGTATATCGGGTACAGGAAATTTTACAGGAAAGCTATCAACCTGATGGGTTTAATGTGGGGATAAATGTTAATCGCGCCGGGGGACAAAAAATGATGCACTGCAATATTCATGTTATCCCCCGGTATGAAAAGAATGAGTTAGGCGCTCAAGGAGGAATGAGGTTTGTTGTTCCTCGCGATCGCTGAAAATTTATGGATTTGTTGAATAAAAAATCATGCGTATAGGCGAGCAACCCCAGTTAAATATATTGTATCAGAATTTTGGTGAGGATGCAACCCTAATATTCTTTGAGGCGCGATTTTTTTTAGGAGCTTTAGAGAATGAAAATAAAAATGAAACTATAAGGTTATAGTTTTGGGATTTTTAGTTATAGTAGATTGGGTTTTGGTTTCTCAACCCAATCTACAGTTATTGCTCTTGCAACCCACCATAATACATTCTTTGGGTTGAATAAAAAATCATGAGTATAGGCGAGAAACCCCAGTTAAATATATTGTATCAGAATTTTGGTGAGGATGCAACCCTATATATTCTTTGAGGCGCGATTTTTTCAGGAGCTTTAGAGAATGAATCAGGACTTGGACTTATGCTCAGAAACCTGATTTCTTTAAGAAACGAGATTTCTGGGTTCGAGTAGCGATCGCTTGAGCGGCAAAAAATGAAGATAATAACATTAGTCGTCATCTTGAGATGACTTTAACTTTGAGCCAAGGAATTTATTCCCTGGCGATGTCAGATCAGGAAGTTAAGCCGTTATGTGAGATAATAAACTATTCTGAGTATTAGTCCGACTAAAAGAATTCCAAGTCCCCAAATCTTTGCCTGAATATCCAGATAACATAGCTCTGGTATCATCACTCAATCCTTGGACTAAAGTAAAATCAACTCCAGCAATACTAAGAATATTATCCAAACTTGCCCCGGTTAAATCAGCAGCTCGTAAATCTGCTCCATCCAACTCTACAGCATTGAGTCGAGCATGACGCAAATTTGCACCTATCAAAAAAGCTCCTTTCATATTTGCTCCACTCAAAGCTGCACCTTCTAAATTAGCACCACGCAAATCTGCACCACTCAAATAAGAACCCCGCAAATTTGCACCGCGTAAGTCAGCACCTCTGAGGTAAGCTGTATTTAAGAAAGCTCCAGTTAAATTAGCCCCAGGTCCAACTGCTCCTGACGATTTATAAGCAAATCCTTCTGGCCAAATAGTAGCACTATCGTAATATGCTACTTGAAGTTTTGCACCTTCTAAATTAGCATTAGTAAAATTAGAATTTTGCAGTTCAGCTCGATTCAAATAAGTATTAGTTAAATCTGCTCCAGTCAAGTTTGCACCCTGAAGATTTGCTCTCCGTAAATCGGCACCTTTGAGATTTGCTCCACTCAAGTTAGTTTGACTGAAGTTAGCTCCGATGAGAATAGTATTATTTAAGTTAGCTTGTTGTAAATTGCTTTGACTGAGATTAATTTGATATAGTTCAATTTCACTAATGTCTATACCTTGTAAATTACTACCAATAAGATTTGGGTTTTGCTGATAAGCTTGAATAATTTCTGTTGCTGATTGAAACTGCATTTTAGCTAGAGATAATTTAGTATTTACAATGGAATTGTGTATATAGCAATCGTAAATGATTTATGACAAAAAATGTAGCCGTTTTATTTCCAAACCCAAGGAAAAATTAGGTTAGGAAACCAAACTTCTAGGAGAAAATTTCACAATCTATTTAGGATTCTATATATAGATTTGTTAATTATCTATTTATAAAGTCTCCATTTGATTTATCTTATAATGTTATGATTATCAACTATATTTTTGTTGATTTTTCTTAACTAAAAATCTGGGGCATATTCCTAAAAAAGCACTGATTGAGGAACTAGATTATTTTTGAGAAGAAAATTTTACTTTTAGAAGTAAATAATTTTAATTTAGAGCTACTAAGAGTTGATAGCTAAATGCTAAAAGCTAAGAGCTAGTTAATTAACAAAATTTTAGAGGTAAAAAAAATGAAATTAACACCACCAATGACAATGATGGATTTTTTTATTAAAAGTGAGGGAACATGGTTTTCTCAACGTACTGTTCATCATTTTGATTCTGCTCCTGATGAGTCGGGAGAATCTAATTTAATTGTCAAAGTTTTAGCAAAAGATGACCCTAAAGTTATCGCCGTTTGTGAAGAGCAAAAAGTAAATCCAGCTTTAGCAAGGGGTGGTGCAAGTTTTAATTGGCAAGATAATTTAGATAATGATGATGAACCTAATCCAAATTATGCTGCTATTTTAGTTGATATTCCAAGTTCTGAAATTGGTAGAAGTGGAAAATTTTTGCGTAACCGTGGTTATGTTGAGGGTATTCCGGTGGTGGGTAGGTATCATTTTGCTGCTGATGGAGTCTTGACTATTGATACAGAATATGAAAGAAATCAAGGACAAGAACGTTGTTGGTTTTTGACTGATGATTTTCGGGTTAGAGTTAGTACGGTAAGAATGATGAATGGTGTTAATTTAATGGCTTATTGTTCTGAACGTCGTTGTCTGACTCGTAAACAATTAGAGGAAATGGTTCAAAATAATCTTGCTAGAGTTTGAGGGAAGCAAGGAAGAAAGAAAAGGGAAGGTATGGTTCTATAGCTCGATATTTTATTTGGTTGTTTGAATTGGTTTATTGATAACTGATATAGCAATCATATTTTATTTGTGTCAGGACTAATGCAAAGGTGCTATGTATAGAGTTAAAAAACTCCATGGGCATGGAGTTTTAAACGTTATATATGTGGTATCTGTGTAAGTCCTGTGTGTATAAGAAGCTTGCTGCTTTTCGGGAATAGGCAATAGGAAGGGGTAAGATTTTCGGAGTTTATTTCTAGTTTTTGATTTGTGACAACCTATTCAGGGTTTGCTGATTAAATATAGAAGCATTTAATAGATAAAGGTTTGAATAATTTTAGGTACTGATTTATCGGGAACCCTAAAAGTACGATTTTTTCAGTTGATGGAGGGGAAAAAGTAAGAATTTTGGGGTAATTAGGGTTTGCTGAAAAAAGCTAAGTGTGGGAAGACAAAGACGTTAGAAAGAATAATTTTTCCTTGATTTTTCTACCTTTGGTCTGCCTAAAATATTAACTTTTTGGCTATTTTAGCTGGAAAAGTTGCACTTTTTTGGGATTTAAAAAGGCTATAAACTTTATCTGTAAAGACTTTTATATTTAATCAGTAATCCCTATTTATAATTGTTATAATTGAAATGACTTATTTTTTATAGAACCTAAAATTATTAACACTAAGTATCTCATAAGTTAGGAAATTGCCTTATGAATATGAAACGTCGTCGATTATTATTATTAGCTGGTCTGGGTGGCATTACTTTTGCAGGTATAGTATTTTCATTTAATATACGGAAACTGCGTTTTTTTAGAAAACAATTAGGAGAATTAAAAGAATTTTTATTTCATAAAAAAGAACTAAACAATCTTCTTTCTACTCAAACTGTAAAAAGCGATATTTCCTATCCCAAAACCGCTCCTATTTTTCGGTTTGTTTCTGTTGCCGATACTGGTACAGGAAAGATGCCTCAATATTCTGTAGCTAGAGCTATGAAACACTATCATTCAAAATTTCCTTTTGGTTTTGTAGTTCTTGCTGGTGATAATATCTATCCAAATGGAGAAATTGAAAAAATTAATGATGTTTTTGAGAAGCCATACGAGTATTTACTAGAAAATAAAGTGAAATTTTATGCTTGTTTAGGCAACCATGATGTTCGGACTGATAATGGAGAGCCGCAAGTAAAATATCCAAATTTTAATATGGCAGGAAGATACTATACTTTTGAGTATCAACCAATTCAATTTTTTGCCTTAGATACTAATGCTAAAAAAGAAGATTGGGAAGTGCAATTAAATTGGCTAGAAAAAGAATTGAGTAATAGTAAAGCACCCTGGAAAATAGTATTTGCTCATCATCCAATTTATTCTTCTGGAAAGTATGGCTCAAGTCAAAAACTTATTAGTACATTAACTCCCTTATTTAAGAAACATAAGGTGCAACTTTATATTAACGGACATGAACATAATTATGAAAGAACTCGCCCAATTAATGGTACTACTTATTTAATCTCTGGTGCTGGAGCAAAACAACGTCCTGTAGGTAGATCTGAGTGGACTGAATATTCTACGGAGAATTTTAGTTTTGCTGCATTTGATGTTTATGAAGACCGTTTAATTGTTAGGGGTATTAATATTTGGAATCGTGTTTTTGATGCAGGTGTAATTCAGATTTAAAGAAAGAAGTAAGAAGTCAGAAGGAGGAAATAAGAAGGAGGAAATAAGAAGGGGTAAATTAAACAAAAGGGAAAAAGATAGACATTTCAAAAAGTTAATTTTAAACCACAATAGTTCCTTGTGCAAATTTTAGTTTCTGAAGATGTCTAATAGTTAACCATTCAATACTTACTACTCAAAACCTAGAAACCGGGTTTCTGAGATTTACCGCGCTCCGTATTTCTATTATTCATTATTAATTATTAATTATTAATTATCCATTATTAACTAATGATGCTATCTCTAACCAATTATCAAATAATTGTTGATGACTAGCAATCCATTCTTTAGCATGATGGCGAATATCTACAGGTTTATTCTCCCCATTTTTAACTTTTTCTTGTTCAATATTAATGTCTTTTATAGGAATTTCAATTTGTTCAAATAAACGTTCCGCAACTGGGTTGTCCTGCAAAAATTTCTTATTAGCTAATATCCTAACATTATCAATAGGAAAACCCAAATTTTTACCATTTAATGAAGTATCTTTTGCTGTCAAATTGCCCATATTTCCTAATAACGATGTAAAAGGAACACTCAAAAATTCTACATCTTCCCCTTCTTTTAAAACAAAATTAAACCAATGGGGTTGCCAAGCAAAATATAGAATAGGTTTACCTTCACGATAACGACCTAAAGTATCTGCTAACAAGGCAGAATAATCACCTTCAACTTGCTCAACAGTATCCTCAAGTCCGTAAACTTGTAAATGATGATTAATAACTCTTTCGCACATCCAACCAGCAGTACAACCAATTAAGTTTGCTTTACCATCATTATCAGAATCAAAAAGTTGAGCAATTTTTGGATCTTGAAGTTGAGATAAATTAGTAATATTGTATTCTTCGGCAGTTTTTTTATCTATTTCATATCCCAAAGTAGAATGAGAAATAAGAGTTCCTAAACGTTCTAATTTTTCTTCTCCACCATTACTGTCAAAAAATTCTTGGTGAGCAACTTCCCAATGAGTTCCCGCAAAATCTAAATCTCCATTACTAACAGCAATATGCATTGCTGGAACATTTAGTTGCTTTTGACCTTTCACTTCATATCCTAATTTTTCTAGTCCAATACTCACAATGTCTGTGACAAATTCACCATAGCTTTCTAAACCATAAGTTGGACGTACTACTATTCCTTTTCCTGGTAATGAAGTTTCAGTTAATCTGGTATTTGTCTGAGATATTAATTGCCAACTTGTTACCCCAACTAGCAAAGCAACTACACAACTTATTCCTACAGTTACTTGAGCGCGTTTCGACAAGTTACGAGAGCGCCACCATCCAATTAAACCACGGTTTTGCCAAGACTGAACATTGCCTTTATTTATACTTTGAGTAATGCGGTCAAGCATTACTGCAATCAATACAATACCTAATCCTCCTACGGCAGCTAATCCCACATTCAAACGCCCTAAACCTTGTAATACCATTTGTCCTAATCCCTCTACTCCAATCATTGAGGTGACTACTGACATTGATAAAGCTAATAAAATGGCTTGATTTACTCCAGCAAGTATGGTAGGTAATGCTAAAGGAACTTGCACTTCTAATAATACTTGTCCAGGAGTTGAACCAAAAGCATGGGCAGCTTCTACTGCTTCTGGGGATACTTGTCTAATACCAAGATTGGTCAGACGAATTAAAGGTGGAACGGCAAATACAAAGGTTGCTATTATACCAGAAACTTCCCCTATTCCAAATAGCATTACTACAGGTACTAAGTAAACGAAGGTGGGAAGAGTTTGCATCGCGTCGAGAAGAGGACGCAATATATTATTGAAGCGATCGCTGACGGCGCAGGCAATACCTAAAGGGATACCGACTAACATACAGAATATTACGGATGTTAGTATTAAGGATAGGGAAATCATTGCTGCTTCCCAAGCACCACAAAAACCGATAATACTAAGAGATATCAAAGCATAAATAGCTATTTTTCTACCAGCTAGTTGCCAAACTAGAATGGCAATTATTATTAAAAAAATTGAAGGTGGAATTGCTAAAAAAGTTGATTCTACTATTTCTAGAGTTTTGCTAATTGGTAAACTGATAGCTTGAAATAGAGGACGAAAGTTATCAACTAGAAAATTCACAGAATTATTAACCCATTCATCTAGAGGTAAAGTACCTGATTGAAATGGATTTAATAAATTGCTTAATTCTCCTTTAGTTTGAGCGATAAAATAGTTAGATAAATTGTTCATAATCAATTGTGTTGATTATCTCCTATAATGTTGGTTTAATCGAATTTTTTATTTGTTTGCTGTAAATTTTTAAGTGTATCAACTGCTTGCATTATACCTTATAACTTTCTATTATTTTAAATAAACGATCTGGAAAACTATCTCTTGTGTTTTAGGGTAAAAATATCTTCTAACAACTATAAGTATTTGCTATTAATTTCATCAGAATTTTTATAGTAATTAGGAGTTATAAATCAAAATTTTCAATATTTTCAGCTCAAATTAACTACTATAAAAATTATCACAGTTAATTTAGGATTATTATACTTAAAATGAATAAAAATTTTTGAGAAAGAATGATTCAAAAAGCTTACTTAAATACCAGTACCCGAAATCAGCTATAATATATTCTTAGTGTACGTCAAGAGAAAAAAATATCATGGACTTTAATGAGTTATTTCTTTCCGATACAAAAGCTCTATTTCTAGGAGATCAGGAAGAAAATATGGCTGCTTATTTGTATAGCACTCCTGACCCAAATATTGAGAATGATCCTGCCAATGGGGAAGTATGTTATATGGAACTAATATCTCAAAATTTAGGTTACTACCTTTACAAAGAAGAAATCCAATTAATTAATAATGTAGCTAAAAAAATAGCTGCTTATGTTCCACCAGAAGCAAATATTATAGAATTTGGCCCTGGTACAGATATAGCTTTCCAGAATAAAACTTTGCCCTTTCTCAAAGCAGTTGAAAAATTTCAAAGTTATATTCCTGTAGATGTTTGTGAAACTTATCTGCACCAAACTCAAGAAATTTTAGGACGAGAATTACCAGAAATACCAGTTCAAATAATGCAAGATGACTTTATTAAAAATGTCGAACTGGTGCAAAACTTTCCTAAACCCGTAGTCTTTTTTAAAGGTAGTACAGTTACTAATCTTTCTATAAGTAATTGTCTGAAATTTTTCGGAAGAATTTCACAAGCATTACAACCAGATGGTATTCTCATTGTTGGTGTGGATGCTAATCAAAATGAGTCGTCATTAAGAAAAGCTTATAATGATGGAAGAATGGCAAAAGTGGCACTCAGTATTTTATATTTCATCAATCGCGACTTACCAGTTTCTGGCTTCGATCCAACTGCATTTAATTATGAATTTAATTGGGTAGCTGAGACTCATTGTGTAGAACATAATATCAGAGCAACTGAAGATCAAAATTTTGTTCTAGATGGTATTCCGATAAATATTAAGAAAGGCACAAAATTTCATCTCTTAAGTTCTTATAAATATCCGGTAGATTATTTTCAAAATCAGGCTATAAAAGGAGGATTAAAACCCATAGATTACTTTGTTGATGAAAATCAACGTATGGTTATTCATGTTTTAGGGGTTAGTTAGAAAATAATACGGTTCAGTTAAGAATTTTATTTTGCATTTCGGTAATTTGAAGAGCTACTTTAATGGTTTCATACGATAGCAGTTTCAATCTTATCTGAACCGTATTGAGTTATACCAATTTGAAAGAGTTTTATAGATAATTGATAATGAAAGAGTTTTTTATCTCTAATTCTATATCTAAGTAGGGTTTGCTGAAAAAGTCTTTTAGTAGTGTGGAGAAGTCAGAAGCCAGAAGCCAGAATCCGTATTTGAATGGGAATCATAGAAGAAGTAGCCAGAATAATTTTCTCTTGATTTTCTACCCCTCGAAATGCTCAAAATCCTAGATTTTTGAACTGGAACCACCCAAAAGCTGGTACTTTATTAGTATCTGCAAAGGCTAAAATCTTTACCGACAAACACTTTTATATTTATTCAGTAAGCCCTAAGTATCTAATTATTAATTATTAATTATTAATTATTAATTATTTACCCAACTATCAAATAATGCTTGATTATTACTCACCCATTCTTCAGCATGACGACGAATATCTTCAGGTTTATTCTCTCCATTTTGAACTTTTTCCTGTTGAATATTCACATCCTCTATGGGAACCTCAACCTGCTCTAAAAAACTTTTAGCAACTGGGTTAGTTTCCAAAAATTTCTTATTAGCTAATATCTTAATATTATCAACAGGAAAACCGAGATTTTTACCATTAAAGGAAGTCTCTTTTTCCGTAAACTTTTCCATAGTTCCTAACAAAGAAGTAAAAGGAACATTCAACCATTCTATATCTTCCCCTTCTTTTAAAGTAGAGGAAGACCAATGTGGTTTCCAAGCAAAAAATAGAACTGGTTCTCCTTCTCGATAACGAGTTATAGCATCTACTAATAAAGCAGAATAATTTCCTCTAATTTGCTCCACAGTATCTTCAAGTTCATAAGCTTGTAAATGATGAGCAATAGTTTTTTCACACATCCAACCAGCATTACAACCAATTAAATTTGCTTTACCATCATCATCAGAATCAAATAGTCGAGCAATTTCTGGGTCTTGAAGTTGTGATAAATTAGTAATATTGTATTTTTCCGCAGTTTTTTTATCTATTTGATACCCCTGAATAGCATTAGAAATCAGATTTCCTAACCTTTCTAATTTTTTTTCCCCACCATTACTGTTAAAAAGTTCTTCATGGGCAATTTCCCAATGAGCTGCAGTAAAATCTAAATCTCCATTACTAACAGCAATGTGAATTGCTGGAATACCCAGTTGTTTCGGTTCTTCTATCTCATAACCTAATTTTTCCAGTCCAATATTCACAATTTCTGCAACAAATACACCATAGGTTGACACAGTAGAAACTGGACTAACAACTATGCCTTTCCCTGGCAATGAATCTTCTATTAACTTGATATTTGTTTGAGATATTAATTGCCAAACTGTTACAACCAACAAAGTCACCATGAAAACTGCCCCAAAAGTACCATTACGTTTAGAAGACTTAAGAGACCGCCACCATCCAACTAAACCTCGCTCTTGCCAAGACTGAATACTACCTTGACTAATAACTTGAGTAATACGGTCGAGCATTATCGCAATCAATACAATACCTAACCCCCCTACCGCAGCTAATCCCACATTCAAACGTCCTAAACCTTGTAATACCATTTGTCCTAATCCCTCTACTCCGATCATTGAGGTGACAACTGACATTGATAAAGCTAATAAAATCGCTTGATTTATTCCCGCAAGTATGGTAGGTAAAGCCAGAGGAATTTGTACTTCCCATAATACTTGTCCAGAAGTTGAACCAAAAGCCAGAGCAGCTTCTACCACTTCTGGGGATACTTCCCTAATACCAAGATTGGTCAGACGAATTAGGGGTGGAACCGCAAATACAAAAGTTGCTATTATACCAGAAACTTCCCCTATTCCAAACAACATTACTACAGGTACTAAGTAAACGAAAGTTGGAAGAGTTTGCATAGCATCTAGGAGAGGTCTTGATGCTTGATTAAAGCGATCGCTTACGGCACAAGCAACACCTAAAGGAATACCCACCAGCATACAAAATATTACGGCAGTCAGTATTAAAGATAAGGAAACCATTGCTGCTTCCCAAGCGCCACAAAAACCAATAAGACAAAGAGCAATAACACTAAAGATGGCTACTTTTCTACTTGCTAGTTGCCAAACTAGAATACCGATAATTATCAAAAAAATTAGAGGTGGGATTCCTAAAAAAGTCGCTCTTACTATTTCTAAAGTTCCGCTAATAGGTGAGCTGATAGCTTGAAAAAGAGGGCGAAAATTATCAACCAAAAAATTAACAAAATTGTTAACCCATTCGTCTAAAGGTAAAGTATAATCCTGAAAAGGATTGAGTAAATTGTTTAATCCTCCTTGAGTTTCAGCCATAAAATAATTAGATAAATAATTCAAAATCAACATAATTAACTATCTCCTGTGATTTTGGTTTATAGTAATTTCTATTACAGCAGTTTTCCTGCATGGTAAACCACAGAATAGTATTCGCACTTATAAGGAAAATGGGATTTGGAAACCAAACCCCTACAGTTTTTTCACAGGTTATTTAGGATTTTTATACAACATATTTTAGACCAATGATATACAAAGCGTGAATAGTAAAATCATTGTAGTGCAGGTCGGAAAACCAGCGACAGGTACATTCTATCAAAATGGAAAACACTATATTAATTTAATAATAATTTCAATCAATTTGGTTCTCCCAAACTTGTCAATACATCAACTGCCTTTACCATACCTTGAAATTCTTTTTTCTCATCAATTACTGCTAGGGGAAATCCTTGTTTGTAAAGATAAAAAATATCCTCTAAACAAGTATAAGTATCCACTATGGGAAAATCAGTTTCCATAATAGTTTTAATATCCTCTTTCCCTTGTTTCAGACTACTTTCCAAATTTTTTTTCTTCACCAAACCAATAGGTTTATTCTGATCATCAACTACATAGATAAATTGGAGATTATGATTTAACATTTTCTTCAGTCCAGAACTAATAGAATCTTGACCAATCTTCAGAGAAACTTTTTTACTAATAACTGAACCTACTCTAATAACTTGAGCCGAATTTACCTCTTCAGTAAAGCCCTTAATATAATCATTTACAGGATTAATAACTAAATCTTCCGGCGTTCCTAATTGGACAATCGCTCCATCTTTCATCACCGCAATGCGATCGCCCAACTTCATACCCTCTTGCATATCGTGACTAATAAAAACTATTGTTTTCTGCAACTCTTTCTGAAGTCGCAACAACTCATCCTGCATCTCTCCTCTAGTTAGGGGGTCGAGAGCGCTAAAAGCTTCATCCATCAATAAAATCTCGGCATCAGTAGCTAAAGCACGAGCTAAACCCACCCGTTGCTGCATCCCCCCACTCAAAGAAGTAGGTTTATAATCTGCCCATTTCTCCAAACCCACAACCTCTAGTGTTTCTAAAGCTTTCTGACGACGATGACTTGTATCAACCCCCCGTATCTTTAACCCATACCCTACATTTTCTGCCACTGTTTTATGAGGAAATAACCCAAAACGTTGAAATACCATCGAAATTTTCTTCAGTCGTATTTCTCGCATTCTTTTCTCATCAACATGAGCAATGTCTTCACCATCAATATAAATGTGTCCACTCGTAGGATTAATTAAACGATTAATGCAACGAACTAGGGTAGATTTTCCGGAACCAGATAACCCCATGATTACAAATAATTCTCCTTTGCCAATTTCCAGAGAAACATCAGCTAATCCTAAAACATTACCTGTAGATTGTAATATCTCATCTCTGGTTTTTCCCTCCCGAAATAATTTCAGAGCCGCAATATGTTTTTTACCGTAAATTTTAATTAGATTTTCTATAACTATTTTGGTACTCATAAATTTATAAATAATAATTTACTACCTGTCTCAATATTACTCTCTACTCTCTACTCCCTACTCCCTACAAAGAGCAAAAATACTTTTTTTTCTGCCACCTATTTCCTGTTGCTAATTTGCTAAAAGTCATAAATTTTTAGCTTTCTTTAAAATTGAGATGCACTCTATCAAAACTTACGCAAAAACCAGGTTTATTAAATCAATTTTCTGGTTTAAAAAAAACTACAATTAATTAAAGTAATAGACCCGATTTCTTGGTCAATTTGCGTAAATTATATATATGTTTCCTGCTTGATTATAAAAATTATTAGCTGGAAACTTAATATTCAATGTATTCAATAAGAATCATCTATTTTCTTGAACTTTAACTTTATCTAGAAAAAGTCCGATATTGCCACTTATTAAGAATACGACTTTCTGCAATCATCGCTGGAGTTTTCAACTCAGAAATTTGTTTTTGAGAAGCTTCTACAGCCTCAGATTGGTTATTATATTCTTGTTGTAGTTTACTCAGTTTATTTTGGTAATCTGCAATTATTTCTTTTTGAAACTCAGACTCTTTTTTGAGTGCTTCATAAGTTTCTTTTGGTATCATTAAACCAAATTTAGATTCCAGATTTTGTAACTTATTAAGTTGCTCTTGTAACTGGTGCTGTAAATTTTCATAATCTTCTTTTGACACCATTAAATCTACTTTTTCCTGGAAAGTTTGCAGTTCCGCTTTTTGTTCTGCTGACTCTTTCTGCAAAGTTTCGTATGCTGTCATTGACACCATTGTAGCCATTTGTTTTTCCAAGAGTTGCAACTTATTTTTTTGTTCCTCTGATTGACGTTGCAGAAGATCATAACTTTCCTGCAACACCATAGAAGCTACTTGTAATTCTAGTTGCTGAATTTGCTCTTGTTGTTGTTGTGACTGATGTGCCAAAGAATCGTGAATTTCTTTCGACACCATCGTAGCTACTTGTTCTTCTAACAACTCTAAGTGTATTTTTTGCTCTTCAGACTCCTGCTCTAGAATTTTATATACTTCCTGGGATACCATAGAAGCTACTTGTAATTCTAGCTGCTGAATTTGCTCTTGTTGCTGTTGTGACTGATGTGCCAAAGAATCATGAATTTCTTTCGACACCATCGTAGCTACTTGCTCTTCTAACAGCTCTAACTGTATTTTTTGCTCTTCAGACTCTTCTTGCAAAGTTTCATAGCTTTCCTTTGGTATCATTAAAGCTACTTGTTCTTCTAGTTCCTTAAGTTGAGCTAGTTGTGCCTGAGAATTAGCAATTACTTTTTTATCTTCTTCTAATTGTTTTTGTAAATTTTCATAACTTTCTCTTGACACCATGGTAGCTATTTGGTTTTCCAAATCCTTTACCTGTGCCATCTGAGATTCTAATTCTTGCTCTAAAGTCTGATAACTTTGCGATAATTGAGTTTGTACTTCTACAGACTCACTTAATGGTTCTGGAATTGTCACAATATCTACTTCACTGTCGGATGACTCATTTTTAGTCAAAGTATTATTGACTGTATCCAACTGATTATTCAATTTTGCTGTTATTTGTGCTGCCTCTCTCAAAACCGCAAGGTCTCCTCTGGCAATGCGCTCAACTAGCTCAGACCTTGATAAACCAAGTTCATGTGCTATCTCCTTTAGCTTCTCAGCGCTACTGGGAGTAAGAGACACGCCTACTTTAACCTTGCTTTCTGTATAAGAGGTGGCACTACCGCGTTTTTTGGGCATTCGTATTCTCCTTGGCCACCATATTTTTAATAGTATACCCTTTAATGGTATTCCTTAGTTAATTATGGAAGAAGGAAGTTTCGGAAGTTTCGGAAGTTTCGGGAGACAAGGGAGACAAGGGAGACAAGGGAGACAAGGGAGACAAGGGAGACAAGGGAGACAAGGTAGACAAGGGAGACAAGGTAGACAAGGGAGACAAGGTAGACAAGGGAGACAAGGGAGACAAGGTAGACAAGGGAGACAAGGTAGACAAGGGAGACAAGGGAGACAAGGGAGACAAGG
>NZ_JAYKGW010000223.1:0-31098 GCF_035285525.1 Okeania sp. | reverse complement strand
TACTAAAGTAAATCTCCAGCCACGAAAACTTCAGGATTATCAGCAAAGAACGAGTCTAAATTATTCTGAATAAGAGTAATCCAACGAAATTGAATCCTATTATCTGCCATAGGTTTACCATCACTATCTGGGTAAATAATTTCTGCTTCAGTTTGGAATAAAGGAACTTGTATTACCATATTTTATTCCCTCAAAACTTTAGTCAAATAGATATTATATTTGGTAGTGGGATGGTATGTTTTTAGTACCTAAAAGACCACCCCACACTACCTATTTTATCAAAAAAATCAACCTATTTATTACTGTGATGTTATCTGCCATAGGTGGACTATTACTATCAGGGTAAACAATTTCTACATCAGTTTGAGATCAAGAAATTTGTATGACTATGTTTTATTTCCTCAAAACTTTAGTATTATAAGATCAGCATTTAGCCGTCAGCTATCAGCTATCAACTATGAGTTATTAACTCACTTTTATACCAAAGGAGGAATTAGCCTAATAGCGAGAATTAAACTTATGTTTGCGTAGCATTCCGCAGGAAAGAAAAAGGCTATGAACTACCTTTAGTAAGTTATTAAGTTCAAAAGCTAAAAGCTGTTTGTGGAGCATTCCGTAGAAAATGCTAATAGCTGAATACTTATAATGTAAGTATATAATATTGCAGAAGTAAGAAGGGAGGGATGGCATATTGTTTTGACAAAAGACGATTTGATAGAGCGTGTAAGTGCATAAGCAAAATTAATTACATGTTATGTTTACTCCTTCTCCTTCCTTTCCAGTTTCCTATTCCCTCTTTCAACTAGGAAATTCCTAAAAGTACTACTACTTAACTAACTAAATAAAGATAAAAATGGAAACAAAATATAGCTCTGATCATACCGGAATATCTAATCCACAAATTATAGCTTCTCGAAGTTTTAGTCATTGGTTAAAAGCTGAAGAAATTAGCCTAGTATTTACAACTTACCAAACTTCTAGATTACTTTTTCTAGGGGTTAATCCCGAAGGTAACTTTTCTGGTTTTGAACGTTTGTTTGATCGTGCTATGGGATTATATGCTACTTCAGAACGACTATATATGAGTTCAAAATATCAAGTTTGGCAGTTAGATAATATTCTCAAAGAAGAACAATATTACAATGGTTATGATAAACTTTATGTGCCCAGAATAGGTTATACAACTGGTGATTTAGATATCCATGATTTGGTCGTTGATAATAACGATAGAATCATTTTTGTTAGTAGTTTATTGAACTGTTTAGCTACAGTTAGCCATAAAAATAGTTGTACTCCTTTATGGAAGCCATCGTTTATTTCTGAAGTTATTAATGAAGACCGTTGTCACCTAAATGGTTTAGCAATGGTAGCAGGAAAACCTACCTATGTTACTGCTATTAGTTCTGCAAATATAATTAATGGTTGGCGAGATAAAAGAAGGGATGGTGGTTGTTTAATTGATGTTCCTTCAAATGAGATTATTATGAGGGGTTTATCTATGCCTCATTCTCCCAGATTTTATCAAGGAAAGTTATGGTTATTAAATTCTGGAGAAGGTTTTTTTGGTGTAGTTGATTTAGATAAAGGTAAGTTTGAACCAATAACTTTTTGCCCTGGTTATTTGCGAGGTTTAGCCTTTTGGAAAAATTGGGCAATCGTCGGATTATCTAAACCAAGAGATAGGACTTTTTTAGGGTTAAAATTAGATGAAAATTTATTCGAGCAAAATGTAGAACCTCGTTGTGGTTTGATGATAATTGATATTAATACAGGTAATATTGTTGAATGGTTACGATTAGAAGGAGTAGTGACAGAGTTATACGATGTGCAAATATTACCAGGAGTTAAACGACCAATGGCTTTAGGGTTTCAAACAGATGAAATTAGTCGTATATTAACTTTAGACCCAATAGATAATGAATAATTGATAATGAATAATTGCTCGATAAGGTAATTAATAGACATCTCTAAAAATCAAAACCGAACATGATATTAGAATCCATTAATGAACGGATTTTTAACTAAATTTATTTGATTAACTTGGTTTCTGTATAATTATCAATACTAAGTAGGGGCGTTGCATTTAAAGCCCCCTACAGTTTTTCCCAATCAAATACAAATTTTTTCTACAAATAGACCCATAATTAATAATTGATAACTAAGCATTCAGCATTTCTTTGAGCAACCTGGTTTCTGCATAATTATCAATACTAACTAGGGGCGTTGCATTTAAAGCCTCCTACAGTTTTTCCCAATCAAATACAAATTTTTTCTACAAATAGACCAATAATTAATAATTGATAAGTAAGCATTCAGCATTTCTTTGAGCAACCTGGTTTCTGCATAATTATCAATACTAACTAGGGACGTTGCATTTAAAGCCCCCTGAAGTTTTTCCTAGTCAAATACAAATTTTTTTTACAAATAGACAAATCAGGAACTTAATTTGTCACAATATAAAATATATAAATGAGGATACTAAAAATTATGTAAGGACAGCTTATGGAATCAGCTTATATTTTCTGTCTAATTATTGGTGGAGTATTTGTGGGACTTTCCGCATTTGCTGGTCTAGATGGTGTAGATTTTGACCAAGATTTTGAGGCAGACCTAGAAATTATCAATCAAGAAAATAGAGAAGAAGGTAATACCTCAATATATCATCAACCTCGTCGGCGATTATGGCTACCATTTTTGAGCTGGAAATTCTGGACTTTTAGTAGTTGCTTTTTTGGCTTAACTGGAGTTGTACTATCTAATCTTTCTACCCGTCTTTCTGCTAATATAATTGCCATTATTTCTATAATAGTTGGTATTTTATGTGGCACAATAATGTCTTATGTATTATATAATTTAAAAAATCGTCCTGCTAATAGTTTAGTGCGTAGTGATGATTTGTTGGGTCTTTCAGGAACAGTGGAAATTCCTTTTGATAAAAAAAGTAAGGGTAAAATTCGAGTAAATGTTAAGGAGTCTATCGTGGAACTTATTGCTTTTACTGAAGAAAATAAGGAGTTTATTAAGGGAGAAAAAGTGTTTATAGTGGGAATGGAAAATAACAAAGTATGGATAGTATCAGAAGATTTGATGGCTACATCGTCTGAAGACTAATGTTATAGATTTTTTACCAAAAAACGAGGTCTAAAGCCTCCCCTTTTAAGGGTATGAAAAGCGGTTGAGGGATGGCAAGGTTTCCTCGCCATATGCAATCGACTAAGAGAAAATATTTGATTCAGTATTTCAAGCCTCAGACTTTAGTCTGAGGTTCACTCTCTACTGATAATAACTCATAACTGAAATGATTTAGGTATAGAGGATGAAAAATCAAATTTTAATGCTAGCCTATATTTCAGTAGGAATTGGTATATTTGCTGGAATATTTATAGTTTTATTGTTGTCAATTTTTCGTCAACGACAAGTTATAAATAGTCTAGTTAATTCTCAAGATTTTTTGGGTTTACCTTGCACTGTAGAAATTCCTTTTGATACTCAT
Source organism: Okeania sp. (assembly GCF_035285525.1). GTDB lineage: Bacteria > Cyanobacteriota > Cyanobacteriia > Cyanobacteriales > Microcoleaceae > Trichodesmium. Next base: position 27,605 of record NZ_JAYKGW010000223.1, on the reverse strand, counting down.
AGTCGTGGTAAAATACGTCTATATATTAAGGGTTATAGTCTGGAACTAATTGCTCGTACAGAAGAATCTAGAGAATTTACTAAAGGAGAAAAAGTATTTATTGTCGGCACAGAAAATAATCAGGTGTGGGTAGTTTCCCCCTTATTTTTTCATAATGTTGAGCAATAAATGCTAAGAAAGAATTGGTTAAGGCATAGACTAATATTAACGAAGTCAGAAGTCAGAAGTTGTTTTTGTCAAGGGGGATTAAGCCCTGCTCCAAAAACATTTCGCCGATAAATGAGGAGTTTGAAACCCTATTATTTTGATAAATTTTAGACTAGAAATTTTTTTCCTAACTGTTCCCTGTTCCCTCCATACCTATTCCCTAGTTTTCTATTAACTTCACACTTTGTAATCAGGAAATTTAGCTAATGAAAAGTCAATTTTTTGAGCCAGAAAAAACCGAAATAACTACAGTAGAAATTGCACAACTTTCTAGAGATTTAGAAACTAATCAACCTAATAACTTAACTACAGAAATTTCTTCTGGTTTACCAATCGCTCTATCCATATTTGGAGTATTAATATTCATCTGGTTTATCAATACCTTCATCCAAATATGTAAACCCAATGAAATTCTTATTTTATCTGGTCGGAAACGACGAACAAAAGAGGGGGAAACAGTTGGTTATCGGGTAATTTTTGGTGGTAGAGCAATTCCGATTCCGATTCTGGAAACAACTAAAACTATGGACTTGCGGACAATGCCAGTTCCTGTAGAAGTTCGTAACGCTTATTCTAAAGGAGGTACTCCCCTAAATATTCAAGCGATCGCTAATGTTAAAGTTTCTAACGACCCCAAAGTAGTAGGTAATGCCATAGAAAGATTTCTGGATCGCGATCGCTCAGAAATTACCCGTGTGGCCAGAGAAACTTTAGAAGGAAACCTCCGGGGAGTTGTCGCTACTCTCACCCCAGAACAACTGAATGAAGATCGTCTTCAATTTGCCGAACGCATTGCTGAAGATGTGAGTCGTGATTTAGCCAAACTGGGTTTACAACTAGATATCCTCAAAATTCAAAGTGTTTCTGATGACGTAGACTATCTCAACTCCATCGGACGCAAACAAATTGCTATGATTCGTCGAGATGCTGAAATTGCTGAATCTAATGCGAAAGCAGAAGCAGAACAAGTAGAAGCAGAATCTAAACGAGAGTCAGAAATTGCCAAAACTCAAGCAGCAACATTAATAGTTGAGAAAGAAAACGAACTGCGGAAAATCAAAGCTGAACTGGAACAGCAAGCGCGTTCAGAAGAAGAACGAACTATTGCTGCGGGGAAAGAAGCTAGAGCGAGAGCAGAACAATTATTGCAAACAGTTCGTGCAGAATTAGAAAGATTGCGTCTGGAAGCAGATGAAGTATTACCAGCAGATGCGCAACGGCAAGCCAAAGAACTGTTAGCAAGAGGAAATGCTTCTTCATTATCAGAAAATGCTCATGCTGAAGCTTTAGTTAACGATATGCTTTCCTTAGTTTGGCAGGAAACTGGTAAAGATGCTGCTGAGTTATTCTATCTACAGCAAATTAGCATGATTTTACGGGAGTCGGCGAAAGTTCCAGGACAAGTTAAGCTGGAAAATGTTAACGTTATTGATACTGGGGATGGTAAATCGATCGCTAGCTTGATCAATGCGTATCCCGAAATCTTCCGCCAGTTCCTCAAAAATGTTAATCAAACCCTTGGGGTTGATATAACAGGGAATTTCAGCAGTAATGGTCGCAAAAAAGTTGAATCTCTCGAAGCTGAAAAATAAATAGAACTTAGGCATGAACGCTATTGGTAGTGGACTGTTTCATCTTAAATGGTGCAATAGGAAATTGGTCTGAGATTGCTTTCGGTCCGGAATGCTACGCAAACACTATCGTTCGCAATGACAAATAATCATGCACTATTTTAGCTGAAACAATGCAGTAGGGTGTGTTAGCGGCAGCGTAACGCACCAAGACTCTATATAGTGCCTTGGCGTAAGTCCCGATCGAGATCAGGTAGAGCAAGAGGGTAATTAACAGCTTGACATAATCATAGATTATGAAGTACAGCAGTGGGAGCATCTTGCTCCCGTGTCAGATATTCCTTTTGTTATCTTAATCCTCCATCCATATTGCCTACTGCCTACTGCCTATTAACTATTCTATCAATTAATTCAGGAGTAAAAAAATCATGGAAATAATATTAGCATTACTAGGAGTTTTCGGCCTCGGAACTGGTGCGGGTGTTTTTGTAATTCGCAACCTTTATTACATTTGTCAACCCAGTGAAGTCTTAATTTTTGCTGGTGGTCGTCACCGGGTTGGTAATACTGACAAAAAAGTTGGATATCGTCTGGTTAAAGGTGGTAGCAGTATTCGCGTGCCTCTCTTAGAACAAGCTTTTCGCATGGACTTGAGTAATATGATTATTGAACTCAAGGTTACTAATTCTTATTCTAAAGGTGGTATTCCTCTGACTGTCGAAAGTGTAGCCAATATCAAAGTTGCTGGTGAGGAACCTACTATTCATAATGCCATTGAACGTTTGCTAGGAAAAAGTCGCCAGGAAATTGAAAAGTTAGCTCAGGAAACTCTAGAAGGAAATTTGCGTGGTGTGTTAGCATCTCTGACACCGGAACAAGTGAACGAAGATAAAATTGCATTCGCGAAAAACTTACTAGAAGAAGCAGAAGACGACTTGGAAAAATTAGGTTTGATATTAGATACCCTGCAAATTCAAAATATTTCCGATGACGTAGGATATCTTAATTCGATCGGTCGTAGGCAACAAGCAGAACTATTACGAGATTCTCGGATTGCTGAAGCTCAAACTCAGGCAGAATCAGTTATGCGGGATGCCGAAAACTATAAAAATACTTCTCTTAAACAGATTGAAACTGACATTGCTATGGCTCGTGCAGATGCCGAAAGGCGGATTAAAGATGCGAAAACGAAACGGCAAGCTGTAGTCGCTGAAGCTGAAGCAGAAATTGGATCGCAAGTAGCCCGGACTCAAGCTGAAGTTGCAGTACAACAGGAACGAATTAAACAGGTGGAACAACAGTTACAAGCAGATGTAGTTGCTCCTGCGGAAGCCGAATGTAAGCGTTTGGTCGCTCGTGCCAAGGGTGATGCTGCTGCTATTGTGGAACCAGGAAAAGCACAAGCTGAGGGGATTCGTAAATTGGCAGAATCTTGGAAAGCTGCTGGTGCAAATGCGCGGGAAGTTTTTCTGTATCAGAAGTTGGAAGAGTTGTTGCAGATTATTGTGTCTACAGTACCAGAAATTGAGGTGGATAATGTAACTGTGATTAATGCTCAAGGTGGGAGCAATGCCACAAAAATGGCTGCTTTCTTTGAGGAGTTGAAGCAAACTGCTGGTATTGATGTTGCTGCTACTTTGGAAAGTCTGACAGCAGGAAAGGATGATACTGAAGGCCGACCTAAGAAGTCAGAAGTCAAAAATAATAATTCTGAAGTTAAAAATTAGATTGTTGTATTGCAAGCTTTTTGCTTGCAATATAAGCAATAGACACCTCCAGAAAAGAGGGAACACTTAACTGGGAAGAATAGTTGATAATTTCGTATGGCAGAATTGATTTTAATTTTTGTTTTTAGAGATATCTAATAGAGAATCCGGTTCAACAGTTATCATTCTCCCCCCTTTGAAACCGCAGCGGGGGAGATTCCCTTCTAAAGTCGATTTAGTTAGAACTTACGCAAACAAACCAAAGATATTGCTAAATCGACAGTACAAACTTCTCAATAAAAAAAACATTCCCTGACTTTTCGCGGGGAATAGTGCATACTGATTAATGATTCTAAATTTTTATGAGCTAATCTCTTAATAAAACCAAAATCTCAAAATATAAGCATATTTTTTAGAAAAATACTGTGTAAAACTGGAACTTTAATTATCAAAATTAACAATGAATATTACTTTAAATTCAGAACAAACTGAGTTCATCCAAGAAAAACTAAAAACTGGCAGATATCAAAATGCCAATGAAGTAATTGTCAAAGCTTTTAGATTATTAGAAGAAGAGGATAGAATCTATCAAACATGGGTAGAAGAAACTCAAAAAAAAGTAGATATAGCTATTGAAGAAATCGAGCGAGGTGAAGTAATAGATGGAGAAATTGTGGTTAATCAGTTGAAAGAAAAGTTACGTCAATATCGTCAAAAATAATTATGAATCGTTATATTATTACTTCCTCTGCTAGTAAAGATTTAAACGAAATTATAGATTATTTTGCTAGTTTCAATATTGCCAAAGGGGTCAAACCTAACCCCCTAACCCCCTTCCCTGCAAGGGAAGGGGGAAAGATTCTCCCCTCTCCTTGCAGGAGAAGGGTTGGGGGAGAGGTTTTTATGGGGACTCAAACTTACCCACATTTTAAAGGTAGATGCGCTACTACATTAGTTTATTCTTGAACTTCTATAAACTAATAACCCTAACCTCTTTTTTAGAGATTATGTCTAGAACATCTATAACTTTTGGTACTAAAATTTTCAAATCTACTAAACGATTTGAAGGTGCTTGTAAAACAATCACTGCAATATTAAACTGTGGTAAATTCAATTGAAATTATAAGTTGCGGTCAACTGTAATAAAAACATCAAATTGTGTTTCTGCAAGAGCAAGAAGTTGACCATTTTTTGTTCCTGTCCACCCCATCTGAGACACAGTTTTTACTTCATAGTCAACAAATTCTCTTGCTAACCTACGATCTATACATTCATCTAAAATAATCTTCATTCTATGCCACTACACGAATAATTTGCTTTTCTATTTCTTCTAAGAATCCAATTACTTGTTCTTTAGTAACGCTAGGAAACCCATCAAGAAAATTATCAATAGTTTCTCCTGCTTTTAAATAGTCAAAAAGTGTTTCTACTGGCACTCTTGTACCACCAAAAACTGGGGTTCCTCCCATAACTTCAGGAGATATACTAATTATTGAAGAGTTTTTAAACATACATAACTTCTCCATTGATAAGAAAATTTTGCTGGCCAATATGGTATAGATAAATTATACTCATAACTACCAAATTATTGTTTAAACTAGACCGTAAAGTTTGAATATTTTTATTATAGCAAAAATTTTGATAATGTCAAAAGAGTAGAGGAAAAAAAACAGGAGAAAAGCCGATCAATATTATGCTAAAAAAACTACGACTAAAAAACTTTAAAAACTTCAAAAATGCCGAACTATCTCTAGAGCCATTTACTATTTTAATCGGCACTAACGCTTCTGGAAAAAGTAACATTCGAGATGCCTTACGATTTTTACACGGTATTTCTCGTGGCTATAACCTTGCCGAAATTATGGGGGAAAAATATGTAGAAGGTGGTGTTTTGCAGTGGCGTGGCATTAGGGGAGGTACAAAAGAAGTTGGTTTTCAGGGTAATAATTTTGCTTTAGAAGTGACATTTTCTATCCCCGATTATTTTCAAGGAAAGAAAACTGAAAAAGAAGCAATTTATCAGATTGAGGTTAATTTAGGAAGCGATAATCAACCACCGAATATTATTACAGAAAGATTGACACTTACTGGTGAATCAGAAAGTTTAATTGAAGCTAAATTACAGGTTTAAAAAGAAAGAAAAAGTTTAATTGTTAAAGTCTATAATCAAGCCTACCAAAATCCCCTAATTCCTTTAACTTTTCATCAACCTATTCTTTCACAAATGGCACAAATAATTACAGATGTTTCTATAGGAGAAAGATATATACCAGCAACTTCCTTAAGAGGGAAATTAAAAGTTACCCTACAAGCATTTAGCAATATGAGGTTTCTGGATATCAACCCTGAAGTGATGCGTTTACCCTCCTTTCCCGGACAGAATGTTTTGGGCGATCGCGGTGAAAATCTTTCATCTGTACTGTTAGATATTTGTCAAAATACCCAAAAAAAAGAAACACTCCTGGAATGGATACGGGAACTTACTCCCATGGATGCTAAAGATTTTGAGTTTCCGACTGATTTTACACGCAAAACTTTATTAACCTTAGTGGAAGAAAACGGACAAAAAATATCAGCTTATAGTGCATCAGATGGCACTCTACGTTTTCTCGCAATGATTGCAGCTTGACTCGGTTCGGAGTCAGCTCAATTTTACTTTTTTGAGGAACTAGATCATGGTATTCACCCCACCCGTTTGCATCTTCTACTTAAACTTATTGAAAGTCAAGCTGATCAAGGAAAAATCCAAATTATTGCCACTACTCATTCTTCACAGTTACTGAGATTGGTTAGCGATCGCACTTTAGAAGCAGTATCATTAATCTATCGTTTAGAAAACCGAGCGGATGCCAAAATTATCCGTGTTTTAGATATTCCAGATGCACCGCGTATTCTCAATGAACAAAATTTGGCTCATCTTCACGAGTCAGCTTGGTTAGAAAATGTGATGGAGTTGATCAGTGATAATGAGGTGAATGAATGAAGGTTTTAGTGATACCAGAGGATTTTTGCAAAGACCAATATATGCTTAAATCTATTATTACTGCTATACTGTTACTGGTAGTATTGCCGAATTAATTTTGTTTGGAAAATTACATAAACCGGGAGTTTGGTGTGTAGAAAATAGTTTATCTACGGAATTATTTGAACAGATAATGCAGACTCGTGGTTTTGTGAGAAATTATGCAAACAATTCTGTGATTTATCATGTGAAAAATTAAATATACGTTAATATTTGTAGTCATAGAATAATAATTTGGTATAGATTGAGTTATAATTTCCTATTACATTAAGCCGAAAATTAAAATATCCAATTAAATAATAAATTACGTTAATGTCAACAAAAAAACTATCAGTTCGAGCTACCGATATTGCTGAATATATTCGTTATCAATCATGCGATCGCCGATTTAAGTTAAAATATAACGATTATGAATTTGCTAAAAAAGATATTCCTTTCTATAACTTAATTTTTGGTACTTCTTTAGATCCAGTTTTGGAAGAGGAAGGTCGAATAAGAGAGAATGAATGGGAAATTTTGCTGCAAAAAGATGGCTTTCTTGACTTAACTAAAATGAGTCATAACTTTGAACAAGAAAATCAACCAACTGAATGGAATGACTTTGTTGAAAAGCTGAAAAATTTGCCAGAAAAACAAAAAGCTTATGGACGAGAAATTTCTATAGAAGGTAGTCTGGGAGAGTTTAATATTTCTGGACAAGTTGACTTTGTAGTTTTGCTGTGGGAAAATGATGAACCAAAATTACGATTAGTTGAAGGTAAAGCATCTCGAAAAGACCGGACTTATCATCAAGTACAGGTTAGTTTATATCAGATATTAGTACATCAGTTAATAGAAAAAAAATCAATCAATATCTGTGGAATAAAACTCAAACCAGAAAATATAGAATGTGTTGTGGTTCGGATTGATGAAAATACTAATAAAAGTCAGGATATTATCAAATCTTCAGCTTTAAATTTAGATACAATCAAAGCCGATATTAATCGTCTTTTAGCACCTGACGGCGTGTTAAAGCGGATAGTTGAAATGGACTTATCCGATCTAGATTATCAGCTAGACCAAAAATGTAGCGACTGTACATTAAGCGTTCATTGTTTAGCTGAAAGTGCTAGAAAAAAACGTTTAGAATTGTTAGGAAGAGATTCATCAATTGTCAGGGTATTGCATAAGGTAGGTGTCAACAATCTTGATGATTTATCTGAACTTAATTTAGAAGGAAATCAAGCTGCTGAAATTGAAAAAGATACAAGTTTTACAGAGAATTTAGAGCTTCTTCAGTTAAAAGCAAAAACTCGTAAACGTACTCTTCCTAATGGAGATTCTTATCCAGATACTTATGAAGTAGAAGCACTGCCAAAATATTCAGGTAAAAGTCAACTTCCCGAACATATTATTAATGGAGAAAGTCTGATTCGAGTCTATCTTTCTGTTGAATATGATTATGTAGAAAATAGGATAGCCGCTCTAGCAGCTCATGCTACTAAAAGTCACGGAAAATTAGATCCAAAATTTGAGAAAAACGAAGAGGGTAAATGGCAACCATGCCCGAAAATTAAGGAGTATATAGAAGTAGGAAAAGATGACAATAATAAAACTGTTTACCAAGAAAAAGAACTTGAAGGTAAGGATATAATTAAATTCAAAACATCTGCATGGACGGGAGAATATAAAGAAGACAATGGTTCAGAAAAAGAGTTAATACAAGGATTTTTATTAGAATTAGTTGATACTATCGCCGAAGTTGCAGAAACAGAAGAAGCTCCCATTCATTTTTATGTTTGGTCACGTCAGGAAATGACTCAACTGATAGAAGGTTGTTCCCGTGTTAGTTCTCAACTTCTGAGTCATTTACGGGAGTTACTTGGTTGTCGAGAAAGTTTAGAACAACTAATTTATTCTTGTCTTTATGATGAAGTAGATCGTCGTTATGCTTTGGGATGGACTGGTAGAGATTTAGTAGTTGTAACTTCTCTTAAATGGTTTGGCAGACGTTATCATTGGCGACGAAAAATTAATGGAAAATTTGTTGATTTAGATAGAGCTTTTTCTCAAGATATATTTGACTTTAAAACTAATTTAGAGATAGAAAGTAATAATCAATGGGCTACTTCAAAATCAAATACTGACAATATTAGTAAACATCCCTTTGAAGTTAGACTAAGATATTTTAATTCTTTTAGTGCAGCTTATTGGCGTGCTTATTGGAGAAAACTTCCTGACCCTAATGACTCAAACCTTAAAGCCGAACTAAAAAAACCTATTCAAAATTATAATCAAGCACAAAAACCAAACTATTTAAAAGAATATTTTCGCGCTCGTACTCATGCTATTAGGTGGGTTGAAGAGGGAATTAGATTTAAAAATCCAGAGATAAAAAAAGAATCTTTGACTATTGCTAATTTACCAGATTTTAATTTAGGTGTAGATAATGCTGCTCAAGCAGGAATAGATTTTCTCCGTTTAGATCAGCACGTTAAAGTAACAGATTGGATTGCAAATAATTTAGTTCCACCTATCTATCGTATTTCTTCAGGTCGAACAATACCTGTTAGAAATATAGTAGCTAATGGTAATAGACTAACAGCAGAAATTAATCTTGATGGATATAGTATTACTTCTGAACTTTTACAAGCTAATTGTACAATAGATAAAGATTCTTTTGTTAGGCTTAGTCCCTGCGCTGAAAATCCACATCAAGGTCAAACAATTAATCAACTTTTGCGTGGTGGCAGTACCTGTATAGTAAATGAAATAAATTGGGATACTAAACAGATAGAACTATCTCCTATTTTTAGCCAGTCCGATAGATATAAGTTATTTAGTAATTCTTATAGTAATAGAAATCAAGAACAAATTTTTCTAACTGCCACTATTGATGAAAGTCCCTCAGATTTTATAGCTGGAAAAGTCGATGAAAAATTACAGAATACTCAAGGAAATCATGTTTGTCGATGGTTAGCTCCAGAAAATCCTCAAATTCCACCACAAATTTATCCTTCAGAAAATGATTTAGAAAAATATCAAAACTTTCTTAACTCTTTACCATTACCAAATAATAAAAAGCTCGATGATAAGCAAATAGAAGCAATAATAAATGGATTAAAAACTAGGATTCAACTTTTACAAGGTCCTCCAGGTACAGGTAAAACAGAAACAACAGCGATCGCTACTTTTTTAAGAATTTTGGCGCGAAGTTATCCTGGAGATATTGTTCTTATTACTAGCCATACCCATAAAGCTGTAGATGAATTACTATCACGTCTAGATCGCCTTTTACCTATTTTGAATCAACACGCTACTAATTTAAACTTCAACTTATCATCAATTCAAGTTAGCAGAGTCGATCCTAAAAACAACGAGGATTTTCAAAATACAAATATTAATTCTTTTTCTTCTAAACCTTGTTTCAGTGATGTTAATCGAATGCGTAAAAATGCAGTTTTAGTAATTGGAGGAACAACCAATGCAATTTTAAAGATGGTTAATGAACTGAATCAAAGAAAGAAATTTTTAAAAGATTATCCTCAAGGTTTTCAAACAACAATTCTTATTGTTGATGAAGCAAGTATGATGGTATTTCCTCACTTTCTAGCATTAGCTACATTAGTCAAAAATGATGGTGAAATAATGTTAGCTGGAGACCATCGACAACTTACTCCTATTATTACCCATGATTGGGAAAATGAAGACCGTCCTCCTGTAGTATCTTACCAACCTTATGTTAGTGCATATCAGGCTATTCAAAACTTAAAATCAAACCCAGATATTGAAATTCCTAACACAGCAATATTATGTTCAGCTTTGAATTTTACCTTTCGTTTACCGCCAGTTATTCGCGAACTTATTGCACGGCTTTATAGTAAGTTAGATAATATTCAATTACGAGGCAAAGAAAAAGATAAAAATATAGAAGAAAAAGAAATACATGGAACTTGGGAAAAACTTTTGCTAGGAAATAGAGGTCTTTATCTTGTTCTTCATTCTGAGCGTAAGTCAATACGCAATAATCAAGTAGAAGTAGAAATAATTAAAAAAATTCTGGATGCCGGTGGTAAAATTCCTGATAGTTCTGTCGGAATTATTACTCCACATCGCGCCCAAAGAACCCTACTGAAAACAGAATTAGTAGATTACCATGGAAATGCTGTTGATGTGATAGATACTGTAGAAAAATTCCAAGGTGGCGAACGTCCCAATATAATTGTTTCTGCTACAGCAAGCGACCAGTCTGCTATTAGTAAAAATGTGGAATTTATTCTCAATCTTAATCGCTCAAATGTAGCTTTTTCGAGAGTTCAAGAAAGATTAATTGTTGTTTGTTCCAAAACTCTTTTAGATTACATTCCGGCAGAATTTGAACATTATGAACAAACAATGTTATGGAAATCTTTACGTTCCCAATGTTCAGAACTTATTTTTACTGAAACTATTAATGAATATAAAGTAGAAGTTTTTACACCTCCTTTAGAAGAAATAAGTAAAAATTTCAACTAATCATAAATAAATAAATGGTTGGGTTCGCTCTCGCTTAACCCAACCTACTGTATGCTAAACTAATTTACAATATAAAAATCAAGATATCAAAAATGTCAAAAATTTCCATAGAAGTACAACTATCTTCAGAAGAATTACTCAAAGCTGTGGAACAATTAAGTTTGTTGGTTGGGTTGAGGTACCCCGAAACCCAACAAAGGTAGATAACTAATAAAGATAGATAAATTGTTGGGTTCGCTGTCGCTTAGCCCAACCTACTGTATGCTAAACTATTTTACAATATAAAAATCAAGATATCAAAAATGTCAAAAATTTCTATAGAAGTACAACTATCTTCAGAAGAATTACTCAAAGCAGTCGAACAATTAAGTTTGCCAGATTTTGAGCATTTTGCCTCACAAATAATAGCCCTCCAAGCCAAACGTCGTACCTCAATACTACCGCAAAAAGAAGCGGAACTATTGACAAAAATTAATCAAGGTATTCCTCCAGAAATTCAAAAAGATTATCAACAATTAATTACTAAACGAGAGTCAGAAACTCTGAAAGAGACAGAATATAATCGACTGTTAACATTAAGCGAGGAAATAGAAAAAATTGAAGCCAAGCGTTTAGAAAATTTAGTAGAATTAGCTAATATTCGAGGATTTTCTCTAGTGGATTTAATGGAAAACTTAGGAAGAAAAACAGAAATAAATGTCTGAAAATAGAGTCACTACCCAACAAAGAAAAATTATTATCGAACGTGCAAAAAATTGTTTTGAATATTGCCTTATTCAAGCGCGTTTTGCCATGCAATCTTTTTCGATTGAACATATTATTCCTCAGAGTAAAGGAGGAAAAACTACACTAGAAAACCTCGCTCTTGCTTGTCAAGGTTGTAACAATCATAAATATAATAAAACAGAATGGCGCGACCCAATAAATAATAACTTTGTAGGGTTATATAATCCTCGTCAACAAGTATGGCATGACCATTTTATTTGGAATGAAAATTTTACTATAGTTATTGGCTTAACTCCCACAGGACGCGCTACAATAGAAGCTCTCAAACTTAATAGAGAAGGAGTGGTTAATTTGCGTCAGGTACTCTATTCAGTAGGAGAACATCCTCCTTTTTAATTATTTCAGGACTACGCAAAGGAACTATATATATAGAGTCTTGGTGCGTTACGCTACGCTTTTCATGTCGCGCAGCGTTTCGGCGCTTGAGCCGACATATAAAGCGGAGCTTTGCGGAACGCAAAACACATCCTACCATTAAATATATATAGAGTCTAATCATAAATAAATAGAAGAAACTAAAAAAAAGTAGATATAGCTATTGAATAAATCAGACGTGGTGAAGGAATAGATTGAGAAATTGTGGTTAGTCAGTTGAAAGAAAAATTACGTTTATATTGTTTAACTTAACATTATAAACTATCCTATTTATTCATTAAAATCAACAAAAACTAACATTAATAGGACTAAAGCCATGAGGTACGAAAAACAGAGGTTTGAGATGGCTTCCCTTCGGTGGCAATGACGAAAATACGTTGTAGTTGCGTAAGTTCTGATTAAGCAAAAATATTAAAAGTAAAAACATCAGTATATTTACTAATTATTCACTAAATATTTACTAATTATTTACTAATTATTGCATAGTTTTCAGGTATATAAAATTTTTACCTCAAATCAATAGTTTGGAGCTGGTTTATAAATCTTAATATCGTGAATCCCAAATCTAAACAAAAAAGGTGGTTACATATTAATTGCTATTTATTCCTATAATAAAAAAAATCATAGATGCCATAAATTATCAAAATTAAACTTTTTTTGCTATTTTTAAATATTTTTTTATTCGATCCTATCTGTTGTCTGTATCTTGTTAGTTGTGTGATTAATGTAATAATATTTGATAAAATTAGTCTCATATTTTTCGTATTTCTCTACTTATCCAAATCCAAAATATCAGAATATGAAAAAAAACTGCTAAACTAAAAATATAAAAATTAAAAGAAACAGAACTTACAGAAATTATGCAAGAATACCCTATTTGTAGAGGGGACAAATGCCATTTACCCCCTACAAAAAATGATGTTTCTGCCTAAGTCCCAATTGAGATAGATTAATACTATGGAAACTCTAGCATTGACCACCGAACTCTCTATTTTAATACAGAATAAATGGTTACTAATTACTATTTTGATTGTAGGATTGACAATATCTATTGTATTAGTAACTGCTTACAAATTTATTAATACAATTAAACGCATTCAAGATAGTGAACTAGAAAAACAGCAAGAAACAACTCGTAAACTTAATCTTGAAGTGAAACGAGAACAACTCCTGGCAAAAATTATTAATCAAATTCGCTCTTCCCTTGATTTACAAACAATTCTAGAAACAACAGTAACAGAAGTTCGGTCATTGTTAGATGGCGATCGCGTGGTTGTTTATAAATTTGCTCCGGACATGAGTGGTACAGTTCTGGCTGAATCTGTGGGAAAAGAATGGACTCCTACTTTACATAAAGAGATTCACGATACCTGTTTTCAAAATGGTGAAGTAACTCGTTACGATCGTGGTCATCGGTGGAGTGTCAACGATATTCAAAAAGCAAATTTAACTGAATGTCATCGCCAACTGTTAGAGCAGTTTGAAGTGAAAGCAAATCTGGTTGTACCAATTATTTGCTTTCATAGACAATATATTAACTCCGAGTTGGAAAAGAATGCAGAATCATCTATTTCTGGAGAGCTTTGGGGTTTATTAATTGTGCATCAGTGTAGCGCTCCCCGAAATTGGCTAGACAGCGATCTAGAATTAATTGACAGGATTGCCGAACATTTCACGATCGCGATTCAAATGGCTCAACAAGTTCAAGAACTTCAGGAAAGTAAAGAAACAATTGAACAAGTCAAAGAGCGTGAGTTAAAACAACAACGAGAAAAATCTCGCGAATTAAATATACTATTTAAGCGAGAACAACTTTTAGGCAAGATTGCTAATCAGATTCGGTCTTCCTTAGATTTACCAAAAATTTTAGAAACAACGGTGACAGAAGTTCGTGCCTTGTTGGATACCGATCGCGTCATTGTTTATCAATTTGCTGCGGACATGAGTGGTACAGTTGTAGCTGAATCTGTTGGCAAAGAATGGACTCCTACTTTACATCTTGAGATTTTTGATACTTGTTTCCAAAATGGTGAAGTCACTCGTTATCAAAAAGGTCATCGTTGGAGTGTAAACGATATTAAAACCGCAAATTTAACGGAATGTCATCGCCAACTTTTAGAGCGGTTTGAAGTGAAAGCGAATCTAGTTGTACCAATTATTTGCTTTCATAATCAATACACTAACTCCAAGCTGGAAAACCATGCAGAGTCAGCCAATCAACTTTGGGGTTTATTAATAGTTCATCAGTGTTACGCTCCCCGAAACTGGCGAGACAGTGACTTAGAATTAATTGATAGAATTGCCGAACATTTGACAGTCGGGATTCAAATGGCTCAACAAGTGCAAGCACTCCAGGAAAGTCAAGCAAAAATTCAAAAAGTCAAAGAAAGTGAGTTAGAAAAACAACGAGAAAAATCTCGCCAACTAAATATACAAGTTAAGCGAGAAAAACTGGTGGCACAGATTACTAATCAGATTCGGTCTTCCTTAGATTTACCAAAAATGTTAGAAACAACAGTGACAGAAGTTCGCTCCTTGTTAGATAGCGATCGCGTGGTTGTTTATCAATTTGCTGCCGACATGAATGGTACAGTTGTAGCAGAGTCTGTAGGGGAAGGATGGACACCTACTTTACATCTGGAGATTCTTGATACCTGTTTCCAAAAGGGAAAAGTAACTCGTTATCAAAATGGTTATCATTGGAGTGTTAATGATATTCAAACCGCAAATTTAACAGACTGTCATCGGCAACTCTTAGAGCAATTTGAAGTTAAAGCTAATCTGGTGCTGCCGATTTTTTCCGCTCCACCTCAAGATGTTAATCATAATGGTAAAGTTCCAACCACTCCCACTCAACTTTGGGGTTTATTAATAGTTCATCAGTGTCGTTCCCCTCGATATTGGCAAGAGAATGACTTAGAACTCATGGAGGAAATTGCCGGACATTTAACGATCGCAATTCAAATGGCTCAAAGAGTTAAAGAACTTCAGGAAAGTAAAGAAACTATCCAAGCTCTATACAAAATTACTTCTGCGCGAGGCCGTAGTTTTGAGCAAAGATTGCAAGGATTGCTAGCTATGGGGCGAAAACATTTTAATATGGAAATTGGGATTGTTTCCCGAATCCAAGGCGATCGCTATCAGGTTATTGCTGCCCAACTTCCTAGTAAAGCTACGATTAAAGGAGCAGTTTTTGACCTCAAACAAGTCTACTGCGAAGAAACCATGCAAAGCAGAGAAGTAGTTTGTATTGAATCTGCGAATACTCCTGAGTGGAAAAATCATCTGTGTCATACTACTTTTGGATTGAAGTCATATATTGGCATCCGGGTAATTTGTAATGGGGTAGTTTATGGAACTCTGAATTTTTCTAGTCTTAGTCCTCGTTTGACACCGTTTACTGGAGTTAATCAGGAACTGTTGAAACTAATGGCGCAATGGATTAGTGGAGAAATACAACGTCAGGAAGTAGCAGAAGAATTAAAACGAACCCGAGATCAAGCTCTGGTTGCCATGAGAGCCAAAGGGGAATTTTTAGCTACAATGAGTCATGAAATTCGGACGCCAATGAATGGGGTGATTGGCATGACGGGATTGTTATTAGATACTCCTTTAGAAGAAAAACAACGCAGTTTTGTCGAAACCATTCGTAATTGTGGTAACTCACTGTTAACAATTATCAATGATATTCTCGACTTTTCCAAAGTTGAATCTGGCAACCTAGAGTTAGAGAAGCAGCCATTTGAGATTCATATCTGTGTAGAAGATGCTTTGGATTTATTGGCTCCGAAAGCAGCAGATAAAAATTTAGAGTTGGCTTATATAATTGATGTGCAAACTCCTTATACTGTACTTGGGGATGTGACGAGAGTACGACAAATTTTAGTTAATTTATTGGGAAATGCGATTAAGTTTACCCATGAAGGGGAAGTTGTAGTCTCTATCAGTTCCAAGTATATTGATGATACCCATACAGAAATTTGCTTTGCTGTCAAAGATACAGGTATCGGCATTCCTGAAGATAAGCAGGATCGATTATTCAAATCATTCAGTCAAGTAGACTCTTCTACCTCACGTCAATATGGTGGTACTGGTTTGGGATTAGCCATTTCTAAACGTCTCAGTGAAGTCATGGGAGGTAGAATGTGGGTTGAGAGTAAAGTAGGAGAGGGTTCAACTTTCTACTTTACCATCAAAACGGAAGTCGTTGATTCCGATACTAATCAACGTTTGTTCAATACAGAATCTATACTCAACGATAAGAAAGTTCTAGTTGTTGATGATAATGCCACTAATCGTAAAATTCTCAAATTGCAAATGGAATCTTGGGGAATATATCCTCGAGTAGTAGCTTCTGGGGAGGAAGCACTTGAGGAACTAGATAGTCACAAAGAATTCGATTTGGCTATTCTGGATATGCAAATGCCGGAAATGGATGGTGTCACTCTAGCCCAAGAAATTCATTCATATCCTCGATATACGGACTTACCTTTAGTCATGTTAACTTCGATTGCTTACCCGGAAGATAATTTAGACGAATATGAATCTGAATTTGCTGCTCTGTTGAGTAAACCGATTAAGCAATCTGAACTTTGCAACACTTTACTCAAAGTTTTTGGCGGACAGCCAATTAAAGTCAAGCAATCTCGTCCTCTTCAAAAATTGGAAATCGATCCAGAAATGTCTGATCGTTTGCCTTTGAGAATCCTGTTAGCAGAAGATAATATAGTCAATCAACAGTTGGCAATCCAATTACTGGAAAAGATGGGATATTATGCTGATGTGGTAAGCAACGGTTTGGAAGTTATTGAAGCGATAGATCGTCAGCCCTATGATGTAATTTTCATGGATGTTCATATGCCAGAAATGGATGGTTTAACAGCCACAAAACGGATTGTGATGGAAAGAGATGCTACCCAAAGACCTCGGATTATTGCTATGACAGCGAATGCTATGGAAGGCGATCGCGAAGTCTGTCTAAATGCTGGTATGGATGACTACATCAGTAAACCTATTCGAGTGGAAGAGTTAATCCAAGCATTACTTAAGTGTGAGCATATAGAGCAACCATTACCAGTTCCAACTTTTGCAGAACCAGAGCTAATATCACCTGAAGACTTGGATGAAGAATTAACTAAATCATTTGCCCAAATCTCAGATGCAAATGGAGATTTTGAGAAACTTAAGCATCAAGACTTTGAGAGTGAAATTTCTAGCCAAACCAATTTCAAACCAACTAAACCTGCAATCGATCCAGATGCTTTAGATAAATTTCGAGATATGTTTGGGGAAGATGCAGATAGTTTTATTGAGAATATGGGTGAAATTTTTCTAGAGGAAAGCTCTAAACAATTGGACAAAATTGCAATTGCGATCCAAGAAAAAGATGTAGTAGCAATGACATTACAAGCTCACACCTTAAATGGAAGTTGTGGTAGCATCGGAGCATACAATTTATCAGAAATTTGTAGAGAAATGGAAATTTTAGGTCGAGCCAAAATGACTGAAGGAGCATTGGAGCTATTAGATAAAATTTATGTGGAATATGAACAAGTTAAGTTAGAATTGAAAGAAATAATGCTAAATTCTGTAAGTCATTCTCGATAAGATTTAGAGTTTATAACTCAATCTAACATTAATAGATTGTGATGAATTCAAATTTATTAATATGACCAAGAAATAAGGTCTCAAGCCTCCCCTTTCAAGGCAGGGCTGTTTCATTATACACCCCAAAATTAGGGATTATGGCTCTAAAAGTCTTTCAGAATATGCTATTCGCTATGTTTTTCTAACATTTTCTATTTTGGTTTTACTTTTTATTCAGGACTAAAGCCATGAACGCTATTGGTAGGGTGAGTTTTGCGTTCCGCAAAGCTCCGCTTTATATGTCGGCTCAAGCGCCGAAACCCTGCGCGACATGAAAAGCGTAGCTTAACGCACCGATACTCCATATCTACTGCCTTTGCGTAAGTCCTATTATTATTGGAGATGTCTATTAGACATCTCCAGAAATAAAAAATTAAATCAATAATCGTACAAAAATCATCTATTCTTTCCCCCTACTCCCTACTCCCTACTCTCTACTCCCTCTTTTCTAGAGATGTCTATTAGGGAAGAGGAGAGAAAGATGGTTGTTGGGTTTCGTCCCTCAACCCAACCTACATCTATTGCAACTGAACCCAGAAACCCCGTTTCTCCTAGAAACGGGGTTTCTTTGCGTAAGTCCTAATATAAAAGGAAACAAGTGCGTGAAGTACCTCATTATTTGTTAAAGACTGGAAGTCTGTTATTGATTTTTGCAGTTCAAGATCCTGATTGTTACAGCAAACGAAGGCTGAACTGCAAATAACTGTACCTCACGATCCTCATGCATTGCTGTAATTATATATTTATTAAATTATCGATCGCTTCTACAGACAACTCTTCAATATTATGCAAAACCACTTTTGCACCTGCCTCCAGTAACTTACCAACATAAACTTTTTCTCTTTCCCCACCATCCTGAACATGGGGAGGCAGCACACCCACCCCCATCCAAGTTCTCGATGGCATCTTTTGACTAGCATTTTCGACTGTATACATATCTCCCACCGTATCCCCAACATAAATCACAGGTAGATTTTCATCAAAACCATGTTGTTGTTCTAACTGCTCTATCACTGTAAACAAACCTGTTGGGTCTGGTTTTCCCGGAGCATCTTCCATCGCTACCACAACTGGAGAAAGCAAATTTAACTTTCCTTCCAAAACATAAGCAACCTCTGCTCTCATCGCTCCACTAAAAAATCCCCAAGAAAACCCTGCTTCCGTCAACCGCTCAAAATAACCAGAACTTACCAACAAAGGTTCCTCACAAATATAACCATTCCAGTTATTCTCATCTACACCCCGATAACGAGACTGAAAAAAAGCGATTAACTTTTGATAATCTAAATCTACATCTTCCCGTTTTTTACCTTGTTTCTCAAAATGGCGATAAACTAACTCCCGCGAAGCCTCCCAGTCATTATTCCAAACACCCTCAGATTTAAGCTGGTCAAGGTCTGTCAGAGTGGGGCGAAATGCAGGGGATGTAAAATGCTCTACCGTATCAGCGATCGCCCGTCTATAAGAGCCACCCACGTCCCGAATCACACCATCAATATCAAAAACTAAAATTGCTTTGTTCATAATTACATTTTTACGGTATAATGAAAATTTGTGTGTTTAAAGTTGAAAAAATAGCCTAAAATTGGCTCAGGAGGTAAATTGTCCAAATTTATATTAAAAGTAGTCTGGTTAGACGATAATGTAGGAGTTGCCGTAGATCAAGTGGTAGGAAGTGGTACCAGTCCTTTAACTTGTTACTTTTTCTGGCCTAGGAACGATGCTTGGGAACAACTAAGAACAGAAATGGAAGCCAAGCATTGGATTTCCGAAATAGATCGGGTAGATCTACTAAATAAGGCTACTGAATTAATTAACTATTGGCAAGAAGAAGGCAGAAGAAGGCCACTGTCAGAAGCTCAGAAAAAGTTTCCAGAACCAGAAATAGTTTTTGCAGGCACTAATTAAAGTCATAATTCAGGAGTCAGAAGTCAGGAGTCAGGAGTTAGAAAGTCCTAAATTCCTTCGCGACTCCTATTGAAGTCAAAATTTAGAAGTTAGGAGTGAGAAAGTCCTAAATTTATTCGCAACTCCGA
This sequence comes from Okeania sp., assembly GCF_035285525.1. Taxonomy (GTDB): domain Bacteria; phylum Cyanobacteriota; class Cyanobacteriia; order Cyanobacteriales; family Microcoleaceae; genus Trichodesmium. The sequence goes on along the minus strand of NZ_JAYKGW010000223.1, from coordinate 7,762 downwards.
TACTAAACTTTTATACTAAACTTTTCCAAACATCAAAAATCAAGCTAATTATTTTTCCCTTTTCTCTATTGTTTTGAGATGTCTATTTGACTTTTCCAAAAATCAAAAATTTAATCAACTATTTCAACTATTGTAGATATAGGGATATAAAATCATAGGTGAGAAACAAACTGTAGGGGTTTGGTCTCCAAACCGAAGCACTCAGGGATTTGGAGACCAAACCCCGTTAGATAAAATCAGGACTTAAGCAAAGGTACTATATATAGTGTGTCGGTCGGTGAAGCTACCGCTAACACACCATGCCAATAGCATTCATGGCTTTATTCCTGAAAATCTTATACCCAATTTAGGATTGCTATCTGTTAATTCTTTCCTTCTACTTCCTACTCTCTCAAACGCGAGCAAGATGCTCGCACTATTTCTCTTACCTGCTCCTTCAAGCGGGAGCAAGATGCTCGCACTATTTCCTCTTACCTGCTCCCTAAAATTGCTAATGAACCAAAAACAGACATTACCAATAAATGACCAACTGCCACTGGTAACTTCTCCAGCTATTCTCAAAAAAGCTATTGCTTATAAGCTTGATAGCTACATTTCGGGTCATGGTGAGCTGATAGTTCCTTGTCTGCCTGGTATGCTGGAATATTATATGAATATTGTCGAAAATTTATTCTCTCATTTGGGTAGACCAATGCCTGATGAAAGAAAACAACAATTGCGAAAAATGCTAGAAACAAAGTTGGTAGAAGGATTTAATGCTTCTGCAACTTCCATGTTAGTTATTCAATATGAATTAGTGAAGCCTCCCAAAAAAGGTATGGCTTGTCAAGTAAATATTCGCACTCCAACTTTAGCAGAAGAGTATAAGTATTGGGTAGAGAAAAGAAAGCCTCCTTTATTTGGTTCTCATCCTGATGCTAAAGTGTTAGCAGTTGTGGGAGAGTTGAGTGAAAATGGTGCTTTAAAAATATTGGATGTAGGAGGAGGAACAGGTAGGAATGCTTTACCTTTGGCGCGAAACGGTCATTATGTAGATATTCTGGAGTTAACCCCTACTTTTATTGAAGAGTTGCACAAAGCGATCGCTACAGAAAATTTACCAATAAATGTCATGGAGGGGGATATTCTCGATCCACTAACAAGGCTGCAACCAGCTTTTTATCAGTTAGCGATCGCTGTGGAAGTAGTATCTCATTTTCGGGATGTGGATGACTTAAGGTTATTTCTGGCAAAAATGTCTGATGTTATTTGCTCTGGGGGTTTGCTGTTATTCAATATGTTTTTGGCAGTAGATGAATATGTACCAGATAAGTTAGTGCGAGATATGGCGCAGTTATGTTGGTCGAGTTTGTTTACATGTGCCGAGTTAACCAAAGCAATGGCAGGTTTACCTTTAGAAATAATTTCTAATCAGTTAGTTATAGAATACGAACGTCAGCATTTACCAGAAACAGCATGGCCTCCCACCAGTTGGTTTGAAAGTTGGGCGACTGGTAGAGATATATTTCCCTTGGCGAATGGTAAACCACCTATGGAGTTACGATGGATATTATGTCGGCGAGTTTGATATGAAGGCAGGTGGAAAGCGCTGTATAATCCATAAGAGTGGGAGTATCTTGCTCCCATGCCAGAAATTTTTTTTTTGACAGCACTTTTCAGATTAATAAACCACAATTCTAGCAATATGAAATAATTCGTGAAAAAGACTGTAGGGGTTTGGTCTCCAAACCCGAACAGATAAGAAATTTGGAAACTAAACCCCTACAATAAAATATGACAATCTAGTAGACTGATACAGCGTGAAACCCAACAAAACGTTATTATTTTTCGGTTTCGTTCCATGCTTCGCAACGAAGTGCGCGAACAACCCAACCTACACCTGAAATGACTCCTAATTTGTGGAAACATTCCTACGCCTGATTTTTTTGTTGATGTAAATATTCAAAAACACTCTTATCTCCAATATCTGGAGGTATTTGTTGGAATGCCTTGCGAATAGCAAAAACTATAAATAAAAACGCCCAAGTTCCTAATAAAAACTCCTTCGCTTCAATAGATAGAAAACTACCTAAATGAGATAGGAGTAAAAAGGGAACTAAAGGTGTCAGGAATTTAGTTTCTAAACGGTTAAAACAAATAGCTTCTTTGAAGTAAATACCAGTTAAAGCAGCAAAGATAAAACCAACACCAAAAATAGTAACCGGATTGTTGTAAACTACTAGAGCAAGAGGCTCACTGCCATTAATTGCAAAAATTACCGTGGCAATAGTCCCTATAAACCAAAATAGCTGGAGTATTTGGTGTAATATGGCCATATAAATATGAATCGTGGCCAAACTAATACCTAAGCCCAGACAAAAACAGACCATCAGAGGTGTTAATGTTTGAATAACAGTAGGATTATTACCTTGCCATAGTACCAAAGCGCTGCCTAATGCAAAACTAAGAGCAGCTATCATTAAGCCAATACGGTAAATAATTACACCCTGGCGATCGCTTTTTGTAATGGTAAAATCTCCGAATTGTCCTTGATAAATTATCGGTTCTGGAGATTGTGCTGTTTGTGTCATAGTTTACTATTTATTAATTAATAATTGATAATGAATAATAAGTAATGAATAATTATAGCATTAGAAAATTAGAAATTCAGAACTTACGCAAAGCAACGTCAGTCCTGAGATTTAAAAAAACTCTTTCATTATCAATTATCCATTGGAAAGATATAGTAAATTCCCAGCATCAGAACTAAAGATTTAATAATTAGATCTTCATCTTCGTAAGTAGGGAGTATCTGGCTAGCGTGGGTGTAAAAATGGAATCTGCCGTTAAGTTATCTGAATTTTTTTTATTATTTATATTCTTTAAAATTATCAACCTCAATAAGGTAAAAACTTGATGTCAAAATCTAATCAAAAACCAAATAAAAACAAGTCTCAACCTGATACCGGGAAGCTGAAACCAATTATAATTGATGAGACTATTGTATCAAGAAAATCTGCTAAGGTAAATGGCGCAGAAAATATAACTATAAATATACCTATTGAAAAATTTTTACAGCAGATAGGTGCTTTTCAAGGGATGGAAGATGATGATGAAGCAGAACAAGTTCATTGGGAAGTTTTTGAACAAAAATTAGAGGAAGTTTTGAGAACTACAGATTTAGAAGTTGATTTAACTAATTTAAAAAAGTATTTAAAATATCTCAAGCAAAATCTGACAATTCCTTGTTTAGTTACAGGTACGGAAGAATTTGAATGGGAGGAATATTATACAATAGGTCCGGGAAATAAAAAGGAATATCAAAAAGAATATCAAAAGCTAAAAAAGACACAACCATCTTATACAGATGAATTTAATTTGTTAAAGTTGGATAGTAAATTTGATGTAGATTACGGAATTTTAGCTGTGTTGGAACGCACGACAGATCAGCGCAAATTTACATTGCCATTAGCTGATTTGGAAACTGTGGCAGAAGATTCTACTAATTCAGAATTATTAGAAGATTATTCATTATGGTTTTATACTTATTCTGAGTAAGAAGGAAGAAGGAAGAACGGAAATATTTACTATATTTAAGATTTTTCTTTCTGTTAAATTTTCTTCCTTTCTTGTCTTATATCAAATCCGTTGGTTTCTGAGTAATATAATTCCTATCGCCATTCGTGGTTAAATTTCATAGTTGGTAGGGGTTTTGGAGAGGGTTGGGAGACCAAACCCCTACCGGATTTGATATTAGCTATAGCATTTCTCTAAATTGGGGAAAATTCATAGTTGGTAGGGGTTTTGGAGAGAGTTAGGCGAGGGTTGGGAGACCAAACCCCTACCGGATTTGATATTATCTGATCACAAAATCTTCTGCTGCGAGGTCAGGAGCATCAGTTAGAGTTGCAAACTGACCGCCATCTCCAAAACCACCTGCATTACCATTAGCATTGTACAACAAACCACCATTATTAGAATTGTAAACAATCATAGCGTTACTGGTAGCAGCAGCACCATTACTTCCTACAATAGCAAACTCATTCCCAATATTTTCACCAGAAGCAGTAGTAATTTCTGTAAAAGTTCTTAAGTCAAGTAGAATCAAATCTAACTCAGGATTGAAATCCGTAATTTCATCTACTCCTAAGTTTGCCTCACTAAATGCACTATTGCTAGCAAAAATAAAGCTGTCAATACTCGCACCACCAGTCAAGACATCATCATCAGGACCACCATTGAGGCGATCGCGACCTTGACCACCACTGAGAGTATCTTCTCCACTACCTCCTAACATCCGGTCATTACCCAAACGACCAATTAAGGTATCATTTCCAGCACCACCAAGAATAGTATCGTTTTCTAAACCACCATTCACACGGTCATTACCATCACCACCACTAATGCGGTCATTTCCACGGTTGCCGTTAATATTATCATTGCCAGCACCACCTCTAATAGTATCGTCTCCACCGAAACCACTCAAAGTGTCAGCACCAGAACTTCCCATGATTTTGTCGTTTGGAGAAAACTCATAAATAGTAGTAGTACCACTAGCTTCATTCGCAACTACTAATAACGCTTCTCCATTAGGACTATCTTCTGGGGAAATAAACGCTAAACCTTCAGGTCCTAAATCTCCTGCTGCACTGGTCTGAACATCTGCTGTGAAATCACGGTTATTGATATATTGCTCAAAAGTTGGTGCTGTCGGCTCGCTGACATCATAAACCATAATTCCACCCATACGCTCTAAACCAATAAAAGCATAGGTTTGATCGTCTAAAACTCCTATAGTTACAGCTTCAGGTTCAGGTCCTTTGGCATCGCTACGAGTATCAAAAGAATTTTCGTCGTTGTCAGAATTAAAGTTATCAGGGAAATCTTGAGCAGTAATTTGTTCAAAAGCATCACCACTATCGAACACCAAGTTACCAGTAGCATCCCAGATACTGAAAGAGCGACCGCCATAACCAAATATTTGGTCGAAATCGCCATCACCATCAAGGTCTCCTTCTGTGATTGTTACTTGCAAACGACCTAGAGCAGTTTCATCTTTTATGGCATCAACATCAAAAGTTTCAGGATCGAGTACATATTCCTCATCTGCTACCCGTACTTCTTCTGAGAAACCATCATAATCTCTGGAATCTCCTTCATTTGCTGTTATATAGTAGGTTTCACCATCTATCTCAAAAGAAGCAATACTATCTGGTTGGAATAACCCGAACACAGGCCAGTTATTGAGATTGATTCCACCATCTCGATCGCTTGGGTCAAGTTGATTACTTAGGGTTGAGAAATCAACTATACCTAGAACGACTGGTACTGGAGCGGGGTTAAGAGGAACAGTACCATCAACTGGAATTTCTTCATCTAATAAACCGAAGTCATTATCGTTCAGTACCGCTAACCGTCCGTCTGGTAATAAAGATAAACCTTCTACTTTGTCTCCAGCAGTGTAACCAATGGAAGGTAGGTTAGTTACTTTAATTTTATTAACTGCTTGAATACCTACTGCTGCTAAACTGTCTGCAGTTTGTTGTTCCAGAGTTTCACCGTTTGGTAAACTTGGCGCACTATCAGCAAGTAAGTTAGTTGCACCTGTGAGGTCAATCTCAAAAATAAACTTTTTGCCAGTAGGATCGACAGAAGAGTCTCTTTCGGCAACAAAGAAGTTACCAGTTTCTGGATCGTAGACAGCATCTCCAATTTTATCAACAACCGGACCAGCACCGATATCAGGTTTTTCTAGCAGGTAGACATATTCTGCTACGGGTGTTCCATTAGTGGGATCGATACCTAGCATTCGGATAATGCTGGAGTTGTCCGAAGTTTCGCGATCGGGATTTGCTAGAGGTGTTTGAATAAAGCTATACAAAATACCTTCGTCTGTATCCAATGCAACTGCTTCAAAACCACGGTTCGAGCGACGGTTGGAATATTCTGCAGGTAGGGTTTCTGTACCAAAAGTTCCTGGTGCTTCTGCTGGTTCTGCTAGTGCTGCTGTTCCTTCTGGTACGAAACGGTTTAGCAGTGAACCATTAGTATCAAATTGGTAGATAGCAGGTCGATATTCATCTACAGTCCAGAAAGTGTTGTCAGCAGGGTTGATAACAATACCTTCCATGTCTGCACCGAAGGGGTCATATTCTAGGACGTTACCAGAAAGATCTACTGGTATCTCGTCTATTCCTTCAATATTAGGTAAACCTGTTATGGGAACTGTCTCTCCGTTGTCTTCTCTAGTTAAAATAATTTCTTCAGTGATTTCAATATCGCCACTACCTTCATCTAAGGTAAAGCGAACAATTCTTGCTTGATAGTCTGGCAGAGCAAATGGTCTGTCGTTTTCTCCATCACCGTTTACATCTGTGGGTGCGCCATTAGGTCCCCGGTCTGGTACGGTCACAAATTGTAAGTTACCGTTTTCGTCTTCACCTTCAAACCATAATCCTGATAAACCACCCAGGAGAATATCTTGACCGCCTTCGGTTCTACCTAAAACTGGCAGGTCAGAAAATTGAAATTGTGTTAAGTTAGGCAGACCGCGACTGTAATCTTTTACTCCTAATGGGAGAACGTCTAAAACAGTTGCATTGGCAATGTCTATCACTGCTACAGCATTATTTTCTTGGAGAGTGACAAGTGCTGTAGTGTCATCAGGAGAAACAGCAATATATTCTGGTTCAAAGTCTTGAGCTGCATTTGCATCAGGTCCGAATATCCGCACGCCACGGGAACGTAATTCTGCTTCGCGACCGATGAAAGCAGTAAAGTCAGCGGTAGAGACATTATCTTGAGTTAAACTTTCTACTCCACCAGAAATATCAATAATGCTAACGGAACCTTGGGGGTCGTTAGTATAGTCGTTGTTAGGTTCTCCTTCATTTGCCACTAATACCTTTGTACCATCGGAGGTAAAGGTAAGCATATCTGGTAATGCACCTACGGTAACTTGACCGAGTTTAGTACCATCAGCATCAAAGAAGGCCACTCTTCCTGGGTTTTGTTTGTTGTTAGGTTCAACTGCAACTGCAACAATACCATCGTCATTAACTGCAACACTATTAGCACCTGCACCAGAAACTTCTATTTGATTTATGCGAGTTGGGTTAGCAGGGTTACTAATGTCTAATACATCAATAGTGGCACTATTGGCATTGACAACAAACGCTCTTTGTGTATTGGAGTCATAAGCAACAATTTCAGCAGCACTCTCATCGAAGAGTCCTGTCTCGTAAGTACCTAATGGTCTGAGTTTTGGGCTACTCATTAAATTTCCTAGTTTATTTGTTTGAACACCGAGCGTATATTAGCAGTTGATGTTTAAGAGAAGTTTAAATAGATAGGACTTACCCAGACACCCTAGATATAGTGCTTAAAACTATGGCGCAATCGTTTTTTAACTCTATATTTAGTACCTTTGTGTAAGTATTGAGATTATTAAAAATTCAACATAGCTTTTAAGCATATAATTAAGAAATTGTCAACTAATTTATAGATGACTGTCTAGTAATATTAATTTCATAAATTTTTGTTAGAAAAGATAGGGAGTAGTTAGAAGTTTAGGAGAAATAGAAGTTATAGAGGAAGTAGTCGGAATGTGGGGTAATATTATGTCCGGTTGAATACTTATACTTTTATCTGTCAATGCTCTTAGATTTATTCAGGGTTTGTAGAGGGTTTGGAGACCAAACCCCTACAGTTTTTTCTGACAAATAATTTCTTATGGCTATGTATATTTTTAGTATTGTATTCAGGGCAACTTCATAGAGGAATC